>NZ_CAKUCL010000205.1 GCF_934643405.1 uncultured Actinoplanes sp.
CCGGCGTGGAGGACTGAGCCGGCGTAGAGGACTGAGCCGGCGTAGAGGACTGAGCCGGCGTAGAGGACTGAGCCGGCGTAGAGGACTGAGCCGGCGTAGACGGTCGCGCCGGCGTAGACGGTCGCGCGGGCGACGGCACAACGGGCCGGGACGGCGACGGAGGCCGAGGCACCACAGGCCGGGGCGGCGCCGGCGCGGTCGTGGCAGACCCCGCGGAACTCCCATCCTCACCCGCCTCACGCGCAACCTCACCAGCCGCCGCAGCACCGGCCGCAGCAGCGCCTCCGCCGGTAGCCGAGGCCCCAGCCTCATGCACCGAGCGACCCGCACCTGTCGCGGAGGCCCCCGCTTCACCCGCCGAGCGACGTGCGCCGCTCGCCGAGGCACCGACCTCGTTCGCCAAGCGACCCGCACCATTCGGCGAGGCACCGACCTCACCCGCCAAGCGACTCGCCCCACTGGCCGAGGCACCAACCGCACCCGCCAAGCCACCGGCACCCCTCGTCGAGGCAGCGACGTCAGCTGCGGGGGTATCGGTCGTCGGCGTGGCGTTAGTTGCCGCGGTTGCGACGTCGGCGGCCGGCGTCGCTACGTCACCAGCCTCACCGCTCCCGGCAACTGGAGTCCGCCCGCCGGACGAGGACGTGGCGGCGGAGTCGGGCGATCCCATTGAGGCGTTGGGCTCTGGGACCGAGCGGCGACGGCCGGCGTCACCGAGATCGGCGCCGGCACTCGCCGGCCGGCTCCCGCTGGCGGTCGGAGGCACGGCTGATCGGAGACCGGTCTGTGCGGCTTCAGCGGCAGCAGCCGCGGAAGACGCAGGAGCGGAGGCAGCCGGAGTGCGCACCGCACCCGGCGCCGCGGCGGAGGCCGTCGGGCTTCCGAGCCGGGCCGCGTTCCCCACGCTGCCAGGTGCCTGCGAGCGTACGGCGGGGGGAGTCTGCGAACGCCCGACGGCGGAGTCGACCCGGCCCTCGGAGGCAGCCGGCGCACCATCGACCTGCGACGAAGCCGGAGACGAGCCGCCCAGCTGCGGCGTACCGGCCACGCCCGCCGAAGCCGGCGGACGGGCCGCCGGTGAGGGACCGCCGACGCGCGGCGAGTCGGCTCGGGTCAGGCCCGTCGCCAGCCAGTCGGTGGCATTCGGCCCGGTGACCATCGACACGCGCTGGCCCGCCAGACGCGGATCGCGCATCACCTCGGCGGCGTGGGCGGCGGCCGGTACCGGCGTGCGCTCGGCGGTCGCGTTCCCGGCGAGGCGGGCGTCACCTCGAATGGCTCGGGCGTCGGCAGCGCCGGCGGCGTACGCGGCGGCCACCGCGTCGATCGGCGGCACCTCGTCCTCGCCGGCCGCCGGGTTCGGGGCAGCCGGCGAAACAGAGGTCACAGCCTGGGCGACGGGCGCGCTAGTGACATCTGCCGACCGGCTGGACGGGGTCGCCTCGTTCGGTACGGGCGACACGTCAGCGACAGCGCGTCGGCGGGCGGCCTCCGCCATGCGGGCAGCCGCTCGAGCCTCGGTCTCGCGCGCACGCTCGGGCGCCGTCTCGGCCACCCAGGCGTCCACCGCGGAGGCCTGGAACATCGGCAGGTCGCTGGGCTCCGGAGCGCGACGCCGCCCGTTGCCTCGGGTGACCTTGCGGCCGGACAGCGGGTCGACCTCGCCGGGCAGGTCCCCCAGCGGGAGGGAGACCGGGCCGGCGGCCGAGCCGGCGCCGATGAAGCTGAGCGGTTCGCCGGGAGCCGGCTTCCGTCCCGCGGCGTGGTACGACGGGATGGCGGTGGCCGCCGCGTACTCCTCGGCCGACGGCGGCGCGACAGCCGGGCGGGGCGGCCGGCCAGCCGACGCGGGAGCAACAGGCTGCGAAACGGCTGCCTTCTCCGCCGTGTCCGACCCGGCGGGCGAACCCACCGGCGGCCACGAGAGGCCGGGCCCAGGCATCGCAGCCGCCGAGCCGAATCCCCCGTCAGAGGATAAATCCGACATGGGCGAGGCGGAAGCGGGTGCGAAAGCGCCCGAGAGAGCGGAGGCCGACGCAGGCGCGGAATCGACAACAGAAGCCGGCGCGGAAGCAGAAGCCGGCGCGGAAGAGGGAGTCGGCAGGGAGCTGGAGTTCGGCACGGACGTGGAGTCCGGCACGGACGTGGAGCCCGGCACGGACGAGGAGCCCGGCACCCACGTGGAAGCCGGCACCGGTGAGGAAGCCGGCGCGGAGACGGCCGCCGGTGCGGAAGGCGACGCCGGTGCGGAAGGCGACGCCGGTGCGGAGGGTGAGACCGGCGCCGAAACGGAAGCCAGTGCGGGAGCGGGCAGCTCGGGGCGCGATGAAGCAGGTGCTGAGGGCGCGGCGGAGGAGGCGGCCAGCGACGGCAGCAGAACCGGCTCGGCTTTTTGCGCCTCGGCCAACGTTCGGGGGCGGTGGGCGCCCGCCGAGCGCGACCCCGGCTTCTTGATCGCCACGGGCAGCGGCGCCCCGATCGCCGCCATCAGCTCGGGCAGCTGGCTCGGCTCGACCACGTAGATGACCTCGCGCCGGCGCGCCGGCCACGCCAGCACGATCAGGGCGATCATCACCAGGAGCGTGCCGAGGGTGAGCAGCCCCCACGCGCTGGAGTTCAGCCAACCCGGCCGCAGCTCGACCCCGGCGGCCAGGCGCAACCCGGGCCGGGCGGCCGGGTCCATCACGACCAGGCTGTACGGCCCTCCCCGCACCTCCCCGGGCGACCAGGCGATGCTGCCCTCGACGTCGGTGCGGGTCCAGAACGACGTCCGCCCGGGCGCCAGCACCGGCGCCTGCGCGCCGGTCACCAACGTGGTCGCCACGGGCAGCGCGCCGGTGCCCAGGTCCACCGTGCTGACGCTGCTGTGCGGCACGCCGGTCAGGTACTGCGCGACCGCCGCGGCGGGGGCGATTCCCACGAACGCGGGGCCGTTCTGGGTCCGGGCCGTCAACCGCAGCTGGGTGTCGGCGATCCGGGTGAACGGCGCGTCCTGACGCAAGAGCCTGTCCACGTCCTCGACCACGAAGGCGTACCCGGGAGTGGAAAGCCTTTGAAGCTGGCCGCTGAACGCCCCGCCATGGTCGCGGTGCTGGAGGGCCACCCAGAGGGTCGCCCCGGCGAGGAGCGCCGGCACGCCGATGGTCAGCAACAGCATCCCGAGGATCGTGCGGAACAACCGCATCTGCTTCTCCCCCTAGTCTCAGGCCCTACTGCGGAGACCATACAGATCCAAATAACCCCAAAGTGGTCAAACAGCCGCGAAAACGCTGACAGACGTGACAAAGAAAAGGGCGGAAAAGGGACTTCAGCGAACGGTGGCCGTCATCGACACGGTCGACTGATCGATGTCGCTGGTCCGGGCGGTGAACTTGAACGTCCAGTCGCCGGCCTGCGGCAGGGCGATGTCGCCGACCGCGTGGAAGTCGGTGAGCCGCAGCAACGGGATCTGGATCGGCTCGATGCCCTTGGCCGGCAGCGCCGCCGTCGCGGACCATTCCACGACCGTGAGCGGCTTGTTGTCCGGCGTGTAGGCGTACAGGTGGATGGAGTTGTTGCCGACCGAGGCCGGGAAGATGTCCACCTGCATCGCCATCGTGCTGGAGGTCAGCGTCTTGGTGACCGTGGTGTCGACCGGGCCGGACTGGACCGCCTCGGCGGTGCGCGGCGGCGCGATCTGGACCAGCGCCGAGGTCACCCCGATGATCACCGCGGTGACGGCGAGCTCGGCGAACACCAGCCGGCGCAGGCGCGGCGGCCTTCCTTCGGCGGTACGCTGCCGGACCACTCGCCGGGAGAAGAAGGCGACCCCCAGCACGACCGCGACGAGCCCCACCTTCACCAGGATCAGCCGGCCGTAGGTGCTGTCGACCAGGCCGCTGACCGACGACACCTCGATGAGCGCCTGCACGACACCGGCCAGGATGAGCGCGGAGACCGCGGTGGCCGCCCAGCGGGACCAGATCGGCAGGATCGCGCCGAGTTCGCGCTCGTTGGCCCGGCGCAGCAGGAACCCGCCCAGCATGACGAGCCCGCCCAGCCAGACCGAGGCCGCGGCCAGGTGGATCGCGTCGACCACCACGGAGACGCCGGCCACCGGGGAGGCGGTCGGGTGCCCGGTCAGCGGCCAGGTGGCCAGCGCGGCCACCCCGAGCACGCCGAGCAGCGCCAGATCGGTCTTCGACTCGTTGCCGTCGCCGCGCAGCAGCCCCCGGAGCAGGAACGCGGCGGCCGCGATCACGCCGAGCCGGACCAGCATGACCGCGCCGAACGTGCTGCCCAGCACGTCGCGCAGGTCACCGACGCGGACGTCGAACAGGCTGGTGCCGATCGAGTACGGCGCCTGCAGCCAGATGGCCAGCAGGGTGCTCCCGGTGATCAGGCCGACGCCGGTCCAGATCAGCCGGGCCGGTCCGCGGCGGCTGAGCCGGTGCGGCCAGAGCAGCGCCAGCACCAGGGCCGGACCGATCAGCAGCACCAGGCCGGCATAACCGAGGTACTTGCCGACCGGGATGAGCCCGCGCACCACCGGGTCGACCTTCGTGTCGTTCACGGTCGCCGTCGGCGGGGTGGACGCGGCGCCCACCGAGAAGGTGATGGTGCCGCCGACCGGGTGGCTGTCCGCCGAGATCACCCGGTAACTGACCAGGTATGTGCCCCGGCCGCCGCCCGAGCGCAACGGGATCGTGACGGCCGACCCGTCCGACGTCGGATCGCCCTGGTCGGCCCGCGAGCCGTCCGGGGCCAGCACCTGGATCTTGCCGGACAGCAGCTGGATGCCCTCGCTGAAGGTGAGCGTCACCTTGTTCGGCGCGTCCGGCACGATCGTCCCGTTCCCCGGGTCGCTCGCGACCAGCGCCGCGTGCGCGCTGGCCGGGCCGGCCGGGCCGAGCAGCACGCAGAACAGTCCGATCAGGGAACCCGCCAACAGAGCGACGAGCCTGCGTCGATCAACCGTCATGGTGGTCATGCTGCCCGATCTGCCGAGTACGTATCGCCGCTGGGTAGTCGCCCGAACGGCGGGGATGGTTCCCACGGTCCGGCCGCGTACCATCTCCGGTCATGACTGTCGGTGAGGATGGCCTGGACGAGACCACCGCGCTTGCCCTGGCGGCCGCCGCCGGTGACGCCGCGGCGCAGGCCGCGTTCGTGCGCGCGACCCAGGCCGACGTCTGGCGGTTCACCGCGGCGTTGGTGGACCCTGGTGTCGCTGACGACCTCACCCAAGAAACTTACCTGCGCGCCTTCCGTTCCCTCTCAACCTTTGCGGGGCGATCCACCGTACGCACGTGGCTGCTCGGCATCGCGCGACGCACCTGTGCCGATCATCTGCGGGCCGTGGTCCGCCGCCGCCGGCTCGACGCCCGGCTGGCCGCGCAGGCGTGGACCGATCTCCCGGCGCCCGACCCGGCTCACCGGCTGAGCACCTCGGACCTGCTCAGCCGGTTGAGCGAGGAACGGCGTACGGCGTTCGTCCTGACCCAGGTGATCGGCCTGTCCTACGCGGAGGCCGCCGAGGTCGAGGACGTACCGGTCGGGACCATCCGCTCGCGCGTGGCCCGGGCCCGTGACGAATTGGTCACGCTGGTCGCCGAGGCCCGAGCGGTCTGACAGCGTACGTCCAGGAAATCCCCAGCGTGACGCGCACAATGGAGGGGAACCGGCTTCACCGCGGCACCGACTAAGTAGGCGTGACCATGGAAACGAGGCAGCAGTCGACTGCCCGGATGACGGCCGCCTGGCCGTGGATCTCGACAGTTGCCCGGCTCGGTCTCGCGGCGGTGTTCCTCGTCGCGGGCGGGCTCAAAGTAACCGACCTGTCCGCCTCCGGGCGTGCCGTCAACGCGTATCGCCTGATGGATTTCGAGACCGCCAAGGTGGTCGGCGCGGTCCAGCCCTTTCTGGAGATCGCGCTCGGCCTGCTCCTGCTGATCGGCCTCGCGGTCCGGCTCAGCGCGATCATCGGCGCGATCCTCCTGGTGATTTTCATCGCCGGGATCGCGTCGGCGTGGGCGCGCGGGCTGCAGATCGACTGCGGCTGCTTCAGCAAGGGCGGTGACCTGGCCGCCGGCCGCACCGCGCAGTACGGGCTGGAGATCCTGCGGGACGTGGGTTTCCTGGTGCTCGCGGGGATCGTGATGGCCAAGCCGCGGAGCCGGTTCTCACTCGACGGTCTTCTGATGGGGGAGCAATGAGCAAGGGTGCGCGCGACCGCGCGAACGCTCGACGGGTCGTCGAGCAGCAGAAAGCCGCGGAACGCCGCCGCCGGGTCACCATCTGGACGTCGGTGGCGGTCGTCGCGGTCCTGGTGATCGCCGGCCTGATCGGCTGGACGACGCTGTCCGGCCAGGAGCAGACGGACGCCGGCAAGCTGACCACGCCGAGCGTCGCGGTCGACGACAGCACCGCGTTCTCGGTGGGCAGCGGACCGGTCGTGGTGGACCTCTACGAGGACTTCATGTGCCCGATCTGCCACCAGTTCGAGAACACGACCGGCCCGACGATCAAGCAGATGGTCAGCCAAAACAAGATCACCGTCCGGTACCACCCGGTCTCGATCCTCGACCGCGCCTCGAACGGCACCGAGTACTCGACCCGCTCGGCCGGGGCGGCCGCCGCGGCCGCGGTGGACGGCAAGTTCCTCCAGTACCACGACGTGCTCTACGCGAACCAGCCGGAGGAGAACAGCGACGGCCTCACCAACGCGAAGCTGATCGAGCTGGGCAAGTCGGTCGGTCTCGGCGACTCGTTCGCCACCGCCGTCAACGACAAGACGTACGAGCCGTGGGTCGCCAAGGTCACCGACACGTTCTCGTCCCGCGGGTACAACGGCACGCCGACGATCGTGGTGGCCGGCAAGCAGGTGCAGGGGCCCGGCCAGACCCTGCCCACGGCCCAGGACTTCACGCAGGCCGTGACCCAGGCGGCCGGGTGAGGCGAGTTCTGCTGCTGATCGCGGGGGTGGCCGGCGCCCTGGTGCCGGCCGCTCCCGCTTTCGCGCACGGCGGGGACGCACCCTCGGCGACCGCGTACCGCACCACGATCACCGGGGTCACGCTCGACGGTGTCTCGGTGCGCACGGTCGAGGCGGGCGCGCGGCTCGAACTGACCAACGACACCGGCCGCCCGGTCGAGATCCTGGGGTACTCCGGCGAGCCGTACCTGGAAGTGCGCTCGGACGGCACCTGGCAGAACGTGAGCTCGCCGGCGGCGTACACAAACCAGACCCTGCTCGGCGACACGCCGGTGCCCGCCTCCGCCGACCCCACCGCCCCACCCAGCTGGCGCAAGATCTCCTCGTCGACCACGGTGCGCTGGCATGATCAGCGCACGCATTGGCTGACTCCCGGGCTCCCCGCGGCCGCCGCGTCCGACCCCTCGCGGACCCACCGCCTGCGCGATTGGGTGGTGCCGCTGCGCATCCAGGCGTCGACCTTCGAGATTCGCGGCACCCTGGACTGGGAGCCTCCACCCCGTACGTGGCTCTGGTGGCTCCTGTCCGGTTTTATCGGGATAACGCTGGCCCTGGTGGGGCATCGGTGGGTGCGGCCGGTTGCGCTCCTCGCCGGTCTCTCCCCGCTTGCGTACGCCGTGAGCCGCGCGATGGACGGCGGAAGCGCCCCCGTCGTGGTCCTCCTGGCGGGCCTCGTCGGGCTGGCCGCGGCGTACCGGCATCCGCCGTTCTTCCTCGCCCTCTCCGGTGCGGTGGTGGCCCTGTTCGGCGGCTTCGCCGAGGCGGGTGTCCTCGGCGCGGCGGTGCTGCCGGCGGCCGGTCCCGGATGGCTCGCCCGCACCCTGGTGGTGACCGCGGTGGGCGGCGGCGCGGCGATGGCATTGACCGGCGTGTTGCGGCTGCGCGCGGCCCTGTCCGCCGCCCCCGCCGCACCCCGGCGCGCGGGTCTATCGTTCGTGCATGACTGACACCGTCCGACTCTCCCCCGGCGACGCGGCGCCCGAGTTCTCGCTGCCCACCGACAACGGCGACCGGCTGACCCTGAAGGACCTGCGCGGTCGCAAGGTCGTGCTGTACGCGTACCCGGCCGCCATGACGCCCGGCTGCACCACCCAGGCGTGCGACTTCCGCGACAGCCTCGCCTCGCTGCAGGCCGCCGGTTACGAGGTGGTCGGCATCTCGCCCGACTCCCCCGCCAAGCTGGCGAAGTTCCGCGAACACGACGCCATCACGTTCCCCCTGGTCAGCGACGAGGACAAGAGCGTGCTGACGGCGTACGGCGCGTACGGGGAGAAGCAGAACTACGGCAAGACCGTGATGGGCGTGATCCGCTCCACGTTCGTGATCGACGAGAACGGCACCATCGAGCGGGCCCTGTACAACGTCAAGGCGACCGGCCACGTGGCCAAGCTGCGCCGCGACCTGGGCATCGACTGAGGGTTCCCTTTTCCCACGGCGGCCGTCATGCGGCACGACCCGCAAGGCGGCCGCCGTGTTGTCCAAGGCGGCCGTGTTGTCCGCCGCCGCGCTCCGTTGTCCGCCGCCACCGCGTTGACCGCCGCCGCCGCGTTGACCGCCGCCGCCAGGTCGTCGGCGGGCGCTGTGTTGTCGGCGAGCATCCTGTTGTCGGCAAGCAACCTCGTGTCCGCGGCCACCCCGCTGTCCGCGAGCATCTCTCCTCTCCGCGAGCAACCTCCTGTCCGCGGCCACCCTGTTGTCCGCGAACGCCGCCTTGTCCGCGAGCACCCTGGTGTCCGCGAGCACCCTGTTGTCCCTCGGCCGCCGGGTTGTCTTCCGCCCCCGCCTTGGTGTCCGCGAGCACCCCGTTGTCCCCCGGCCACCGGGTTGTCTTCCGCCGCCGCCTTGTCCGCCGGCCGCCGCGATGCCCGCCGCCTCGTCCGCCGGCCGCCGCGTTGCCCGCCGCCGCCTTGTCCGCCGCCTGCGCCACCAGCGCTGTAGCCCAAGCCGTTGATTCGCGGCTCACCGTTTAGACTCTCGTCAGCGCCTGGTCGTCCGGGCGCAAGACGGGCGGAAGTGGCGTAATTGGCAGCCGCGCTGGGTTTAGGTCCCAGTGCTCGAGAGAGCGTAGGGGTTCGAGTCCCCTCTTCCGCACCACCGATGTGTCGCCGATCCCGGCCGCTGGTCGCCTCGATCACCCGGCGCGCGGTCGTCGGCGGGGTGCGGCGGCGGCTCCGCGATGATGGGCGCATGTCGCTGGAATTCGTGCTCGATCCGCCGCTCACCGACGACCTGCGGGCGCGGATCGTCGCGCTCTGGGTCGACGTCACCAACGCGGGCGGGGCGGTCGGCTTCGTCGCGCCGGTCACGGCCGACGCCGTACAGCCGGTAGCGGACGCCACCCTCGCGGCGGTGGCCGAGGGTGTCGATCATCTGCTGGTCGCTCTGGATGACGGTGAGCTCGTGGCTTTGCTCTTCGTGGTGGACAACCGGTTCGTGCTCAAGGATCACTGGCGGGTGCTGAAGCGCGTCATGGTCACACCGGCGAGCCAGGGCCGCGGTTACGGCGCGGCGCTGATGCGCGAGGCCGAGCGGGTGGGCCGCGAACTCGGGCTGGCCGGCCTGCACGTGACGGTGCGTGGCGGCATGGGGACGGAGAAGTTCTACACGCGCCTCGGCTATCGCGAGGTCGGCCGCATGCCGGGCGTCCTGCGGTTGGCGCCGGGCGACGACCGCGACGAAATCCTCATGTGGCGCGACCTGCCGACCGGCTGACGCCCGCCGGTGCGGCCGAATCCCGTCCGGACTTCCGCGACTCAGATCGCTTCCTCATCGTTTCCCAGCAGCAAGACCAATTCACTCTCGTACGCGGTCCGGAAGTCCTCCACAAGTGACGGCGAGAACCAGCCGAGGACGTCGTGACGCGTACCCGGACGTGCGCAACCCAAGCCTTTTGCCGGGCCTCGTGGCCGAACCAGGTCATCTCCGGCGATGAGTCCTTCATGTCCGGCGGCGTCCAGCACGCGGAGATCCGCTTCGACACCCAGCGACAAGCCGCGCGTACCCGGATGTGCCGTCGTTCGCGGTGGTATCCCTCGGCCCGGTCGAGCTGCTACCCGGGCCGTGAAAGTCTTGGGGAATGCGGATCACCGCCTTGCACACGTACCCGGTCAAGGGTTGTCACCGCCTCGAGCGCGACGCGGCGCTCGTCGAACCATGGGGTCTCGCCGGTGACCGCCGGTGGATGATCGTCGATACCGACGGCGTCGGGATTACTCAGCGCGAGGCGCACAAGCTCACGCAACTGGTCGCACGGCCGCGTCCCGGTGGCTTGGAGTTGTCGGCGCCCGGTTTCCCTCCGCTGTCGCTCGACGAGCCGGCGGACGGGCCGAAGGAACTGGTCCGCGTGTTCCGGCACAAGAAGCCACTGCCCGCCCGCGTCGCCGAGAGCGCTTGGATCAGCGCTTTCCTCGGACACGAGGCCCGGTTGATCTGGCAGGCCGACCCGACCGGCCGTCCCATCGAGTCGAACGCCGAAGCGGACGATCGGGTCAATCTGGCCGACGGCTACCCGGTGCTGCTGGCCAACGAGGCGTCACTGTCCGCTGTCAACGACTGGCTGATCGAGGCGGGCGACGAGCCGGTGCCGATAACCCGCTTCCGGCCGAACATCGTGGTCGGCGGTGCCGCGCCGTGGGCCGAGGACGACTGGCTCGGCCGCACATTGCGGATCGGCCCGGTGACGTTCCGTGCGGCGAAGGCGTCGGCGCGCTGCCTGGTCACCACGATCGACCAGGAGACCGGCGTCAAGGGCGGCCAGCCACTGCGCATCCTGGGCTCCCACCGGCGCTTCGGTGACGGGCTGCTCTTCGCGATCAACCTCATCCCGTACGGTCCGATGGCCACGATCCGGGTCGGCCACCCGGTCACGGTTTCTTAGCGGACTCTTAGGTGAGTTGCCCAGCGTACGGTCCGGCCCGCAGGATGCCTCAGCGTGACCGAATCTCCCGCGCAGACGCATCGCCGGCTCGGCGTCCTCACGCCCCGAAGGCTCGCCGCGGGCGGCGCCGTCCTGCTGGCCGCCGTGATCGGATCCGCCCTGCTGCTGCAGAACGGCGGGTCCGCCTGCGCCGCGCCGCCGTCCACTTCGGCGAGCAAGGGAAAGGCCACGTTCTACGATCTCGGCGACGGCACCGGAAACTGCTCGTTCCCCTCGCCGCCCGCCGATGACTTGTTCGTGGCCCTCGGCCCTGGGCAGTATTCAGCCGGCGCGGCTTGCGGCACATATCTGGACGTCACCGGCCCGAAGGGCAAGGTCCGCGTCAAGGTCATCGACTCGTGCCCCGAGTGCGATACCGGCCACCTGGACCTGAGCCGGACGGCATTCAAGAAAATCGGTGCCGAGGTGGCCGGCGTCATCCCGATCACCTACAAGACCGTGGCCAGCCCGTCGGTCCCCGGCCCGCTGACCGTCCGCCTCAAGGAGGGCGTGTCGCGATACTGGTTCGCCGCCCTGATCGACAACCACGGCAGCCGCCTGACCTCGGTCAAGGTGGCCGGCTCCGGCGGCTCGTTCAAGACCGCCCACCGCGAGGACTACAACTACTGGATCATCGACGGCGGCGCAGGCCCGGGCCCGTTCAAAATCAAGCTCTCCGACGCGACCGGCAGATCCGCAACCTTGACCGGCATAACGCTGAGTCCAGAACGAACCCAGAAGACAACGGTCCGTCTATCCGGGACAGCCATCACCAAGGCGCACGCTGCGTCCCCGCCGGCCAAGAAGAAGCCGACCCCGTCACCCTCGGTATCCACTTCCGCTACCCCTTCAGCGTCCGCATCCCGCACCCACGTCCCCGAAGCGACCGCAACCTCACCCGCCCCATCACCCGAAACGGCGGTAGCCCTAGCCGCCAGAGCCAACGCTTCCTGCAAGTAATCAGCCCACAGACCACAGCGACCCGACCGCCATGCACCACCGCCGACACGACACCGCCTAAGCCAGTCCCACTCCCAGCCGGTAGGCAGCGACCAGCAGCTTGGCAGCGAGCGAAAGCCGGGCGGTAAGCAGCCGGGCGGTAAGCCGCCGGCCAGTGCGCAGCAGCCCGGACGAGGGGCAGCCGCTTGAGCCGCGCACACCCGATGGGCAGCAAGCACCGGGCAGGCCAGCGAGCAGCAGCCGCGAACCGAGCAGCAGCTTGGGCGGTGAACAGCAGGCGGGCAGCGAGCGCAAGCTCAGCGAAGACCACCAGCCGGGCGACGAGCAGCACCTTGGCCGACGACCACCAGACCGGCGACGAGCGAAGCTCGCCAACGAACAGCAGCCGGACCGCCAGGCGGCGAGCGGAAGCTCAGGCGCTGAACAGCAGCCAGGCAGCAAGCGCAAGCTCAGCGAAGACCACCAGCCGGGCAACCAGCAGCACCTTGGCCGACGACCACCAGACCGGCGACGAGCGAAGCTCGCCAACGAACAGCAGCCGGGCCGCGAGCGAAAACTCAGGCGGTGAACAGCAGCCGGGCCGCGAGCGAAAACTCAGGCGGTCCCGGCGAACGAAGCTCGGCCGCACGCAGCCGCCGGGCCGCGAGCAGCAGCTTGGGCGGCGAGCAGCAGCTTGGGCGGCGAGCAGCAGCTTCGGCGGCGAGCAGAGGGTCGGCGGCGAGCGAAGCTCGCCAGCAGCCCCCACCTCAAGGAACCTTCCTACCTCAGCCACGCACCCGGATGACCCACCGACCAACCGCGACATGCTGACCGCGACCGGCACGGTGCGCTCGCGCAACCCACCACCCAGCCCGGCCCGGGTGACCAAGCCGCCCACGGCAACCACAGCGCGGCAGCCACCCCC
>NZ_CAKUCL010000206.1 GCF_934643405.1 uncultured Actinoplanes sp.
AGCGGGCGTTCGCGGCGTCGCTGAAGTCCGCGGAGCTGTTCGGCGGCTCGGACCGGCCCTCTGACCGATGACCTTCCGGGTCCCCGAAGGGCTCCGGTCACCCCCTGGGCGCCGACGCCTCCGCGGGCGACCAGGCTTCGCCGACCTTGGCGAGGAGGCCGGCGGCGGTGAAGGGCTTCTCCAGGAAGGTGATGTCGTCGTCGAGGACGTGGGTGGTGCCGAGCAGTCCGTTGCTGTAGCCCGACATGTAGACCACCGGAAGGCCGGGGCGTTCGCTCTGCAGAAGATGGGCGAGCTGAGTTCCGGACATCTCCGGCATGATGACGTCGGTGAGCAAGATGTCGACATCGTGCCGGTCGAAGAGCTCGAGGGCTTCCGGCCCGTTGGCAGCACTGACGACGTGATAGCCGCCGTTGGTGAGGATGCGCGTGATGACCCGCCGCAGGGCCGGTTCGTCCTCGACCAGCAAGACGCCGCGGCCTTGACCGTCGGGTGGTGACGCCAGCCGGTCCGGCATGGGAAGCCCGGTCCGCTCCGATGCGTCGGCCAGGGGCAGATAGACACGGAACGTGGTGCCGATTCCGGGCTCGGAGTAGACGTTGATGGCGCCGCCGGCTTCGGTGATGATGCCGTAAACGGTGGCCAGTCCGAGGCCTGTGCCCTTGCCGCGGGGCTTGGTGGTGTAGAACGGCTCGAAGATGTGTTCGACGACATCGGATGACATGCCTTGACCGGTGTCGCTGACCAGCAGCCGGGCGTAGGGGCCGGCGGCCAGCCGAGGCTGCACGGCGATCTCCTCACCGTCCAGGACGACGAGGCCTGCCTCCAGCACCAGGGTGCCGCCCTCCGGCATGGCGTCGCGGGCGTTGATGGCAAGGTTCAACAGGATCTGCTGAAGCTGGCCGGGGTCGACGTGGACGGTGATGACCTCCGTGGAGGGACGCGCGACGAGGGTGATGTGTTCGCCGATGGTCCGGCCGAGGATGTCGCGGATCTCGCCGATGGCGGCGTTGAGATCGACGTCCTGGGGCTGGATGGCGTCGCCTCGGGTGAAGGTCAGCAGCTGCCGGGTGAGGTTGGTGGCCCGGTCCGTGGCGGCGCGGACCTGCCTCAGGTCGGCCTGCACGTCCGGCTTGTCGTCGGTCTGCTCGATCGCGAAGTCGGTGTAGTTGGCGATGATGGCCAGGATGTTGTTGAAGTCATGGGCGACGCCGCCGGCGAGTTTGCCCAGGCTCTCCATCCGCTGAGCCTGGTTGGTGCGCTCGGCCATGGCGCGCTGCCGTTCCGCTGCCTCACGGACGGCGGTGACGTCGCGGGCAGTGACGGAGATGCCGATGACCGCGTCGGCCGGATCGGTGATCGCGGTGATGCTGAACGACACGTCGACCGGCGTGCCGTCCTTGCGCAGGCGCTGGGCCTCGTAGATGATGCTGCGCTCGCCCTGACGCACCCGGGCCAGAGTCTCGTGCTGCTGGCGGCTGCCCGGCCCATCGGCGAGCATCGCCCCCGGTTCACCGATCACCTCATCGGCTCGGTACCCGAAGATCCGCTCGGCGCCGTGGTTCCATGCGGTGATGACCCCCTCCGGGTTGAGTCCGATGATCGCGTCGTCGCTGTGTTCCACCACCGTGGCGAGTGTGGCGCGGTGCGCCTCGGCGACGTCACGTGCGGCGCGCTCGCGCGCACCGGCTTCGTCCAGCACCTGCTTGCCGCCGGGGTCAAGGTAGATGGCGCCACGGCCCAGCAGCACTCCGTAGGTGCGCCTCAGCGTCCAGTAGTAGACGCCGACGGCGGCGGTGAGCACGTCCCATCCGCCCGAGAACACCGAGGTTCCCGCCATCGACGTGTGCAGATGGCCGGAGCCGGCGGCGTGCCAGGCGGCACGCAACGCCATCAGGGCATGCAGTCCGTGTCCTACCGAACAGCTGAAGAAGATCATCGCGGTGGCGGTGGCCAGCTTGTTGGTACGCAGCTGACCGGCCCGGCCTACCGGCACCACGATCGCCACCGTGATCGCCGCGTACGCGACCATGATCACTACATTGGCCACGATGAAGACCCGATCCGGCACATTCCTATCGTCGGCCCAACAGATGAGCACATAAGGAATACGCCGGTCTGATGTTTGCCGGACGCACGCTGGCGCTCACCCTGATCCCGACGGCGACACGGCGGTACATCGGCGCCACCAGGGGTATCCGCCGGAGATGACCGACCTCGACCAGCCGCTCGCCCCGGACGTCCCGGCCGCGCCGCACAGTGCCAGCGGCGAAGGCCGGGCAGTCTTCGATCTGAGCGAGGTGGCGCCGTCCGCCCGGCCGGCGCGGCGCTGGACTCCGCGGCGCGTGGTGGCTACTCAGGCGGCGTACGACCACCCGCACGGCCGCCGGATCATGGCGCTGGTCGAGGCTCAGGGCATCGAGGTGGAGCGGCTGCGGTCGGCGCGGCTGACCGGGGTCCGCGGGCAGAACGACCGGGAGACGTACGCCCGGGCGAAAAGCACCATGGCCATCGTGGTGAGCCCGCCGTCGCGCCGGCGTCTGCAACCGATCGCGCCGAGCGCGGACTGGCGGTTCGACCTCGCGGAAGGCTGCCCCGCGCACTGCCAGTACTGCTATCTGGCCGGTTCGCTGTCCGGGCCGCCGGTCACCCGGGTCTACGCCGACCTGGACGAGATTCTCGACGGGCTCGCCGACTACGCCGGGCGCGGGACCATCACCAGCCGCCGGGCCGCCCGGCGCGACGAGGGCACGACGTTCGAGGCCTCCTGCTACACCGACCCGCTCGCGGTGGAACACCTGACCGGCAGCTGGCGGCGCGCGGTCGAGCATTTCGGCGCGTGGGACGCGCCGGTCCAGCTGCGCTGGACGACCAAGTTCGACGACGTGGGTACCTTCGTCGGGCTCGCGCACCAGGGCCGTACGCGAGTGCGGTTCAGCGTCAACTGCCTGCCGGTGACCACCCGGTTCGAGGGCGGGACGAGCCGCCTGCGGGATCGGCTGGCCGCGCTGCGGCGTCTGGCTCTGGATGGTTACCCGGTCGGGCTGACGATCGCGCCGATCATGCCGGTCGAGGATTGGCGTGCTGCGTACGGCGTACTGCTGGCCGAGGTGGCGGCCGCCGTCGCGGGTGTGCCCCGGCTGGACCTGACCGCCGAGCTGATCACCCACCGATTCACCCCGGGCAGCAAGGACGTGCTGCTCGGCTGGTATCCGCGTACCCGGCTGGAGATGGACGAAGAGGCGCGGTCCCGCAAGCACGGCAAATTCGGCTCGGTGAAATACGTCTACCCGGCCGAGCCGATGACCGAGCTGCGCACCTGGTTCGAGACCGAGATCGCCCGGCAGCTGCCCGGCTGCCGCATCCTCTACTGGACGTGACCTCCGGCCGCCGGCGCGGTTTGCCACCGATCCGGCAACGTGCTGCACCCTGACTGCAACCGGGACGCGCCATCGTTCAGGCATGAGCGAAATGGTGTCGGTGATGGCGGTACGGCGAATCCAGGCGTGGCAGGTTGTGCTTGCCGCCGGCCTGCTGATCATCGCCGTCTACTACTGGCTCACCCGCCTCGAGGGCACCCAGACGGCCACGCAGGTCGGTCTTTACGCCAGCGCCTTCGGCACGTTGACGGTGGCGTGCCTGGTTGCCGGCGCCCGCCACCGGCCGCTGCGGCGCCCCATGTTCCTGCTGGCGACCAGCGCCGGCATCACGGTCGCCGCGGACGTGACCTTCTACGTGCTCACGCTCATCCAGAAAGAGGTCGCCTACCCCAGCGTCGCCGACATCGGGTACCTGGTCGCCTACCCGTTGGCGGCACTGGCGCTGCTGCTGATCGTGCGGCGCCGGACCCCGGGCTGGGACGGCGCCAGCGCCATCGACGCGGCGATCGTGGCGGTCAGCGCCGCCTATCTCGTCTACGAACTCGTCATCGCGCCGACGATGTCGGTGACCACCGGCAACCTGCCCATGCTGGTCTCCGTGGCGTACCCGGTCGGCGACCTCATGCTGATCGTCGTCGGCTCGCGGCTGCTGCTCGGCGCCGGACCGCGGTCGATCGCCCTGGGGTCGCTCGGCGTCTACCTGGCTCTCAGCCTCTACGCCGACACGACCTACAGCATCCAGTCCCTCAACGGCACCTACCAGGTCGCCAACTACCTCGACGGCATCTGGATGGGCGCCGCGTTCCTGCTCGCGGCGGGGATGGTGCACCCGTCGGCACCCAAGCTCGTCGCGGCGTCGTCGACCGCGGTGCCGGACGCCACCGTGGGACGGCTGAGCATCCTGGCGGTGGCGGCCTTGATCGCCCCGGTGACCCTGCTCGTGCAGGAGACCCGCACCGGCCTGCCCCACGGAACGGTGGCCGCCATCGTGTGCATCGTCCTGTTCCTGCTGGTGCTGGCGCGCATGGCCGGGCTCGTGTCGGCTCAGCGCCGCGCTGCCATCACCGACGGCCTTACCGGGTTGCGCAGCCGCAGGTTCTTCGAGCAGGCACTGCACGCCGAGGCGGCCGTCGCGCGGCGCTCGGGGCGTCCGCTTGCCATGCTCCTGCTGGACATCGACCACTTCAAGAGCGTCAACGACACGTACGGCCATCATGGCGGCGACCGGGTGCTGGTCGAGGTTGCCGAGCGGCTCAGGAGCCTGGCCCGCCCGGGCGATCTGGTCGCCCGTTACGGCGGCGAGGAGTTCGTGATCCTGCTGCCCGGCGCCGGCCCGGCCGACACCCGGCAGATCGCCGAACGGATCTGCCGCGGTATCGCCGCGGCACCCATCGCGGTCGGCGGCACCCGCCAGCACCGCGTCACCGTGTCCGTCGGCGCCGCCGGCATGGCGTCCACGGGTCCGGACATCGACGAGCTCGTCCTCGCTGCCGACCGCGCCCTTTACACGGCCAAGAACGCCGGACGCAACCAGGTCGCCTCGGCCGGCGGAGTGCTCCTTCCGGAACAGACCGCGGCATAGCCCGGGGCGGCGGCCGCCGGATCATTCGGGCCGGGAAAGTATGACGCAACATGCGCCGGGACGCGGAGACAACTCGGCGTCCGCATGGTCCCCGAGGCCCTCGACCAGGCCCTCGATGAACCGGAGATTGAGGCCGCACACCAGCTCGGTGTGGCGGCCGGCGAGGGCGTGGAACGGACAGTTGTTCAGGCGTACGGCGTCGGCCGCGGCATGCGGTTCGAAACCGAGACCGGCGAGCGCGTCCACGATGCCGGCGCCGCGCACTTTGACGCCGAGGTCGTGTCCGTGCCGGCCGGCCACCCGCCCCGCGGCCTCCCGCGCCGGAACATGGCCGCCCGCGACGGCCTCGGCGAGGATGTCCGCGATCAGCTCGTAGTGCCGTTCCGGGATGGTGACGGCGAGGCCGTCGCCGAGCGGTTCGTAGACCTTCGGCGCGCGACCCCGGCCGCGAGGCTGATCGGCCGGGGCTTCGTAGCGTGCGGTGAGCAGCCCGGCGTCCACCAATTTGTCGAGGTGAAACGCGGCCAGGCCCCGGGACATGGCGGTGGCCTCCGCCGCCTCCTCGCGGCCGACCGGATGGTCCTGCCGGCGCACGTAGTCGTACAGCGTGCGGCGGGAGGCATCGACCAGCGTCGCCACGGCAGTCCAGCGGTCGGTCACCGCACCAGATTATCACCAACGAGCGCTATTGCAATTATGGGATGCCTGGTGCAGGGTGACATTAATACCAACGAGTGCTGGCGAAAATAGAGGGCATCCGATGACGATCACCGCAGAGCGGGTCACGCCCCGCACCATCGATCGCGACCTGGCCCGGGCCGAACAGGCGGCGGCGGATTTCCTGATCGCGCTGGGCGTCGACATCACCACGCCGGGACTGGCGGACACGCCGGCGCGCATGGCTCAGGCCTACGCCGAACTGCTGACCCCGCGGGCCTTCGACCTCACGACGTTCGACAACGACGAAGGGTACGACGAGCTGGTCCTCGCCCGCTCGATCCCGATCCGCTCGGTCTGTGAGCATCACCTGCTGCCGTTCGTCGGTGTCGCGCACGTCGGCTATCTGCCCGGCGACCGCATCCTCGGGCTGTCCAAGCTCGCCCGCGTCGTGGAGCTGTTCGCCCACGGCGCCCAGGTGCAGGAACGACTCACCAAGCAGGTCGCCGACTGGCTCGACGACCACCTGCGGCCCCGCGGTGTCGGCGTCGTCATCGAGGCCGAGCACCTGTGCATGAGCCTGCGCGGGGTCCAGGCCACCGGCTCGCGCACCATCACCTCGACGCTGCTCGGCATGCTGCGCGACGACGGGCGGTCCCGCGCCGAATTCTTCGCCCTCGCCGGCCTCGGCGCTCGCTGACCCCCACCGGCCCCGAACGGAGAGCCATGGACGATCACCGCACCTTCGTCATCGCCGGCGCCGGACTCGCCGGCGCCACCGCCGCCGAGACCCTGCGCTCGGACGGCTTCACCGGCCGCGTCGTCCTTCTCGGCGACGAACCGGAGCGTCCCTACGAACGGCCCCCGCTGTCGAAGGGGCTTCTGCTCGGCACCGCCGAACGCGACACCGTCCACGTGCACCGGGCCGGCTGGTATCCCGAGCACGACGTGGAACTGCGCACGAACAGCGCCGTCGTCGGCCTCGACCGCGCCGCCCACCGGGTGCGGCTTGCCGACGGCGAGCAGATCCGGTACGACAAACTCCTGCTCGCCACCGGCGCCACCCCGCGCACCCTCCCGATCCCCGGCATCGACCTCGACGGGGTCCTGCACCTGCGCACCCTCGCCGATTGCGACCGGATCGCGGCCACCGTCACGGACGGCACCCGCCTGGTGGTGATCGGCGCCGGATGGATCGGCCTGGAGGTCGCCGCGGCCGCCCGCACCCGGGGAGCCGCCGTCACCGTGGTCGAGACCGCGAGCCTGCCACTGCAACGCGTGCTCGGCGACCGGCTCGCAGCCGCCTTCGCCGACCTGCACCGCGAGCACGGGGTGGTCTTCCACTTCGGAACGCGCACCCGCGAACTGCGCGGCACCGGGCGGGTGTCCCACGTCGTGCTCGACGACGGCACCGTCCTCGACGCCGACGTCGTCCTGGTCGCCGTCGGCGTCTCACCGAACACGGCGCTGGCCGAGCAGGCCGGCCTCCGGGTCGGCAACGGCATCCTGGTCGACAGCAGACTGCGGACCGACGACCCCGACATCTTCGCGGCCGGCGACGTCGCCAACGTCGACCACCCCCTGCTTCGCTCCCGGGTCCGGGTCGAGCACTGGGCCAACGCCCTGCATTCCGGTCCCGCCGCCGCCCGGGCCATGCTCGGCTGGACGGACGGCTATGACCGGCTGCCGTACTTCTTCACCGACCAGTACGACCTCGGCATGGAGTACGCGGGATGGATCCCGCCCGGCGCCACCACCGACCTGATCATCCGGGGTGACCTCGGCCGGCGCGAGTTCGTGGCGTTCTGGACCATCGACGGCAGGGTCGTCGCCGGCATGAACGTCAACGTCTGGGAGGTCACCGACCCGATCCAGGACCTCATCCGCGCCGGGTTGAAAGGTGCCGTCGTGGATCCGGCCGAGCTGCGGAACTCCGCCGTGTCCCTCGAAGAACTCGCCTCCTGACCGGCTGTCAGTATCCTCCCGCGCCCGGACCCGGCTTCGCAGCGCCGCCGCCGGACGGGTGCGGGTCGGGCGCGCCCGACGGCAGCACGACGGTCCAGAGGCCACCGTTGAGGGTGAGACCCTGCCCGTTCGTCTGGCCCGCGGCCGAATCACCGGAGAACGTGTAGACGGGATGTCCGGCAACGGTGAGCTGGCGGCCCCCGTCCGCCCGGGTCGTCGTGCCGAGCGCACCGGTGACCCCGGGAGCCGAGGAGGGCAGCTGCGCCGGCGCCTGCACCGGAGGCCAGTCGCTGGCGCACGATCCGGTGCAGGTCGACGCGCTGGTCTTGTCGTTGGCGAAAACGTAGACGGTCCGGCCCTGGTCGTTGACGAGGATCGTGCCGAGCGGCGTGGACTGTGCGCTGATCACGCTGCCCGTCGCCGCCGGCGTCTGGCCCGACGTCGGGCCCGAGCTGCTCGACTTGCCGGAATCGCCGCAGGCGGCGGTGAGCGCCAGCCCGGCAGCCGCGACGGTCACCATCATGACCTTGCGTGTCCTGAGCATGATTACTTCTTCCTTGTCGTCTTCGATTTCACGCGCGTATGACGCCGTCGCCCTACGCGTTGGGCGACGGGTACTGCGGCGTATTCGCGCCGCACCTCGGCGACGTCATGGCTTTGATGACTTGTGCTTGTGCGGCCGGCATAATCCACATCAGACCGAGCGTGCGCGGCACGCCCGTCCGCGGTGTGTCCCGGGCGGTTATTCCGGGTCGTTGACCTTGAGCGGGTCTCCGGTGTCGGAGACGAAGGCCACCAGCAGTTTCGCCGGCTCGGTGGCGCTGGTGTTCTCGGTGAGGACGTGGTGGACGCCCGGCAGCTCGACCCAGCTCTCGCCCTGGTGGTAGGTGACCACGGGCTCACCCTCGAGCTGGCTGCGCACCGTGCCCTCGAGCACGTAGGCGTAGAGAAACGCCTCGCCGTGCCGGTGCGGCGCCGCGCCGGCGCCGGGCGGGAACTCGACGATCACCGAGCTGAACGTCTTGCCCGTCACATTCGGCAAGGGCTGCTGGAGCAGCGGCGTGAGGGTTTCGGTGGGGCGCCTCGACGGCGCGGCCGTGCCCGGCCCCTGTGCAATTTGGCCCATGATCGGCCTCCTGACTCAAACTTGCCAGTAGTCGGCGAGAGTCTGTTACCCACACGCTAGACGTTTGCGCGTGCCGCGCCTGTGACGCTAATCCTACGGTCGATGTCTTATACGCCACTCAACAATTGCGGGCACTTTCGACGCTGATCGATTCACCGCCACGAGGCGAGGACGGGCGAGGTGGCCGCCACCATCGCGGCCCTCGTCACCCTTGCGCACAGGCATGTCCGCGGCTCTCACCCGGGTCCGCAAAGCACCTTGCGAGGCAGTCCGTCAATCGGCATGGACGAGCTCTCCATCCATAAAAGCAAATACGCGAAAGGACAGATGCCAATCGCGATTCCGGATGGATTTCCCGCACCCAACCATGGGCCGCCCCGGACACAAGAACTACTCGCGGGGATGTCACACCCGGCGTGCCTTCCTCGTCTCCCTGATGCGAGGTGATCAACACGTGTCGTATCGAGGTGGAGTAGTGACGCAGCCCAGCCCCCAGGTTCTCCGGAAGCTCACCCCCGTGCTGACCAAGCGCTGGCTCTCGCCGGACGCCTGGAAGATGGACGTCTACGAGCGGCTCGACGGGTATGCGGCTCTGCGCAAGGCCCTCGACGTGCACCCGGACGACCTGATCCAGCTGGTCAAGGACTCCGGCCTGCGCGGTCGTGGCGGCGCCGGCTTCCCGACCGGTCTCAAGTGGGGCTTCATCCCGCAGGGCGACGGCAAGCCGCACTACCTGGTCATCAACGCCGACGAGGGCGAGCCTGGGACCTGCAAGGACCTGCCCCTGATGACCTACGACCCGCACTCGCTCATCGAGGGCGCGATCATCACGGCCTACGCCGTACGGGCACATCAGGCCTTTGTCTATGTCCGGGGTGAGGCCGTCCACGCGGCCCGGCGGCTGCGCAGCGCGGTCGCCGAGGCGTACGCCAAGGGTTATCTGGGCCGCAACATCCTGGGCTCGGGTTTCGACCTGGACGTGGTGGTGCACAGCGGCGCCGGCGCGTACATCTGCGGCGAGGAGACCGCGCTGCTGGACTCGTTGGAGGGCTTCCGCGGCCAGCCCCGGCTGCGCCCGCCGTTCCCGGCCGTGGCCGGCCTCTACGGAAGCCCGACCGTGGTGAACAACGTCGGCACGATCGCCTCGGTGCCGTACATCGTGCTCGGCGGCGCCGACTGGTGGAAGAGCATGGGCACGGAGAAGTCGTCCGGCCCGATGATCTACTCGCTGTCCGGCCGGATCGCCAACCCGGGCCAGTACGAGTGCGGCCTCGGCATCACCCTGCGCGAGCTGCTGGAACTGGCCGGCGGCATGAAGCCGGGCCACCGGCTGAAGTTCTGGACCCCGGGCGGCTCGTCCAGCCCCCTGTTCACCGAGGAACACCTGGACATCCCGCTCGACTTCGACAACGTCGCCGCCGCCGGATCCCTGCTGGGCACCACGGCCATGCAGATCTTCAGTGACCAGGACTGCCCGGTCTACGCGGCCTGGCGGTGGCTGGAGTTCTACCACCACGAGTCGTGCGGCAAGTGTACCCCGTGCCGGGAGGGCAGTTACTGGATGACCCGCACCTACCGCCGGATCCTGTCCGGTGAGGGCACCCACGACGACCTGGACACGCTGCTGGACACCGCCGACAACATCAACGGACGATCGTTCTGCGTGCTCGGCGACAGCGCGGCCACCCCGGTCATGTCGACCATCAAGTATTTCCGCCAGGAGTATCTGGACTACATCGAGGGCCGGACCGCGCCGCGGCTGTCCGCCAAGGCCCTGGGGCGCGTTTCCTGAAAGGGCGGCTCCGACACTGACGTCGCGGACGATGCGCCCGGCCGCGTCCGCCACGGTCGGCACCCTGCTCGGCCGGGCCCGCCGCCCCGCATCCATCCCCCGTCGGCCGACCGGAAGGACACGATCCGATACCAACCCACGACGTCGTCGCCGCGAGTGGTTAGTGTCTCGCCAACGGTGACCAGTTGTCGCCGCGCGTGTCCGTACATAGAGGGCTTCGGGCTTGTCCGTACCTACAGGACGGAGTGACCACGATGCGTGCATCAGGAATGCAGGCGAAGAGACGCCGGACGGCCATCGCCGCGGGTGTCATCGCGGCGATGGCGATCGCCACGGCCGGCTGTGCGAAGAGCGACCGCGACAGCGGTGGCGACAAGGACAAGGCCGCCACCGGCGGCACCTTCATCTTCGCGGGCGCCGGCGACCCGAAAAACTTCGATCCGATCTTCAACGATGACGGTGAGTCGTTCCGCCCGATCCGGCAGATGTACGAAACCCTCATCACCCATAAGCCCGGCACCGCCGAGCTGACCGGCGGCCTGGCCGAGAGCTGGTCGAACGACCCGACCGGCAAGGTCTGGACGTTCAAGCTGCGCCAGGGTGTCAAGTTCCACGACGGCACCACACTGGACGCCGCGGCGGTCTGTGCGAACTTCGACCGCTGGTACAACATGAAGGGCGAGGCTGCCCAGTCCCAGATGATCTATTACGCCGACGTCTTCGGTGGGTTCGCCGGCAACCCGGACGCCGTCTACGACAACTGCAAGGCACAGGACGCCGCCACCGCCGTCGTGACGATGAAGCGGTACAAGGGCGCCTTCCCGGGCGCGTTCACGCTCACCGCGTTCTCCATCGCCAGCCCGACCGCGATGAAGAAGTACGGTTCCGACACGGTGACGCAGAACGGCGACTCGTTCTCGTACAGCGCTTTCGCGAACGAACACCCGACCGGCACCGGCGCGTTCACCTACGGCGGCTGGAACAAGGCGACCGGCGAGATCACCCTGAACAAGAACCCCGACTACTGGGGCGACAAGGCCAAGGTCGACAAGATGATCATCAAGATCATCAAGGACGAGAACACCCGGAAGCAGGAGCTGCGCGCCGGTACGGTGCAGGCGATCGACTTCCCGGCCCCGGCCGACCGCAAGGCGCTGGCGGCCGAGGGTTACCAGGTGCTCGACCGGCCCGCCTTCAACATCCTCTACCTGGGCATCAACCAGAAGAACCCGAAACTGAGGGACCTGCGGGTCCGTCAGGCGATCGCCTACGCGCTCAACCGCGCCCAGCTGGTGCAGACCAAGGGCCCGGGCGGCTCGGCGGTGGCCGACGAGTTCCTGCCGAACTCGGTGCTCGGTTACGCGCCGGACGTGCAGAAGTACGAGTACAACGTGGACAAGGCCAAGCAGCTGCTGTCCGATGCCGGCGCGACGGGTCTGACACTCAACTTCTACTACCCGACCGAGGTGTCCCGGCCGTACATGCCGAACCCGCAGGAGATCTTCACCGTCCTGGCGAACGACCTGCAGGCCGCCGGCATCAAGGTCAACGGTGTCCCGCGGCCGTGGAACGGCGGCTTCAAGGACGACGTGCAGCAGTTCGGCAAGCAGGACCTGCACATCCTCGGCTGGACCGGCGACTACAACGACCCCGGCAACTTCGTCGGTACGTTCTTCGGCCGGAGCAAGGTCGAGTTCGGCGACCAGGCGATGACCGAGATGTTCACCGCCATCGGCAAGGCCGACGCGACCGTCGACCAGGCGGCCAAGAAGGCCGCGTTCGAACAGGTCAACCGCGACCTCGCCGCCAAGTGGCTGCCCGCCGTGCCGATCTGGCACGCCCCGCCGGCCGTGGTCACCACGAAGAACGTCCAGGGCCTGGTGCCGAGTCCTCTCACCGCCGAGCAGTTCAACACCGTCTCGCTCACCAAATAGCACCAGGCACAGCCGCGGCCCGGATCGTTCGCAGGTCCGGGCCGCCGAGCGCGGACAAAGGACATCCTCATGGTGAGAGTCATCGTGCGCCGCCTGATACAGCTGGTCATCACCCTGATCGCCCTGATGACCCTGGTCTTCTTCTGGCTGCGCAGCCTTCCCGGCGGACCGGTCGACGCGTTGCTGGGCGAACGCGCGACCCCGCAGACCCGCGAGTTGCTGACCCGGGCCCTCGGCTACGACCAGCCGATCTGGGTCCAGTACGGCCGCTTCCTCAAGAACGTGGTGACCGGCAACTTCGGCAACTC
>NZ_CAKUCL010000207.1 GCF_934643405.1 uncultured Actinoplanes sp.
GACGGGGAGCCCAGCTTGCCCCCGCCGGCGGCGATGACAACATACTGCCTTCCGCGCACCGCGTACGTCGCCGGCGAGCCGTCCGGCCGCACCTCGCCCAGCCCCGCGGGCGGGGCGGGCGCGGGCGATGAGCGCGTCGGGGCGGAGGCGGCCGGGGCGCTGGTCGCGCGGGTGCGGGCCCGGGGCGGGACGGTGGTCGCCACCGGCGGCTGCTTCGACCTGCTCCACATCGGACACCTCGCCACCCTGCGCGCCGCCCGGCAACTGGGTGACTGTCTCATCGTGTGCCTCAACAGCGACGACTCCGTCCGTACCCTCAAAGGCCCGGACCGGCCGGTCACCGCCGAGACGGACCGCAGCCGGCTGCTGGCCGCACTGGACTGCGTCGACGCCGTCGTGGTGTTCGACGAGCCGACCCCCGAGGCCGTGCTCACCTGGCTGCGCCCCGACATCTGGGTCAAGGGCGGCGACTACGCCGACGGCGGTCCCGCCCTGCCCGAGTCCGACCTGGTGCGGCGCTGGGGCGGCGAGACCGTCATCGTGCCGTACCTGGACGGCCGTTCCACCACCCGGACCATCGCCGCCATCGGCAGGAAGTAGGGAAAGCATGGATGCAGTTCTCGTCACCGGCGGTTCCAGCGGCCTCGGCGCCGCGGTCGTCGACGCGGTCGTCAAGGCCGGCGGCCGGCCGGTCGTGCTGGACCGGCAGGCGCCCGCGGCCGACATCCCGTGGGTGGAGTGCGACCTGGGCAACACGCGTGCCGCCGAGGCCGCCACCCGGCAGGCGATCGACCTGGTCGGCGGGTCGATCGACGGCGTGGTCACCGCGGCCGGCATGGACGTGCCCGGCGCCCTCGCCGACATCCCCGGCGAGACCTGGGACCAGATCGTCGCGATCGACCTGCTCGGCACGGCCGCGGTCGTGCGGGCCGCGCTGCCCGCGCTCAAGCGGAGCCACGGCGGCGTGGTCACCGTCGCGTCCACACTGGGCATCAAGGCGGTGAGCGACGCGACCGCGTACTGCGCCGCGAAGTTCGGGGTGGTCGGGTTCACCCGGGCGCTGGCCGCCGAACTGGCCGGGCAGGTCAACGTCACCCTGGTGATCCCGGGCGGCATGCGCACCAAGTTCTTCGACGACCGCGACGAGCAGTACAAGCCCGGCCCGGACGCCGTTCTCAACGACCCGGCGAACGTCGCGAACGCCATCATGTTCGCGCTCGGGCAGCCGGCCGGGTGCGCCGTACGGGAACTGGTCATCGCCGCCGAGACGGAGACCTCGTACCCGTGATCCTCGCCCTGCGCGCGCTCGGCGTGGGCGACCTCGCCACCGCCGTGCCCGCCCTGCGTGGCCTGAGGGCCGCCTTCCCGGGCGATCCGCTCGCGCTGGCCGCGCCGGCCTGGCTGGCCCCCCTGGCCGGCCAGATCGGCGCGGTCCGGCGGCTCGTGCCCACGGCCGGCTTGGACGAGCCGCTCGCGGTGCGGTCGCCGCCGGCCATCGCGGTGAACCTGCACGGCCGCGGTCCCCAGTCGCACGAGCTGCTGCGCGCCACCGGCCCGGGCAAGCTGTGGGCGTTCGAGACCGACGGCGGTCCGTCCTGGACGGACGAGGAGCACGAGGTGCGGCGGTGGTGCCGGCTGCTGGAGCACTTCGGCGTGCCGGCCGATCCGGACGACCTCGACCTGACCGTCCCGGACGTCGCGGTGCCGCACGGCGTGACGATCCTGCATCCCGGCGCCAAGTCGCCCTCCCGGCGCTGGCCGCCGGAGCGCTTCGCGGCCGTCGCCCGCTCGCTGCGCTCGGCGGGCCACCACGTGGTGATCACCGGTTCCGCCGCCGAGCAACCCCTGTGCGTACGGCTGGCCGCCGCGGCCGGCCTCGGCGGCGACGCCGTGCTGAGCACCGGCATGGCCGAGCTGCTGGCCCTGGTGGCGCACGCCCGCCTGCTGATCAGCGGGGACACCGGGATCGCGCACCTGGCCACCGCGTACCGGACGCCGTCGGTGGTGCTGTTCGGACCGATGTCCCCGGCCCGCTGGGGTCCGCCGCCGTCCCGCCCGTACCACCGGGTCATCTGGCACGGCACCCGCAGCGAGCGGGGCGACAGCAGCGACCCGGGCGTGCACCCGGCGCTGCTGAAGGTGAGCGTGGACGAGGTCCTGGCCGCGGCCTCGCCGTTCTAGACGCAGGTTTGCGCCCGCCGCGACCGGGCATCCCACGGTCCCCTGGGGCGAGAGGAGCCACCGTGCGGCTGCGGCGCAGCAAGCTCGACAAACCCGGCTACGGACGCCGCCGCTCCGGCAAAGGCTTCCGCTACCTCGATCCGTCCGGCGCACCGGTCGGCGACGCCGGGACCCTCGACCGGATCAAGGCGCTGGTGATCCCGCCGGCCTGGCAGCAGGTGTGGATCTCGCCGGACCCGCTCGGGCACATCCAGGCCACCGGGATCGACGCCGCCGGGCGCAAGCAGTACATCTACCACCCGCAGTGGCGCACCGCGCGGGACGAGAAGAAGTTCGAGCACGCCCTGGACGTCGCGGAGCGGCTCCCGGCCGTACGGGACAAGCTCTGCTCCGATCTGACCGGTGGCGGGCTGAGCCGGCAACGGGTGCTCGCCGCCGTGGTGCGCCTGCTCGACCTGGGCATGTTCCGCATCGGCGGTGACCAGTACGCGGCCCGGGAGGAGGACCCGTCGTTCGGGCTGTCCACGTTGCGGCCCGATCACGTCCGTACCCAGGGCGGTTGCGCGATCCTGGAGTTTCCCGGCAAGTCGGGCGTGCAGCACAGCGCGACCGTGGGCGACGGCGAGGTCTGCGAGGTGCTGCGCGAGCTGCGGCGCCGGCGGCGCGGACAGAACCGGCTGTTCGCGTGGTACGACCGGTCGACGCGGCGCTGGCAGGAGGTGCGCGCCGACGAGATCAACGACTACCTGCGCGAGATCAGCGGCGAGCAGATGACCGCGAAGGACTTCCGCACCTGGCACGGCACCGTCAAGGCGGCCCGGGAGCTGGCCGAGATCGGCCCGCAGCCCACGAAGGCCAAGCGCAAGAAGGCCGTCTCGCACGCCATGAAGGAGGTCGCCGAGCTGCTCGGCAACACCCCGACGGTGGCGCGCGCCTCGTACGTCGACCCGCGGGTGATCGAGAAGTACGAGGACGGCGAGGTCGTCAAGACCGGCGACGAGAAGGAAGTGCGCAAGCTGTTGCGCGAGGCGTGAAGGGGCCGGCGCCGGTGCGCCGGCCCCCGTTCACCGAATGATCAACAGGTGGGCTCGCCGGACTGGACCGGCACGCTCACCGCGTTCCAGGCGGCCTTGACCGAGTTGAACTGGGTGCAGCTGCCCGGGAAGAGGCTCTTCGCGGCCTGCAGCGTCCACAGGCGGTACTTGCCGTAGGACGAGCTGGAGGTCTTCAGCAGCATCGCGTTGTACATGATCTTGATGGCGTTCTGGATGCCGACGCCGGTCACCGAGCTGCCGTTGCAGGTCGGGCTGGCCGGGTTGGCGTTGGAGCCCTGCGACAGCAGGTAGAACCAGTGGTTGCCGGGGCCCGCGGCGGCGTGCACCTCGGAGCTGGGGGTCCGGCTGGTGTAGCAGTTGCTGTCCCCGGCGAGCGACGGCTGGTACATGTACCGGATCGGGCCGCTGCCGACCAGGTTGACCTCCTCGCCGACCTGGAAGTCGGCCGGGTCGTTCGGGTTCGCCGCGTACGCCTCGGTGGCCGCGCCGAAGGTGTCGGCGACGAACTCCTGAGTGCCGCCGCGGGAGATGCCGCCCGGGGTCCGGTCGTCGATGCCGTGGCCCAGCTCGTGGCCGACGACGTCGAGCGATGAGATCCACTGACCGGCCGTGTTCTTGCCGATCTGCACCTGGGTGCCGTCGTAGTACGCGTTCTGGTCGTTGAGGCCCACCCGGATCGGCCAGGCGCCGCCGGAGCCGTTCTGCCCGTTGCGGCCGAGCCACGCGGACAGCATCGCCTTCTGCTTCTGCGCCACGTAGAGGGCGTCGACGCAGCCGGTCTCCTTGTTCGTCCCGTTGCCGTTGCCCCACACGTTGTCCGGGCCGCTGAACGTCGTCCGGGTGGACGCGTCCTGGCAGCTCAGGTTGGTCGTGTTCGGATCCTTCAGCGAGTACGTCGAGCCGGACTGGGTGGTGTTCAGCGACACCGTGCCGTTGATCCAGCCGGTGCCCGTGCCGGTGGCCTCGGTGACGTGCTCCTCGGTGCGCAGCACCTTGCCGCTGGTCGCGTCCACGTCGACGGTGAGCCGGCTGGCGCCGGCCGCGCTGGTGCCGGCGACGGTGGACTCCCACGCCAGCCTGGCCGCGGCGCCGTCGGCGGCGACCACGACCAGCTTGGTGCCCTCCACCCCGGACACCGACCGGAGCAGGCCCTTCGCCGTGGCGAGAGCGGCCGTGTCGGAGATCTTCGGGGTGGTGGCCAGCTCGCCGATCGGGCTGGACTGCGCGACCGAGGTGTACTTCGTCCGCCCGGCCGCGTCGGTCATCACGACCAGGTCGCCGCCGACCACCGGAAGACCCTTGTAGGTGCGGTCGTAGGCCACGTACTGCAGGCCGTGCGACCGGTACACCGCGCTCTGGTGGAACGTGTCGTACGCGCTCGCGTGCAGCGCCTGGGGACGGCTGGCGACCAGCGCGTCGGCCGTGGCCACGCCGTCCGCGGCGGGTTGCGCCGACGGCCCGGCCGGTTCGGCCATCGCGGGCCCGGCGGTCATCGCGGCGGCGACCGCGGCGGCGGTTCCCACGGCTCCCACGGCGACCAGCAGGGGGTTTCGGGACATCTCGCGTGCTCCTTCCCCGCCCGAGGGGGTGACGGGCGGTTCTGACGGTGACGCTATATATGGAGGTCTATCTCCGAAACAGGGAAAACCCTCGCAGTTTCGCTCCGTGCCCACTCGGGCATGCCGGTACGTATGACGACTTCCCCGCTCAGGGCGCCCGGCCGTCGCTCGCGCCCGTGGTGGGCCCTGGCCGGTTTCGCCGCCGCGGTCGTCGTGGCCGCCGCCATCGGTGGCCTCGGCGTGGCGGGTACCGCCCAGGAGTACCAGTCGCTGCGGCAGCCCGCGTGGGCGCCGCCGTCGTGGCTGTTCGGCCCGGTCTGGACGGTGCTCTACGCGATGATCGCCCTGGCCGGCTGGCTGGCCTGGCGCCGCGCGGGCTTCCACCGCGCCCTATGGTGGTACGCCGCCCAGCTGGTGCTGAACGCGATCTGGACGCCGCTGTTCTTCGGCGCCGGCCGGTACGGCCTGGCCTTCGCCGACATCGCCGTCCTCTGGGTGCTGATCGGCGTCACCGTCGTCGCGTTCCGGCGCATCCACCGCCCGGCGGCCCTACTGCTGCTCCCGTACTGGCTCTGGGTCTCCTACGCCGGGGCCTTGAACCTCGCGATCTGGCTGATGAACCGCTAGCTTCCCGCCGGGCAGCAGGCCGGCCGCGGTGGCGGCGGCGGTCGCGCGGGCCAGCGCGACCCGCTCGGCGGCCCCGCTCGCGCGCGCCAGCTCCGCGACGTCCGCGAACTCGGGCATGGCCTGCACGATCACGCCGTCCCGGTGGCCGATCTTGATCGCGACGGTGGTGCCGTCCACGGTGACCGGCACGAACGTGCGCGCCAACGCCGTCCTGCGCCGCGCCGACGACCGGACACCGAGCGTGCTGGTCTCCCGGAAGATCTTCTCCCGTACGGCCGGAGCCGCGTCCGGCGAGCACAGAACGCTGAGCGTGTGCGCCGGCCGTCCCTTCTTCATCAGGATCGGCACCAGCCACGCGTCGGCCGCCCCCGCGTCGAGCAGCCCGGCCAGCACGCCGGGCCAGAGCCGCGGATCGAGGTCGTCGACGTTGGCCTCCAGCAGCACGACCTCCTCGTCGTCGCGGTGCCCGCCGGTCCGCCCCACGACGACCCGCACCACGTTGGGCCGCTGCGGGGTGTCCCGGGTGCCGGCGCCCGTCCCGGACGCCTCGACCGTCATCGGCGGCAGGTCCTCGCAGCGCCGGGCGAGGGCGCGCACCAGCGCCATCCCGGTGGGCGTGGCCAGTTCCCCGCTGCCACCGGCCCGTACCTGCCAGCCGCGCGCCAGCTCGGTGACGGCCGGCACCGGAACCGGCAGCCGCCCGTGCGCGGTGGCCACACTCCCGGAACCGACTGCCACCTCACCGGCCGAGATTGCGCCGATCCGCAGATCGTCGAGCGCCGCGCAGACCCCGACCACATCGGCGATCGAGTCCAGCGCGCCCACCTCGTGGAAGTGCACCTCGTCCTCGGGCACCCCGTGCACCGCCGCCTCCGCCCGCGCCAGCCACCCGAAGACGTCCGCGGCCCGGCCGGTGACCACCGCCCGCAGTGAGCGCCAGGTGCGGTGCGGCGGATCGCCGGCCAGCGCCACGACGTCGGCCTTGAGCGCGCGCAGCCCGGCCCGCCGCACCTGGGCGACGTCGATCCGCACCGCCCCCGGAATCACCGCATCGACCGCCGCCTGCACCCGCGCGAGCGAGGCCCCGGCGTCGAGCAGGGCCGCCAGCAGCATGTCCCCGGCGATCCCGGCCGACGCGTCGATCCAGGCGTGCCGCCCGCTCACCGCCGGACCGCCGCGATCTGCGCGGCCAGGTGCCCGGCGCCGTAGCCGTTGTCGATGTTGACCACCGCGACGCCCGGCGAGCAGGCGTTGAGCATCGACAGGAGCGCGGCGATGCCGCCGAAGGCCGCGCCGTACCCGACCGACGTCGGCAACGCCACCACCGGCACCGACACCAGCCCGGCCACGACGCTGGGCAGCGCGCCGTCCATCCCGGCCGCGACCACGACCACGTCGGCCTCGCGCAGCTCCTCGATCCGCCCGAGGATGCGATGAAGCCCGGCCACCCCGACGTCCGCGATGAGGCCGGCGTCCCGCCCCAGGTACCGCGCGGTCAGCAGCGCCTCCTGCGCCACCGGCACGTCGGACGTCCCGGCGGCGAGCACGAGAACGCGCCCGCCGGACGGCGCCGGCGGTGCGGCCGGCCAGGCCAGCAGCCGCGCCTCGGGGAAGTGGCGGGCGTCCGGCAGCTCGCCGAGCACCGCCTCGGCATGCTCCGCCGACGCCCGGGTGAACAGCGTCGTGACGTCCGGCCGCTCGCGCACCGCCGCCGCGATCCCGGCCACCTGCTGCGCGCTCTTCCCCTCGCAGTAGACCGCCTCCGGATACCCCCGCCGTGCCGCCCGGCCGAGGTCCAGCTCCGCGTAGGCGGACAGGCCCCGCGGATCAGACATCGGCGGCCGTCACCAGCGGGAGCGTGAACGCCCCGGACTGCACCCCACCCACGTCGACCGCGGCGAACCGGAACCCCGCCTCGACGACCGCGGCGCGCACCAGGGGCCGCAGCGGCTCGGTCACCGCCCGGACGAGATCGGCCGCCGGCAGCTCGATCCGGGCCACCTCGCCGTGATGCCGCACCCGCAGGTCGCCGAAGCCCAGCCGCCGCAGCGCGGCCTCCGCCCGTTCCACCTGGGCCAGCTTCGCCGGGGTGACCTCGGCGAAGTGCGGGATCCGCGACGCCAGGCACGGCGCGGCGGGCTTGTCGGCGCACGGCAGCTCCAGCTCGCGCGCCACCCGCCGCACGTCCGCCTTGGTGAGCCCGAGATCGGCCAGCGGCCGCAGCACCCGGTGCCGGATGGCCGCGAGGCTGCCGGGGCGGTCGGGCCGGCGGGCGTCGTCGGCGTTCTCCCCGTACGCCACCGCGTCCAGCCCGTGTGCCGTGACCACCGCGTCCGCGATGCGGGTGAACAGCTCGTCCTTGCAGTGGAAACACCGGTCCGGCCCGTTGGCCCGGTACTCGGCTCGCGCCCCCTCCCGGGTCTCGACCTCCACCACCGCGACACCCACGAACCGCGCCACCCCGTGCGCGGCGAGCCGCTCGTCGGCCGCGAGGCTGGGGGAGACGCCGAGGATCGCCACCACCCGGTCCGTGCCCAGCGCGCGGGCGGCCAGCGCGAGCAGCACCGACGAGTCGACCCCGCCGGAGAACGCCACGCCCAGCCGGCCCACCCCGTCCAGACCGGCCGCCAGCCGCCGCCCCACGTCGGCGGTGAACGCGCCGGTCACCGGTCCTGCCCTCGCGGGGACCGGAGCCGGAACAGCACCTCGCCGGCCTGCGGCACCACGAACGTGTCCGGATCATGGGCGTAGGCGGCGAGGTCGACCGAGGCCGGATCGAGGTGGTCGAGGTTCGCGCCGCGCACCACCTCCTCCGGGATGCCGGTCGCCAGGGTGACCGTCACCCGGCCGTGCTCGCCGGCCACCGGGTCGAACGTGCCTGCCCCGCGCAGATGCGTCGAGTGGGCGAGCACGCCCCAGTGGTAGTCGCGGAACTGGTCCCACTGCTTCAGGAAGTAGTCGCGCACGTGGTAGCCGATCTGCTCGATCTCCGGGTGCATCGCGGCGATCCGGGTGATGTGCGGCGCGTACAGGATGACCTGACCGCCGTCGGCGACGATCGGCTCGACCTTGTAGAAGCCCTTCGCCCCGGTCCACATGTCGTCGTACTTCTCCGGGATGATCGACAGCACCCGGCGGACCGGCGCGTCGAGGTACTGCACGTGGGTCTCGGCGGACACGTCCGCGGCCGCGGCCCACGCCTGCTCGGGCGGCCCGAACGCCGCCGCGTGCAGCTCACCCGAGCCCGACGCCACGACCAGGCACAACGCCAGCCGCCGGCTCGGGATCAGCGACGCGGCCTGGTCGATCAGCGCCCGCACCGGGGTGATCCCGCGGGTGCCGATGATCGTGGCGCTGGTGATCAGCGCGCCCAGCCAGTGCGAGAAGTCGATGATCTCCTGGCCGGCGACGCCCGGGAAGAAGTACTTGTTGCCGCCGGAGAAGCCGACCACCTCGTGCGGGAAGACCGGCCCGATCACCAGGCACACGTCGTGCTCCACGACGGCGCGGTTCAGCACGACGTCGACCTGCTGTTTCATCCGGCCCTCGGACAGCTCGGCCACCCGGTCGGCGCTGATCGTGCCGATCTCGACCAGTTCCTCCGGCCGCCACCACTCGTGGTTGCGCACGGTGAACCCCGGGTACGGCCCGCCCAGGTGCCTGGCCAGCTGCTCCTCGGTCATCGGGGCGTGCGTGCCGAGCGCGATCAGCACGGTCACCGCGGTGGCCCGCCCGTCCAGTGCCTCGTGCACGGCGGCCAGCAGCATCGGCAACGGGCAGCTGCGCGTCGCGTCCGGCACGATCACGCAGACCGAACGCCCGTCCAGGTCGGCCGTCGCGAGCCGGTCCAGCACGAAGTCCCGTACCGAAGCCTCGGAAAGCGTGCCCCCGGGCCCGCCGATCGTATTCGTCATGACTTGACCTTCCGTCCTCGCGGCAGCGCCGGCAACACGCCGGCATCAACCGCGAGGCAAGTCTCGCCCCGGCGGCGCCCGCGCGCGGGCGGCCCGTGGGACAGCGGGGCGTTGGGGATGACCGGACAGCGGCCGTGGCGCGGGCTAAGACTTCCGCCCGACCCCGCCGTACAGCGCGACCTGTGCGTCGGTCAGCCCGGTGTCCTCGGCGGGAGGCCGCCATCGCAGGAGCGGGACCACGCCCGGAGCGACCGGCTCGAGACCGGTGAAGAACCGCGCCACCTCGTCGCGCGAGCGCGGATGAGTCGGCATGCCCTGGCGGCGCATGAGCTCGACGAACTCCGCCCACCGCTGCGGCTCGTGATCCGCGGTCACGTGCGAGACGACCAGGTAACTGCCGCTGGGCAGGGCGGCCATCAGCTTCTCCACCAGGGCGTGCGGGCCGGCCTCGTCGTCGAAGAAGTGCAGGACCGCGAAGAGCAGCAGGGCAACCGGCTGGTCCAGGTCGAGGGTGTCGCGTCTCGGGCGCGGCCAGGATGCGGTCCACGTCCGACAGGTCGGCGTCGACGTACGCCGTACGGCCCTGGGGGTGGCTGGTCAGCAGTGCCCGGGCGTGGGTCAGCACGATCGGGTCGTTGTCCACATAGACGATGCGGGCCGCCGGATCGACACCCTGGGCGACCTCGTGCACGTTCGGCGAGGTGGGCAGGCCGGTGCCGATGTCGAGGAACTGCCGGACGCCCGCCTCGGCCGCCAGGAAACGGTCGAGGCGATCGGTCACGGCCGAAGCATAGACGCTCGCCGGGGCCGCGCGGGGCCCCGGCCGCGCCGCACCGGCAACAGCCGCGTCCTAAGCGTCGCCCATGACCAGGCCCTCGATGGTGTGCTTCTGCGTGATGGGCACCAGGCGATCCACCACCGGGCAGTGCAGGTGGTCACGGACCTGGTGCGGCAGCGCCGACCAGTACTCCTTCGTCACCGCCATGTCGTGCTTGTCGCTGTTGGTGGCGTCCGGCGCGTCCACGCCCAGCACCAGCACCGGCCGCGACGTCGACGAGCGGTTCTGGGTGCCCCGGTGGATGGTCAGCGCCGAGCGGGCCGAGATGTCGCCGCGCTGCGGATATTTGCGCACCGCCCGCTCCTGGTAGCGGCCGTAGCGCGACTTCGGCGGGAACATCCCGTGCTCGAAGTCCGGCTCGTCGTCGAACTGGGTGCCCAGCGCGATCTCGAACGGGCCCATGTCGTCGGTGGTGTCGACCGCCGTCAGGTTGAAGGCCAGCGAGTTGAGCCGCTTCTCCACCCGCGTCACCTCCGGCATCGGGAAGTCGCGATGCCACGGCTGGTTGACCGCCCCGGCGAACGGGATGTCGAAGCCCAGCTCGACGATCGTGTAGTCCGGGCCCAGCACGGCCTCGCAGACGGAGACCACCCACGGGTGGGTGACCAGGTCCACGAACCCGCTCATCTGCTCGGGGTGGATCTCGACGTAGTAGCGGTTCGGCCCGCGCCCGACGGCGCCACCGGGCCGGGCCTTGGCCTCGGCGAACGCGGCCTCGATGTCGGCCCGCATCGTGTCGGCCCAGGCCACGCTGAACGCGCCGGGCAGTGCGGTGATGCCGTCGGAGTAGATGTCGGCGTGGGGGGATGTCGTCATAACGGCCATGATGCAGCGGTACGGGTTAGGTTGCAGGGGTGACGACGACCGAGGTGGCCGCGGGGGAGCAGCGGCGCCGGCTGCTGGACGGCATGGCCGACGCCATCCGCCGGCGCGGGTACGCGGAGACCACCGTCGCGGATGTCGTGCGGGCGGCGCGCACCTCACGCCGTACGTTCTACGCGCACTTCGCCGACCGGCAGGAGTGCCTGGTCGCGCTGCTGCGCGAGTCCAACCAGCGGACCATCGCCCGCATCCGGGGCGCGGTCGACCCGCGGGCGACCTGGGACCGGCAGATCCGGCAGGCCATCGAGGCGTGGATCGCGGCGGTGCAGATCGACCCGCCGATCACGCTGAGCTGGATCCGCGACGTGCCGGCGCTGGGCAGCCGCGCCCGGGAGCTGCAGCGGGAGACGATGGAGGCGTTCATCGCGCTGATCCAGCAGCTCACCGACACCGAGTCCCTGCGGGCGGCGGGCGTACGGTCCCCGACGCACCAGTCCGCGACGGTCCTGCTGGGCGGCCTGCGCGAGCTGATCGCCATGACGGTGGAGGACGGCGGCGACGTGAACGACATAGCCGAGGTGGCCGTCGAGGCGACGATGCTGCTGCTCGGCCCGCGCAGCGGCTGACCGGGCCGCCCGGCCGGCCATCAGGTCACCACCGGACTCAACGATCCTCGGCGTTGCGGGGAGCCATCACCCGCAACGCGTTCGGTGCCAGGCCGATCCGCAGCGGCGTGTGGCCGGCCGGCTCGCCGTCGACCTCGACGCGGGCCGGGCGGTCGGTCTCCAGCCACAGCTCGCCGGTCGCCAGGAAAGGCTCCTCCCGCAGCGTACGGCGGGGGCCCGTCGCGGCGTTGCGGGCGGTCTCGCGCAGCAGGTCACGGCGGGTCGGGCCGCCCACCGGGTAGGCGATCAGCAGACGGTCGTCGGCGTTGGCGTCGCCGGTGATCGGGCGGCCGGCGTGGAAACCGCCGTTCGCCACGTACACCTGGTGGCTGACGAAGTCGTGGTGGCGGCCGTCGGCGCGGACGGTCACCCGCAGCGGGCGGTGGCGGGCCAGCAGCCCCAGCGCGGTCAACGGGTACGCGTAGCGGCCCAGGACCCGCTTCAGCGGCGGTGGCGCCTTCAGCATCACGTCGGCGGACAGGCCCACGCCCACGTGGTTGGTGAACGGCACGTCGCCGGCCAGGCCCAGATCCAGGTCGATCACCTTGCCGTGGGCCACCGTCGCGATCGCCTCGTCCAGGGCGAGCGGGACCCCGGCCGTACGGGCGAAGTTGTTGGTCGTGCCCAGCGGCAGCAGACCCATCGCGATGTCGCGGTGCGCGAGCATGCGGGCGGCGGTGCTGATGGTGCCGTCGCCGCCGCCCGCGATGAGCAGGTCGGGAGCCTTCCCGATGGCCTCGGTCAGGACGCGCTCGAGCTCGCCCGGCTGGTCCACCGGATGGGCCTCGAGCCGATCGAATCCGGCCTGGGCCAGCCGGGCGCGGGACTGGTCGTAGAGGACGCGCCCGCGCCGCGAATGGGCGTTGACCACCAGAATCGCCCGCCGGTCGCGCCGGATGGCCTCGGTGAGCTCCTGTTTCGTCCGCACCCGAGCCATTTTGACATCCTTCTACGACCCGCCGTGCGTGCAGACCGCGGCGGTCCTGGGCGCGGCCGTCCAGAACGTCATCGACACCGGGCTCCGGCGGGCCGCGACATCGTCGCCCCGGTCAAGGACGAGTCGTCTCGGCATCAGGCG
>NZ_CAKUCL010000208.1 GCF_934643405.1 uncultured Actinoplanes sp.
CACCAGGACGATCTGGCCGCGTACGCGGAGGCCGCCGCGGGCGCGGCGGACCGGGCGGCGCCGGGCGCGGCCGGCGACCTGTGGGACGACTGGCAGGCCACGCCGCTGGACAAGGCCGCCGAGCTGCGGGTGGGCCGGTTGCTGCTGCCGCATCCGGAGCACGTGCCGGCGCTGGTGCCGCTGCTCGACGAGGGCCACGTGGTGGTGCGCGGCGACCGGCGCATCGGCGACGAGGTGGTGGCCGGGCTGCTGCTGCGCGCGCTGGGCACGGCGGCTGCCGGGCAGGTGCAGCTGATCGGCTACGACCCGGAGCACCTGGGCGGTGGCCTGGCCCGGTTCGCGCCGCTCGCGCCGGCCGGGGTGCTGACCTTCGTCGGCCCGGGCGGGCTGGGCGCGCTGCTCGAGGACCTGGTCGGGCACGTGCGGCGGATCAACGAGACGGTGCTGGCCGGCGAGTACACGTCGCTGCGCGAGCTGGCCGCGGCCACCCATCGGCGGCCGGAGCCGTGGCGGGTGGCCGTCCTGCTCGGCGCGGGCGACCTGAGCCGGCACGAGCAGACGCAGCTGCAGCGACTGCTGCGCACCGGCGCCGCCTGCGGCGTCCACCTGGTCATCCAAGGCATGCCGGTGCCGGCGGCCGACGGCATCGAGTTCATCACGGCGGCCCCCGGCGAGCACGCCCGGATGTCCGGCGCCGGCTCCCTTCCCGTACGGCTGGATGCCGGCCCGCCGCAAGCGGTGGTCGCCGCCACCTGTCGCCGGATCGCCGAGGCGGTCGCCGCCGGTCCCGCCCCGGTGGCCCTGGACAGCCTGCTCCCGCAACAGGAGTGGCAGGAGAACTCGGCCAAGGGGCTGACCGCGCCGCTCGGCGACAGCCCGCAGGGTGTGCCGGTGCCGGTGACCCTGAGCGACTACCCGCCGCACGCCCTGATCGCCGGCCCGTCCGGCACCGGCAAGACCAACCTGATCTACGCCTGGATGGGCGCCCTGGCCGCCCGGTACTCCCCCGCCGAGCTCGCCTTCTACCTGCTCGACTTCAAGGAGGGCGTGTCGTTCGCCCGGTTCGCGCCGGGGCGCCGCGACCCGAGCTGGCTGCCGCACGTGCGGCTGGTCGGGGTGAACGTCAACACCGACCGCGAGTTCGGCCTGGCCCTGCTGCGGTTCCTCGGCGAGGAGCTGCGCCGCCGGGCCGACGCCGCCAAGCGGTACGAGGTGACGAACCTGGCCGAGCTGCGCGCCGAGGACCCGCAGGGCGCGTGGCCGCGGATCGTCGCGGTGGTCGACGAGTTCCAGGTGCTGCTCTCCGGCCGTGACGCGGTGGCCACCGAGGCGGTCGACCTCCTCGAGGATCTGGCCCGCCGGGGCCGCTCGCAGGGCATCCACCTGATCCTGGCCAGCCAGGACGTGTCCGGCATCGAGGCGCTGTGGGGCCGGCCCGCGCTGGTCGCGCAGTTCTCGCTGCGGATCGCGCTGCCCCGGGCCCGGCGGATCCTGGCCGAGACGAACACGGCGGCCGAGTCGCTGCCGCGCTACCACGCGGTGGTGAACGCCGACTCCGGCGCGCTGGAGGCGAACCGGGTGGTGCGGGTGCCGTCGGCCGGCGACCGGGAACGCTGGAACAACCTGCAGCACCGGCTGTGGCGCCGCCGCCCGCAGGAGCTGGGGCCGCCCCGGCTGTTCGACGGCGACGTGGTGCCGCGGCTCGCGGACAGCCCGGACTTCCGCCGGCTCGCGCCAGCCGAGTCGGCGCCGGCTCCGGTGGTGCTGCTCGGCGAGACCATCGACGTGCAGTCACGCTCCGCCCGTACGGTGCTGCGCCGCGCCCCCGGCCGCAACCTCGCCGTCCTGGGCACCCGGGTCGACGAGGCCTGCGCGGTGCTGGCGACCGCCGGCCGGTCGCTGGCCGCACAGTTCCCGCCCGACGGGGCCCGCTTCTCGATCCTGTGCCTGGACTCCGACGCGCGGTCCGGCGCCGAGGCGTTGCGCGCGGCGCTGCCCGAGTGCGGGTGGTACGACCGGGACAACGCGGACTGGCTGCTGGAGGACGCGGCGGCCGAGGCGTCCGCGTCCTGGCCCGCGGACCGGCCGCACTTCCTGATCGTCTACGCGGCGGACGCGCTGCCGGGTGGCAAGGCCGCGGCCGACCAGCTGCGCACGATCCTGCGGCAGGGCCCGGAACGGCGCATCCACGTGCTGGGCTGGTGGCGCGGCGCCGGGCTGCTGCGCGACTCGCTGGGCGCGCAGGGCACCCGCACCGACGCGATCGGCTCGTGGGTGGCGCTGGACGTGCACGGCAGCGAGCTGCAGCCGTTCTACCCGGGCAACACCCCGCCGACCTGGTATCCGCGCCCGTGGCGGGCGCTGCATTTCGACCGCTCGGTGCATCGTGGCGCCGAGGTGATCATCCCGTATGGGCTGTCATGACTGACTGCACCGAGCGGCACCCGGCCGCATCCTCGCAACGGCCTGGCAGGCGAGGGCCAGGAGGGCATGACATCGGGGACACAGCATGACGCAGATACAACCGGCCGACTTCGAGACCGCCGACTACCGCACCGTGCTGCGCCGGCTCACCACGCTGGACGACGAGGCGGCCGCGATGCGGGCCGAGGCGGTGCGCTGGCACGACAGCCGGGTCGCGGCCGCCGACGAGGCGGTCCGCGAGGCCGACCAGGCGGTGCGGGCGGCCGCGAAGGCCGCGGCGGACGCGCAGCGGGAATACGAGCGGGTCGAGGCCGGGGTCGACCACCTGTGGTCGGAGTACGTGCACAAGGTCCCGGCGGCCGAGCGGTACGGCAAAAGGCCACCCGAGGCGACGATCCCCCGGCAGCGCGGCGGCCGGGACGCGGCCGACTACCTGGAGGAGATCGCCGCCCGGATCCAGCACACCGAGAAGGCCCGCAGCCTCAACGCCGGGGTGAAGTTCCTGTTCGCGCTGCTCGGCCTGTTCGGCGGGGTGGCCGGGGCGGCGGCGAACCAGGCGTTGCGGCAGGCCGGCGCGTCGGCGAGCACCGGCACGTGGAAGGACGCGCTGCCGGTGGTGGCGTTGCTGGCGCTGCTCGCCTGCCCGGTGCTGGCGGTGGTGGCGACCAAGCGGGTGGCCGACCGCCGCGGCGTCGGCCTGGACGCCGCGACGGTGGCGATGGTGCTGGTCACCGGCCTGGTCACGGCCGGCGTGCTGGTCGCCGCGCTACGCAGCGCCGGGTGAGAACGGCACGACCAGGGACTCGTTGAGCAGGCGCCGGGCCAGCACGAGCCGGTCGGCGTCGTCGTCGAGGGGCAGGTCGCCGACCCGGCACGGCGCGCCGCCCAGGGCGAGACGCAGCGCCGGTTCGCAGGAGGCCGGGAAGCTCAGCGTGCGGCCGACGAGCCGCAGCACGACCCGGTCCGGGCCGTCCTCGCAGAGCCGCCAGCGCAATCCCTCGCGAACCGTGACCACGTCGTCCGGGCCGAGGCCGGCGGCGAAGTCGAGCTGGGCGAGCGGGCTGACCGGCGCCGGGCGGGCGGACGGCCAGTCGCGGGCGAGCAGCCGGTCGGCGACCTCGGCCGGGGAGACCGTGCCGAGCCAGTCGCGCAGGGCCTCGATGGTCTCGGTCAGCTCCGGTTCGATCGCCTCCGGATCGGAGACGTCCACGCCGTACGGGAGGGTGGCGCGCAGCCGTTGATCGTCCATGGCGAGCCCGAGCAGTTCCTCGACCAGCGCGTAGCGGGTCAGCGCCCGTACCCCGAAGGTCAGATGCAGGGAGCGGGAGCCGAGCGCCTCGGCCGAGTGCAGCCAGCCGCGCGGCAGGTAGAGCGCGTCGCCCGGGGACAGGACCACGTCGAGCGCGGGCTCGCCCTGCGCGGTGGCCGAGACCTCGTCGGCGCGGCCGCCCCACGCCTGCTTCTCCAGCGGGTCAGCCAGCACCGGCTCGTGGATGCGCCAGCGCTTGGTGCCGTCGACCTGCAGCACGAAGACGTCGTGCGTGTCGTAGTGGGTGCTGAAGCCTTGGCTGGCGGGCGGCGTGAGGTACGCGTTGACCTGCACCGGGCGGCGCAGCTCGGTGCCCAGGCGCCGGGCGTAGTCGATCAGCGGCGGCCAGATGCGGTGCAGGCCCTGCAGCACCAGGGTGGCGCCCTCGGCGTACAGACGCATCACCTGATCGTCGATGACCTGGTCGCCGATCTCCGCGCCGGCGCCGCCACCACCGGTGAACCGGGAGGCCGGCAGCACGCTGCCGTTCTGCGCCACCCGCAGGAAGGGGGTGCGCAGGCCGCGGCGGCTGAGCAGCTCGTCGACGGCGTCCGGGGAGAGCAGGTCGGTGAAGCCGGCCGGGCCGGCGAGTTCGCCGGCCCGGGAGAGCAGGGGCGCTCTCCCCCAATGAGCCGCGGCGAACTTGGCCGGTTCGACCGCCGTCACGCGGGAGAGCGCCGAGCTGGTCGTCATGGGGCTGGCTCAGCGGATGCTGGCGCCGCCGTCGGCGCCACCGTCGGTGCCGCCCGGGTTCGCACCGCCGTCGGCCGGCCCCTCGTCGGCGCTGCCGTCCGCGCCACCGTCGTGACCGCCCGGGTTCGCGCCGCCGTCCGCGACGCCCTCGCCCGAGGAGGACGCGCCGCCGTCCGCGCCGCCGTCGTGGCCGCCCGGGTTGGCGCCACCGTCGGCCGGGCCCTCGCCCGAGGAGGACGAACCGCTGGTGATGTCGTCGTCGCTGAGTGACATGAGAGCTCCTCGTGAAGAGTCGATACAGGTGGCTGCGTCGTACCCCGAGACGATCACGTCTAATCCGCACGTCGGCGGGGTAATCGGCGGACGTGCTGACGATCGGGACGTCCGGGTGGCAGTACCGCGACTGGCGGCCGGCCCGCGGCGGCGACGAGACCGGCTATCTCTATCCGGCCGGCTTGCCGCAGCGGCTGTGGCTGGAGCATTTCGCCGAGCGGTTCTTGTCGGTCGAGGTCAACAACGCCTTCTACCGGCTGCCGGAGCGCCGCACGTTCGAGCAGTGGCGGTCGCGGACACCGGCGGACTTCTGCTTCGCGGTGAAGATGAGCCGCTACCTCACCCACGTGAAGCGCCTGAGGGAGCCGGCCGAGCCGGTGGCCCGCTTCCTGGACCGGGCCGAGGGGCTGGGCGACAAGCTCGGGCCGGTGCTGATCCAGCTGCCGCCGACGATGAAAGCCGATCTCGGGGCGCTGCGGGAGACTCTCTCGCGCTTTCCCTCCCGGGTACGGGTGGCGGTCGAGCCCCGGCATGAGACGTGGTTCACCGACGACTGCCGGCGGCTGCTCGAACAGCACGGCGCCGCGCTGTGCTGGGCGGACCGCAAGGGCCGGCCGACGACTCCATTGTGGACCACCACCGACTGGGCGTATCTGCGGCTGCACGAGGGCCGCGCGAAGCCGTGGCCCCGGTACGGCCGGGCGGCCCTGGCCACCTGGGTCGAGCGTCTGGCGGGCGCCGGCGAGGCGTACGTCTACTTCAACAACGACCCGGGCGGCGCCGCGGTGATCGACGCCGGAGTGATGGGACGCATAGCCGAACGGAAAGGTCTGAAGGTGTCCCGGACGCCGTCGGTTCCTGCCCGGCCGTAGGCTGAGCCGGTGCGCAACGTCGAGCTCAACGGCCGGACCCCCGACTCCGCCGACACCCAGCGGCTCGCCACGGTCAACTACGGGCACTTCACCTCGATGCAGGTGCGCGAGGGCGCGGTCCGCGGGCTGGCGTTGCACTTCGCCCGGCTGGCCGACGGCAACGAGGAGTTCTTCGGCTGGACCATGACCGTCGACGACGAGCACCGCGTCCGCGAGCTGACCCGCAAGGCCCTGCGGGGCAACCCCGATGCTTCCGTACGGGTGCAGTTCGTCCCCGCCGCCGACCCCGCCGCCCCGCCGGACGTCCTGGTGGCCGTCTCCGCCCCGGCGTCCGACGCCCCGGCGGCGCCGCTGCGGCTGCGCACCGACCCGTACCAGCGCCCGTGGCCGGAGCACAAGCACACGGCCACCATGGGCCAGGTGCTGGCGCGCCGCCGTGCCGAGGCGTCCGGCCACGACGACGCGTTGTTCGTCGGCCGCGGCAACCGGGTGACCGAGGGCACCGGCTGGAACCTGGCGCTCTACGACGGCGACCAGGTGATCTGGCCGGAGGCGCCGATGCTGCGCGGCACCACGATGGTGCTGCTCCAGGTCGCGATGACCATGCGGGGCACGCCGTGGACGCTGCGCCCGGTCGACGCGGCCGAGCTGCCGTTGATGGCCGCGGCCGTGACGACGAACTCGATCTGCCCGGCGCAGCCGGTCGGCAGCGTGGACGGCGTGCCGTTCGGCGAGGACAACAAGCTGGCGGTGCTGCTCACCGACGCCTGGCGGTCAGTCCCTCTCGACGTTCTCTAGCAGCTCGATCATCGCGGTCGCGTTGGTCTGCGCCCAGTCCGAGTAGCAGTTGTTGTAGAGCACGTGGGTGCGGTCGGCCTGAGCGGCGAGTCCGGCCAGCTTCGGCGCCCACTCCTCGAGCTCGCGTTCGGTGTACTTGTAGCCGAATTTCTCGTGGATGTCCTTGCTGGTCCACTTGTCGCTGTGGCCGTGGAAACGGACCACGGCCAGGTCGGCGGTGGCCTCCACGATCGGCGGCACCGACGACTTGTGGCCCTGCGGCATGTCCACGCACACGAACGGCAGCTCGTGCGCGCGCAGGAACTCCAGGGTCTCGTCGCGGTTCGCGCCCTCGAACCAGGAGGCGTTGCGCAGCTCGAAGACCGGGCGCAGCGGCTTGCACCGCGACGCGACCTCGAGCAGGTAATCCTTGTTGGACTTGCGGATGCCGAACCACGGCGGGAACTGGAACAGCAGGACGCCGAGCTTCCCGGCCTCGACCAGCGGGTCCAGCGCCGAGAGGAAACGGGTCCAGATCTCCTCGTACGCCTGGGGCGGCAGATCGCCCGGATAGACGTTCTTCTTGTCGGTCTCCGGGCGCAGGTCCTTGTAGATCGCGGTCACCTTGGTGGGGTGGCCGGTCAGCATGCTGAACGCCTTGATGTTGAAGGTGAACCCGTCCGGTGTGCGCTGCGCCCACAGGCTCGTGGTCTGCTCGGCCGGCGGCCCGTAGTACGTCGAGTCGACCTCGACGAGCGGGAACTTCTTCGCGTAGTACGCCAGACGCTTCTCGGCGGTGTCCGCGGACTTCGGATACCACCCCGACTCGAGCAGCGTCTTGTCGGTCCAGGACGCCGTGCCGACCTCGATCGCTCCCATGAGACAAAAGTAGCCCGGACCCGCCGTGGCGGGCCCGGGCCGTCGTCCGCTCAGCCCGCCCGGCGCTCCCGGTTCTGCTTGCAGTTGACGCAGGTGGTCGCCGAGGGGAAGACCTCCAGCCGCTCCACCGGGATCGGGTTCGAGCAGCCCTCGCAGTTGCCGTACGTCCCGTCCGCCAGGCGCTGCATGGCGTGCTCGGCCTGCGTGCGCCGGTCGAGAAGGGTGCGGATCAGCGACGTGGCCGCGTCGCGTTCCGCCGTCTTGGATCCGCTGTCGGCCTGGTCGTCGCCGGCCGCGTCGCCGATCTCGACCAGACGCAGTTTCTGGTTCTCGGCGACGGCGTCCTCGTACTCGGCGTTCAGGTCCTCGTACCGGCGAAGCAGGATCGTCCGGATCTGCTCGATCTCCTCCGCCGACCGTCCCTTGGCGGCACCCTTGCCCGTGATTACCGCTCCGTTGACGAGCATGTGCTCCCCCTGCCCTTCATCTGCCCCTGCGGGTGAGTTCACCCCCGAGCGGTCCTGTCACGCCGTGGAGACCGCTGATACCCACCGCCGGAGATCCCAAACGAGGCCTCCGCTGAAAAAGTAACCGGAGCATAACTGTCAGTGGCCGACTCCGCTACGGACTCGCTTCACGAACGTTCGGTGACGATCGCGGGGTGCCTCGGATCGTCGGCGCGGACGACCACGTCGGCGAAGGACGCCGGAGCGACCTCCCGCGCGTACCGCTCGAAGGCCGGCAGGGTCCATTGCTCGTCCGGCGGCGTGCGCCGTCTCAGGGCGGCCGCGGACACCTCCAAGTGGACCGTCAGGTCGAACGCCAGACCCCCGCCGAGCAGCAGCGGGCCGCTGACGATGACCACCGATCCGGGCGGCAGCTCCCGGTACGGCTCGCGGGCGGCCCGGTCGGCGCGGGCGTCCCAGAGCCTGGTCAGGATGCGTCCCGAGCCGTCCGGACCGGCCGGCTGGAGCACCTCGCGGGCCAGCCCGGACTCGTCGAACCAGCCCAGGTAGAACGAGTCGGGGTTCTGCCGGCCGAACTCCAGGCGCAGCGAGGCCGGGCGCAGGAAGTCGGCGGTGCTCACCCGCACGGCCGGGCGGCCGCCGGCCCGCAGCGGCTCGACCAGGGCGTCGGCGAGGTGGTCCGGGGCGGCCGCGGCGGGCCCGTCGATGCCGACCCGGACCCGGGTGTCGGGTTCCCGACTCAGAATCTGGCCGGTGAGTTCCGTCACGAGAGCATCGGGTGAGACGGGTCGCGCACGCACCCGCCGAGATTACCCGCGCCTATTCGTGCGGCTGGATCACGATCCGCGCGTCGTCGGAGAGGCGGTAGCCCACGCCGTACACGGTGGTGATCACCGGGAGCGTGCCGCCGAGCTTGAGCCGCAGCCGCCGCACGTGCACGTCGACCGTCCGCTCGCCGGTGTGGTCGTAACCCCAGACGCCGGCCAGCAGCTGGGCCCGGGTGAACACCTGACGCGGCCGCTCGGCCAGGAACAGCAGCAGATCGAACTCGAGGCGGGTCAGCGGCAGCACCTCGCCGGCGAGCAGCACCTGGCGCGACCCGGTCAGCATGCGGACCTCCGGACCGGACGACGGGTCGTCGCGCAGGTCCTCCCGCGCCGGCGCGGCCGGCTGCTCGAGGGTGACGACGCCGTTGCTGATCTCGACGAGCTCGCGGACCGCCTCGATCAGCCGATGCGCCTGCGGAGTGAGCGCGTCGCTGGTCAGCGGAATGGCGAGTGTGACGGTCAAGGCCGGTTCGGCCGGACGGCGCGGCGATCCGCGACCCGGGCCGGTGGCGTGACGATTGGTGCGTGGCGACAGTGCACTGACCGGCATTCTAGAGAGCCCCCCACTTGAAACTCCGGCAACCGTATATTGCCCGATCACCCTCCGTTAACCGCGGACGATATTTCCGCTCACGTGGTCGCCCGGTCAAGGCAGCAACCACACTGTGGGAATATCGTTCCACGTCCGCTCTGACACGCGGAAATGCATTCTGAGAACGGATTCTGTCAGCTTGTTTAAGCATTGCCCAACTGATATGTCCCGGCCGGGCCGACGTTCGCGCTGGCCAGGCTGCTGGTGCACCACGAATTTGGTGACCGAGTTCTCATTTGGAGGGTCCCGGTACTTCGCGGGACAACCAAAAACCGAAGGATTCTGAGACCTGGGCCACACAGCTTTCCCACCGGAATGAAAAAAGGATCCCGCGCGACGCATTCGCCGCGCGGGATCCGATGCTTTGCGGTCCTACTCGCCGCTGGAGGTGAGCCGGCGGCCGACCGCCGCGATGAGGCGGTCCAGTTCGGAGCCGAACGGGTTGTCGTGCACCAGGTAGGTCCAGGTGGCGCTCGGCCGGACGATCTCGGCCCGGTCCGGCTGCCAGCCCTCGGAGAGGTCGACCTCCTCGAAGGTGGCGATGGTGCGCGCCTCGATCTCCAGCAGCAACTTCTGGAAGGCCGGGACGGCGGCCCGGTGGAACTCGTCCAGCGGGTCCAGCTTGCCCAGGGCGCGCAGGTGCACGCCCTCGCGCACCTCGTTCAGCTCGGCCAGGTGCTCGGCCCAGAGCCGGTCCAGGTGGTACAGCGCGATGGACCGGGCCGCCTCGGACAGCACGTCCTCGTCGGTCTCCTTGGCCTTCTCCGGCGACCGCTCGAGCAGCATGATCGCGGCGATCTCGGAGGTGAGCAGCCGCTCCCGGCGCTCGGCCAGGGCGATGCGCTGCTGCTCGATCACCACGCTGTAGCGCCACGTGTTCCGGTGGATCTCGTGGTTGACGCCCTCGGCGACCCGCTGGGCGTGCTCGACCGCGTAGTCCACCTGGTCGTCGTGCACCACGCCGTCCATGTCCATCCGCGGCGAGGCGGGCAGGATGTCGCCCGCGTGGCGGGTGACCAGCTCGTCCTCGAGGCTGACGAAGAACACCGAGCCACCGGGGTCGCCCTGCCGGCCGGCGCGGCCCCGCAGCTGGTCGTCCACCCGGCGGCTGTCGTGCCGGCCCGAGCCGATGACGTAGAGGCCGCCGAGCTCGACGACCCGGTCGCGGTCCGCCTCGTCGCTGCCGCCCAGCCGGATGTCGACGCCCCGGCCGGCCATCTGGGTGGAGACGGTGACCGCGCCGAGCGCGCCCGCCTCGGCGATGATGGCCGCCTCCTCGGCGTCGTTCTTCGCGTTCAGCACGTTCGACGGCACGCCGGCCGCGGCCAGCTGCTTGGCCAGCAGCTCCGACGCCTTCACGTCGAGGGTGCCGATCAGCACCGGCCGGCCCTTCTCGTGGGCCAGCTTGATCTCCTCGACCAGGGCCTCGTCGCGCATGTCGTGCGCCGAGTAGATGCGGTCCGGCTCGTCCTCGCGGATGTTCGGCGTGTTCGGCGGGATGACCGCGACCTCGAGCTTGAAGTACTCCCGCAGCTGCTCGCCCACGTGCACCGCGGTCGCCGTCATGCCGCACACGTGCCGGTAGAGCGCGATGTAGGCCTGCACGGTGATGGTGTCGAGGACCTCGCCCTCGGCGGTGGCGGTCAGCCCCTCCTTCGCCTCGACCGCGGCCTGCAGGCCGTCCGGCCAGCGGCGGCGCTGCGCGACCCGGCCGCGCATCTCGTCGATCAGCTCCACCGTGCCGTTGCGCACGATGTAGTCGACGTCACGGCGCAGCAGCGTCTGCGCGTGCAGGGCCACGTTCACCGCGGAGAGGTGGGCCACCTGGTCGTCCGCGTACAGGTCGATGCCGCCGAGCTTCTCCTCGACCCTCTTCAGGCCGGCGTCGGTGAAGGCCACGCTGCGGCCGTCCTCGGCCACCTCGTAGTCCTTGCCCGCCCTCAGGTCGCGGACCAGCGCCGCCGCCTCGTGCACCGGGTCGCTCTCGGTGGCGATGCTGCCGGCCAGCACCATCGGCACCCGGGCCTCGTCGATCAGGATCGAGTCGGCCTCGTCGACGATCGCGGTGGACAGCTCGCGCTGCACCCGGTCCTCGATGTCGGTGACCAGCTGGTCGCGCAGGTAGTCGAAGCCGGCCTCGCTCACCGACACGTAGGTGACGTCGTTGAGGTACGCCTCGCGGCGCTCGGAGTGGGTGGACGCCTCGGTGACCCAGCCGACGCTGAGGCCGAGCAGCTTGTAGACCGGTTCCATCCACTCCGCGTCGCGGCGGGCCAGATAGTCGTTGACGGTGAGGACGTGCACCGGCCCGCGGCCCATCCGCACATGCCCGTAGGCGGCGACGGCGGCGGTGAGCGTCTTGCCCTCACCGGTGGCCATCTCGGCGACCTTGTCGGACAGCAGCGCCATGGCACCGAGCAGCTGCACGTCGTACGGCCGCTGATCGAGAGCGCGCCGGGCCGCCTCCCGGCCAACCGCGCAGATCTCGGTGAGGCCGGTGGCCTCCTGGGCCGCCGCGGTCAGCGCCTCGTCGTCGAGCTCCCGCAGCGCCTCCTCACGGGCCTCGATGTCCGGCAGGCGCTTGCGGAACGGGCCGAGATCCACCGTCGTGCCCGGACGCTGGAGAAATTTGCGGAACCGGCCCTTGAGCCGCTGCGACACACCCATGGCGCGCAACGCTACTTCATTTTCCTGAGCGGTTGGTCACGACACCAGCAGCTGATGGGTGGCCAGCTCGCGGTACAGGGCATCGGTGGCGAGCAACTCCTGGTGGGTGCCGGTGGCGACCACCCGCCCCTGATCCAGCACGACGATCACATCCGAGTCGACGACGGTGCTCAGCCGGTGGGCCACGACGATCAGGGTGCGGCGTACGGCCGCGGCCGCGATCGCCTCCCGCAGGGCCGCCTCGTTGCGGGCGTCGAGGTTGCTGGTGGGCTCGTCGAGCAGCAGGATGGGCGCGTTCGCCAGCAGCGTACGGGCGATGGCCAGGCGTTGCCGCTCGCCGCCGGAGAGAAGCACGCCGCCCTCGCCGACCTGCACGTCCAGGCCGTCCGGGGAGCGCTCGGCGAGGCCGCCGAGATTGACCTCGGCCAGCGCGGCCCGCAGCTGCGTCTCGGTGGCGCCGGGCCGGGTGAGCAGAAGGTTGTCGCGCAGGGTCCCGGCCAGCACGGGCGCCTCCTGCTCGACGTAGCCGAGCCGGGCGCGCAGCCCGTCGCGAGGCAGATCACGCACGTCCGCGCCGTCGACCCGCACGCTGCCGGCGGTCACGTCGTAGAACCGCTCGATCAGCGCCAGCACCGTCGACTTGCCCGCTCCCGAGGGCCCGACCAGCGCCACCCGTGACCCGCGCCCCACCCGGAACGAGACGTCGCGCAGCACCGCCTGACCGCCCGGATACGAGAAGTCCACCCCGTCGAACACCACCGCGTCCACGACGCGCCCCACCCCCGCGCCGCCGGACACCACCGCATCCGCGACGCGCCCCGTCGTCGCACCGCCGCCCCGGTCCACGACCCGCGCCGGCCCCGCGCCGCCGCCAGCCGCGCCCACGACCCGCGCCGCCCTTCCGGACATTTCCGATTTTTCGGAGTCTTTCGCGACGACGCGGTCGTGG
>NZ_CAKUCL010000209.1 GCF_934643405.1 uncultured Actinoplanes sp.
CGACGCCGGACCGGTCGGCGATCCGGTCGAGAAAGGCCGCGTATCGGCGGGCGGACTCGTTCCGGAAGTGCAACTCGGCCAGGTCGAGCTCGCCAGTGGCGTCGGTGGTCACCTCGCCGAGGACGCCGAGCATGGCACCGGCCGCGGTCGACGCCGTCCCGGCCGGAGTCGGTCCGTTGCCGACGCATACGACCGATCTCCCGGCCGCGGCCAAAGCCAGGCTGATGCTCTTGCCGATGACACCGCCACCGACGACGAGGGCGTCACTGCTCATGAGGAATCTCCAGGGAGAGGTCGAGGTAGTGCAGCGAGGTGTAGGTGAGGTAGGTGTCCCACTGTGAAGGTGGCGCCGGGACCGCGGTGGCGGCCGCGTGGAAGCGGGCGAAGCCCGGCAGCTTGTCCTCGCGGCCGGCCAACAGCGCGGGAAGCCCGGCGGTCACGGCCGCCGGGGACGTCGCCAGTTCGGGCAGGAGGTCCTCGCGGGCGCGGCGGACCGCCGCGAACGCTTCCCGGCGGCTCGCGGCGGCTCCTGGCCAGCCTACGTCCGACAACAAGCGCCACGCCTTGTCGACGTCGGTGGGGCGGAGCAGGCGCGCGATCACGGAACCAGCCACTCGCCAGTGGTCCAGCGGCCGAGCCGGTCCGGCCGTTCGCACCGCGGTCAGGTCCGGCGTGGTCAGCACTTCGGCCGCGGTCCGGCCGAAGAGGACCGTCACTTCGCGGGCGAGTTCCCGCTCGTCGTCGGATGCGTGCACCAGGTTGAAGATCGGGTTCAGCGACGGGAGGTCGCCGCGGAGGGTTCCGGGCCGGGCGCGGGTGGGCAGGAAGTGCCCCTTCAGGCCGGCCGACAGATGGGTGGCCGCGTCCTGGTGGCCGTGTCCGGTGGCCGAGCCCCGCAGGAGGACTGCGGTAACCGGCCCGAGCGTATAGAGGACGGCATTCAACTCCCAGTCGAGGCGCCCGCCGGTGCGCGTCGTGGCGTACAGGCGGCCCCGCAGGTCAGGAGTCAGGTGAAGCGTGACGGCCGACAGGGGCTCGAAGCCGCGGGCGGCCAGGAACTCAAGGACGGCCGGGGTGAGGCGCTGGTGCACGCCGTCGGGCTTCACCACGACCAGGGCGAGGTCAGGCACGGAGACTTCCATCAACGACTCTCGGCGGGGACCAGCGGGGCAGCGGCGAACTTGAACAGCGCGACGGCGGACGCGATCGCGCCGAAGGCCAGGACGGCGAACATCTGCCATGCGGCCGTCAGCCGGGTGACCAGGTATACCAGGCCGGAGGAGCCGAGGATCGTGCCGAGGTTGTACGCGACGGATAGCAGCCCGTTGGCCCGGCCGATCTGCCCGGCCGGAACGATGTCCGCGAAGTGCGGCTGGAACACCGCCTCGTACACGCAGGCGCCCGCCGAGAACGCGAGCATCATTCCCAGGACGAGGGCGCTGCGCAGTCCGCCGGAGGTGGCACCCGCGGTCACGCCGAGCAGCCACGCGACCATCCAACAGCCGGTGTGCCAGGCGAACTTCGCGCGTACCGGGAACCGCCGCAGAGCCCGTTCGATCGGCAGCTGCGCCACCACCGCGACGATCGTCGAGACGGCCAGCGCGATGCTGACCAGGGTCAGCGGCTGATACAGCAGGTCCCGTAGCAGCAGGGGCAACGCCGACTCGAACGACGCCAGGCCGAAGGCGAACACGAGCAGGTGCCCGAGAAGTCCGGCAACGACGCCAGGACGCCGAAGCACGCTGGCTCGGGACACGTCGAAGGTCTTCCGAAGGATCGCGGCCTGCCGGGTGACCCGCCACATGACGACGCCGAAGACGAGGTAGGACAACGCATCGAGAACGTACAGCGTTCGGTAGGGAACCTCGGTCGCCAGAGCGGCGAGCGCGGCGACCACGCATGCTCCGGCGGCGGCGCCCAGGTTGGTCACTACGTTGCGGACGGCGAAGGCCCGGCTACGCTGCTTGCTCGGCACCACCAGGGCGAGCTGCGACCTCAGGGCCGCGGCGGCGACGCCGGCGCCGAGCCCGGCCAGCACCGCGGCCGCTCCGACACCGGCGGATCCGGGAGCGAACGGCACGAGTATCCAGCCGGTGCTCTGCAGCACGAAGCCGATGACACCGACGGACCGGCTCCCGATGCGATCCACCGAACGGCCGGCGGAGAAACCACCGATCAGCCCAGCCACGGGCAGAAGTAGGAAGAAGGCGGCCACCGTCGCTGACGGAAAGCCGCGCACCTCCGAGAGATAAATGGCATTGACCGGCAGGATCAGCCCGGTGCCGAAATACGAGATCCCGAAACCAGCCATGATCGCACGGGCGACCGGTGGAAGCGAGGGAGCCTTTTCAATGGATGATTCAATGGTCATGGATCACGCTGTTTCTCGGGAGCGATCGGCCGAGGCCCGCTCGGAATGGCGGGCCCCGGCCTCAGATCACTTGGCGACGCTCTTGACGGCCTCGACCACGACGATGTTACCCATGATTTCCCTCCCCCCATCGATAGAATTAACCGAACGCGAGGCTCGCGTTCGAAATCTATTAGCCGATCGGCTGGAGCAGGCCCCGGTCGCCCAGGAGCCTGAGGTAATTTGCCACCTCGGTGCTTTCCGGCACCGGATCCTGACCCGAGGACGCCAGATCTACAAGCGCGCGGCAGGCGTCGGTGGACGTCAGGCGGACGGCCAGCGTCCACAACAACAGACCGAGCGGTGTCATCTGCAGGTGCTTGGTCTTGTCGAGCCCCTCGAGCAGGACGGTGGCACCGAAGCGGATCGGCGTCCACTGCGGGTCGGCCCGCCATTCGGGAGCACCGGCGTCCGGGTATGCGGCCCAGTCGTCGGCCTTCGGCTGGTCCCAGCCCAGCGCGAAGGCGGCGCCCATCAGCTGCTGGGCTAGGGCGACCCGGCCGGAGGTGATTTCCGCGGCCCGGGCCAGTGAGGTCTCGAACATCAGGTCTTCCAGACGCCGGCGCAGCCATGCGTGGTGTCGGGTCGCCTCCAGCTTGGTGAACGCCCACTTGTGTCCCACGTAGTATTGGCCGGCGCCCGCCGTGTACGCCTCGACGGCCTCGTGCAGGAGGCGTCCGGAGATTTCCAGCTGCTGGCGGGGATCGCCGGCCTCGACGGCACCCTGGACGTCCTCGGTCTTGCTGGAGAAGATCGAGGCGCATCGCATCAGCCGGCTGCGGCGCAACTCGGTCTCCCGTTCGCGGACGGCTGCAATCAGCTCCGGCCCGTTGCCGGTGGCGGCTGGAACCGCGTAGAACAGGCGGGCGGCGTCGTCCAGGCGGGACAGCGACAGCACGTCGTCGAGTCCCTCGCGCGGATCGTCGGTGAGCCCGGCCAGGCCCGCGTGCAACGCGGTGATCTCGCCGATCTGGCGGTATTCCACATCGATGCGGACACCGTCCCGGAGCACCTGTTCGACCGGTGGATTGCTCGGCTCGTCATGCAGCAGGAAAACGTCGACATCAGACCGCGGATGACCGAGTCCGGCGGTGAGACTTCCGCCGACCCAGCCGCCTTCGAATTCGCCGGTGGAAATGCGTTCCTGGGCATAGTCGAGTGCCAGCAAGACACGTCTGTCCATGAGCTGCGGATCCCCCGAAGATTTGTGCCGCTCGTTTTGGTGACGCTTGTGACTCTATCTTCGGGCGCTCGGCGAGATCAAGACCTGTATCAATTTGTGGGATCAGCCCTGCGCCGGAACAGCGCATTCACGCCCTTATATGGCTTCCAGGCTCCATTCGCGGCGGAGCTCGCCGAACGCACGGTGGAAACCGGGAAAGGTCTTCCGGACGCAGTCGGGGTCGTCCAATGTGAGGGCAGGGCTGCGCAGGCCGGTCACGCTGAACGCCATCGCGATCCGGTGGTCGGCGTGGCAGTCGACCACGGCGCCGTGCGGCACGCCCGGCTGGATTTCGATCCAGTCGGTGCCGGCGTCGACCTTGATACCCATGGCGCGGAGGTTGACCGCACAGGCCTCGAGGCGGTCGCACTCTTTGACCCGCGTGTTGTAGACGTCCTCGATCCGCACCGGGGAGTCCGCGAACGGCGCGATCGCGGCCAGCGTGGGCATGGTGTCGGAGATGTCGCGCATGTTCACTGTGAGCCCCGACAGCCGGCCGGCGCCAGCGACCGTGGTGCGTCCGTCGTCGACGGTCACCTCGGCGCCCATCGCGCGCAGCACCTCGACGAAGCGGAGATCGCCCTGCATCGCGCAGCGTCCGAGACGCGGAACCGTGACGCTGTTGCCGGTCAGTGCGGCGGCGGCGAAGAAGTAGCTGGCCGTCGAGGCGTCCGGCTCGATGACGTAGTCAGTCGCCCTGTACCGCTGCGGCCGGATCCGGTAGACGTCGTCCGCGGACTCGACGGCGACACCAAAGGCCGCCATCATCTGCACCGTCATCTCGACGTACGGCCGTGACACCAGATCGGCGACGGCGATCTCGACGCCATCGGTGGTCGACGGCGCGGCCATCAGCAGGGCCGTCAGGAACTGCGACGAAATCGAACCGTCCAGGTTCAGGTGCCCGCCCTGCAAGCCGCGTGCGTTGACGGTGAACGGCTGGCGATCGTCGGGTCCTTGGCTGGTCACCTCGCCGCCGAGGGTGCGCAGGGCGGCGACGAGCGGCCCGAACGGGCGCCGGCGCATTTGTGCGGACGCGTCGAACCGGAACGTGCCGTGGCCCAGCGCAGCCAGGGCCGGCAGGAACCGGGCCGCGGTGCCCGCGTCGCGGCAGTAGACGTCGGCAGCCGCTGCAGGCGGACCGTCACGGTGCCCGGTTACCCGCCAGGCGTCCTCGCCCTCGGCTACCGCATAACCCAGGCTCCGCAACCCGTCCCGGAACGCCTGCGTGTCGTCCGAGTCGAGGGCCCCACGCAGCACCGTCTCGCCCTCGGCGGCGGCGGCGAGGAAGAGTGCTCGAGCAGTGACCGATTTGGATCCTGGGATGTGGACAATCGTCACCGTTCACCTCAGTCGACTGCTGCGAAGTATGCAGGCGATATCGCACCACACTGCCGGGAAGTTACCTGGAATTCAGCTGGATGTACCGCCGAAGTGGCCTTGATCACACGATCTTGACGGTCCAACGCATTTATGTTGCACAATGAGCTGACCTTCTATCCATAACTGACGATCTGCGATTCGAGCGTTATTCGATGGTTGCTGCTCGACGGGGGCAGGGATGATGTGGCAACGGGGTGAAAATCATTCGGAAAAGCGTAATACCTGACGCTGACCAAGAAATTGTCGCGATACCCGGACGCCTCGAGACACTCGAGGTCGCCATCGACATCGGCGGTACCGGCTGGCGCGTCGCCATGCGGGACGCCGGGACGGTGCGGATACTCGGACGAGGTTTGACGGGCACCCGGAACGTGACCGGGCTGAGTGGACTGCGAGATGTCGTGAGGGCGGCCTGCGGTCCTGACACGAGGGCCGGCGTCGCGTTCCCGGGCGCGGTCGACCGGCGCGGGGTGGTCACCGCCTGGCCGAACCGGCCGCAGTGGATCGGCTACGATCTGCGGTCCGCGCTCGGCGTGCCGGCGGCGACGCCACTGTCCATCTGCGACGACGGACTGGCGGCGATGATGGGAGAGACTCGGATCGGTGTCGCGGCCGATCTCGCTGATCTACTGTTTCTGACTCTGGGCACAGGAATCGGCGGCGGCCTGGTGATCGACCGCCGGGTACGCCAGCCCAGTGCGCCGGACGCGCGGACCATTGGTCACCTGGTGAACCTCGGCACCGCACGGCGCTGCCGCTGCGGTCGGATCGGCTGCTTGCAGACGGCGTTGGATACCTTGCCGAACGACAGCGAACTGCTGAGCGACGGGCTGACCGCATGGCCGGACGGCGGACGTCTGGTGTCGGCCGTCACCGACCTCGCCTCGCTGGCCGGGGTCGGGACGGTTCTCCTGACCGGAGGGCTGCTCGACCGGGCCGGGCTGCGCACCGCATTGACCTCCGCACTGACCCGGTCTGGCCTGGACGCGACGGTTCCGCCGGCACCCGGCCGTTCGGCCCTGCTCGGTGCATTCTTCGCGCAGGAGCGGATCGATTGAATATCTGCGTGCTGTTTGATCTCGACGGAACGCTTGTCGACTCCGAACAGATCGCCGTCGAGTCGTTCCGTGAGGCTTTCGCCGAATGCGTCGGTTGCGGTGATCCACCGGTATCCGAATTTCTGGCGATGGCCGGCATGCCGTTCGAGCGAATCGTCGAACGACTGACGTTGCCCACGGCCATGGTCGACTTGTTTCGTCAATATTCCGTCGCGCGATCACACCGCGTGCGACTGTTCGCCGGCATATCGCCGATGCTGACGATGCTGGCCTCGGCGGACGTCCGCATGGGCATCATCACGGGTAAGGACCGCCCCCGCGCCGAGCAGATCATCGGCCGCCTCGGATTGGACTGCTACTGCACAGAGCTGGTCACGCCGTCCGATCCGCCTGCGCCGAAACCGTCGCCGGACGGGGTGCAGTGGCTGTTACGCCGGTTGCGGGGTGAAGCCGCCGGCGCGGTGCTGGTCGGCGACTCCCCGAACGACATCCGGGCCGGCCAGGCGGCGGGCGTCCGTACCGTGGCCTGCACCTGGGGGGCCGGCCTGCCACCGGCCCTCACTGCGGCCCGGCCGGACGAGCTGGTCCACTCGGTCGCCGAGCTGACCGGTGTCCTGGCGGGCCACGCCCGGCTCACCACGTCGGGGAGCCGGTCATGAGACGACCCGGCCGAAACACGGTGGTAGTGGGCGCCGGGGCGATAGCGCAACGGGTTCATCTGCCGTGCCTCATCGCGCATGAAGGGATCGGTCGCGTCCTCGTCATGGACCCCGACGAGCGCGCCATGCGCCGGGTAACCGGCATTTTCCCGGTCGAGCCGTACGCCGGGAAACTCGCCGACGTACCGGCCGACCTTGCCGTAATTTGCACCCCGCCGCGGTCACACGCTGCCCTCGTCCGGGCCGCTCTCACCGCCGGCATGGACGTCATCTGCGAGAAGCCGCTGGTCACCTCGGCGGCTGACGCCACTGAGCTGGTGCGACTGGCCCAGGACAAAGGCAAGCGGCTTTTTCCCTGCTACACCAACCGTTTTCGGCCCGACGTCCAGCGTCTCCGCGACCTCATCCGCACGGGGGAGCTAGGCGTCGTCAGCGAGGTCCGAGCCGACTGGTCGCGCCGGGCCGGCGTACCCGCGAGTGCTGGCGGCTGGGAGTCCGGGGTGCTCTGGGACCTGGGCTCCCACCTGGTCGACCTGGCTCTGTGGTGCACCGGCTGGGCTGGGCCGGTGACGGCGTTCGCTCGCGGCGTCCGGCCGGGGCCTGGCAGCGCAACGCCGACAGCCGGCTGGTACGGCGCCGGGTCGCCCAGCGCGCCCCCGGCAATCGAGTACGCCACGGTCAACTGCCTGGCCGGGTTTGCTGCCGGGACGCTGTCCGTCCGCGCCTCCTGGCACGGCGCGGTGGCGACGGATTCGGTAACGGTCCGGGTTTGCGGCTCGAAGGCAACCGCTGAGCTGCGTACGGTCTTCGGTTTCAGCCCTGACCGGCAGACTGTCGCCGGACCCTGCCTGCGGGTGTCGGACCAGGACGGTGGAGGCTGGCGGGACGTCATCGCGGCCCAGCCGCGGCAGCCGGACGAGTACCTGATCCAGCTGGACGAGGCACTGCGGCTGCGAGCGGCGGATCAGTCGCGGGCCGCGATCCGGTCGGTGGCTCTGGGCGAGCTCTTCACCCGATCGCTGAGCGAGGGCGGCGCCGTGACCGCGCACTTGGTCGAGGAGGGACTGTGACCGATCTGAAGATCCCCGTCCGCACGACACCGTTTCCCACATGGCCCCGGCCGACGTCGGCCGCCGCGACGAGGCTGACCGACGCCTATGCCAGCGGACACTGGTGGCAGTCCGGCGGCGGCATGGCCGAGGAACTGGAAGCCCGCCTGGCCGGCGACCACGGAGCCACCGGCTGCGTCGCCGTGGCCAACGGCACGCTCGCGTTGGAAGTGGCGCTTCGGGCGCTCGGCATCGGCGCCGGGGACGAGGTCCTGGTGCCGGCCACCACCTTCGTCTCGTCCGCGTCGGCCGTGGTGGCGGTCGGCGCCAGGCCTGTCCCGGTCGACGTTCTCCCCACGACCTGGTGTGTGGACATGAGCGCGGCCAAGGCCGCCATCGGGCCGCGTACCAGGGCGTTCATCGTGGTGCACCTCGCCGGGCAGCCGGTCGACCTGCCGACCGCCCGGGAACTCTGCGACCGGCACGGCATCGCCATGATCGAGGACAGCGCCCAGGCGACCACCGCCCGCTGGGACACCTGCCGAGTCGGCACCGTCGGTGACCTCACCACCTTCAGCTTCCAGGCGGCCAAGCTCCTGCCCGGTGGCGACGGCGGCGCCGTGCTCGTCCGCTCGGACACCCAGGTTCTCCGCCGCGCCGAGATGATCGCCAACTGCGGCCGACCCCGGGGCAGCGGCAGCTACGACTATCGCGAGATCGGCACCAACGCCCGGATCAGCGAATTCGCGGCTGCTCTGGTGCTCGGCCACCTTCCCGAGTACGAGGAACTGTTCGTTATCCGTGACCGCAACGCGCGCCGGCTTGCCGAGGCGCTGGGCAAACTCGAGCAGGACCTGGTCGTCGGCACCGATCCCGCCGTCACTCGGCACGACCGGTACATGTTTCTCATCCGGCTGCCGCGCGAGGTGGCGGCGCGATCCGCCAACGCGGCCGTGGCGGGCGCTCTGACCGCCACCGGAATACCCGCGGCACCGATGTACTCAGCCTGGCCGCACACGCCGGCCTATGCCCCGTTCCGCGCGCCGGCACCGGTGGCCGCCGAAGCGGCCACGCGCGGCGTGTGGTTGCACCATCGCCTCCTGCTCGACCCGGACGTCGCCGAGGACGTCACCCGTGCGGTACGGCAGGTGTGTGGCCTCGATGCCTGACCTGGCCGTCGGTTATTTCCGGCTGGAACACCTGGTGTGCGAAGTGGGCCGGCCCGGTGACCCACCGGGCTACCTCTGGTACGAGCTGGACTGGGACGACCCCGCGGTCGTCGCCGCCAACGAGGCAGTGGCTCCAGCCGGGTCGGCCAGGGTCATCGCGGCCACGCGCCGTGGCCCGCACGCCACCGTACGGGAGGTAGTGCCATCGATCGGCCCGGCCACCCATGTGCAGTTCGAGGTTCCCCGCAGCGCCGAGGGGCGGACGGCGGTCGCCGCGATCCGGGACAGCGGCCGGACACCGGTGCCGGCCCTCCATCTGACGGCGACGCCGGCCGGCCCTGGCGAACTGAGGAACCGCGTGGAGGCCCTGGCCGAACTGGGCACGGACCTGATCAAGCTGGTCTTTCCGGCGCCCCGGCTCGAACACATCCGCTGGGCCGAGGCGCTGCTCGACAATTGGCCCCAGCGGTCGGTCGGGCTCAGCCTCACTCCGGCGGGCGGTCGGCAGGGGAGAGTGGCGGCGGCGCTGGCCGGGTCACGGCTCGTGTTCGCTCCCCTGAGTGCCACCGCCGAACGGATGCCGGCCTCGTGGTACCGCGCTCTCGCGGTGAGCGCGTCAGTCGGTGCTGATGCGGCATAGGGCGTCGCTAGAGATGTAGATAGACGTCTTGGAACATGACGGCGGCAACGTTGGCGCCCGCAAGTGACGGCACCTGGCGCTCAATCTCCGGGGGCGTCCGATCCAACGTGATCTTGTTCTTAGTCATCTCTAGATGTCAGCGTTCGCCGGTGGACGTGGCCTACACGCCCATGGCGCAGAACCACCCCGTGGCTTCCGAGGCCGGTCTTGTGCCGGTACCGGTCGCCGTTGTCCTGCCGCCGGGTAGCCGGCGGCTTTTCTCGGCTGGCCGCGTCGTGCCGGATTGGCACGGTGTTGGCGCCCGTGAGGTTGCTGGCCTGATCAGTTGGTTGAGTGTGGTCGGTGATCTGGTTGTCGAGGTGGACGGACACCCGACGGTCCAGCGAGCCGCCGATCACCTGGGCCGCCGGTTCACCGCGCCTGCCTGCAGGTGCCGATCTGCGCAGCCGGCATCCGACGACCGTCCGTCGAGCCACAGCCGCTTGGTCCGATTGATCTTCGCGGCTTTGCCGCGCCCCGAGGTCGGGCCGATGGACGTGCACGGCATCGCCACCGACATGTACGCCTGGCGGTCCCTGCTGCGCGCCGGCGGCTATCTGGTCACCGTCCTGACATCCGCCGACTGCGATGTCGAGGGTACGGCTCGGGCCGGGAGCCTGCGGGCGACGGTCATCGCCGCAGCCCGCGCTGCCGAGTTCAGTTGGCAGCAAGAGTTCCTGGTGCTCACCGCACCACTGCCCGACGTCGAGCCGCGCGCCCGGCATGACGAACCGGCGGATCTGCCGGCCGCCCTGGTCGACGGCCGTCATCGGCGCGCCCATCGCAAGGTGCTGGCCTTCCGCAACGACGGGGGCGCCAGCGATGCCTGACCAGGCCAACGACCCGAACCTGCTGCAAGGCTCGGTGTTCCTGACCGGACAGGTGTGCTCCCGCGAGCAACGCCGTGGCCGCTACACGCCGGCGTCGATGGCCCACCCGGGCAAGATGCTGCCCTCGATCGCCCGCTATCTGATCCACACCTACACCCGAGTCGGCGAGTGGGTGTGCGACCCGATGGCCGGCATCGCCACCACCGTCGTCGAGGCCATGCACTTGGGTCGGCACGGTATCGGGGTGGAGTACGAGCCCCGATGGGCGGCGCTCGCGACCGACAACCTGCACCTGGCCATGTCGCAGGGAGCATCCGGCGTCGGCCAGATCGTGCAAGGCGACGCCCGGCGCCTGCCCGCCCTCATCCCACCCGAGCTGCACGGGCGGATCGCGCTGGTGATCACCTCACCGCCGTACGGCCCGTCCACCCACGGACACGCCCGCACCCCCGGACCCCGCCGCGGCAAGGTCCGTAAAATCAACCACTCGTACGGTGGTGCGGACAACCTCGCCTACCGCGACCGTGACCACCTCGCCGACGGCTTCACCCAGATCCTCACCGGCGCCGCCGCGATCCTGCGCCCTGGCGGCATCGTCGCGGTGACCGCCCGCCCCTACCGCCGCCACGGCGAACTCATCGACATCCCCGGCATGGTCACCGCCGCCGGCACCAACGCCGGCCTACACCTGCGCGAGGAATGCGCGGCGTTGATCGCCGGGGTCCGCGACGGCCGACTCGTCCCCCGGGCCTCGTTCTTCCAACAGAAAAACGTCCGTGCCGCAATCGCCGCCGGACAGCCGCAGTGGCTCCTGCAACACGAGGACGTGATCCTTTTCCAGGCGCACCCGTCGGGACACGACCATGGCTGACCACCCCGGCCCGGACGACGCGTTGCAGCTCTACACCGCGGACCAGGCCGCTGCCCTGCTGCAGGTGTCGCCTACGTGGCTGCGCAAGAAGGCCACGGCCCGGCAGATCCCCAGCACTTTCGTCGGCCGACACCTGCGCTTCTCCGCCGCCGATCTCGCCGCGATCCTGCACGCCGGTACCCGACCTCCAACCTCAACGACGGCACCTCTCGGCGGGACACGCCGGCCTTGATTGAGCCGCGCACAGATACGTCCATGGACACCCCGACCACTACTGCGGTCGACCCCCATCCCACACCTGACCAAAGGAAAGATCATGGCCTGGGTAGAAAAGCGCGGCGACGGCTTCCGCATTCGTTACCGGCGTGCCGACGGCACCGTCGGCACCGACAGCACCCACCCCACCAGAACAGCCGCCCGCGCCCGCGCCACCACCGTCGAATCCGAACAACAGCACGACGTCTACATCGACCCCAGCAGCGGCAAGATCACCCTCCGCGAATGGGCCGACCTATGGCTCGACGCCCACGACGTCAGCAAAGGCACCACCGCGAAATACCAGACCTACCTGAGAATCCACATCCTGCCCCGCTTCGGCGACACCGCCCTCAACGCCATCACCCGCATGATGGTCAAAACCTGGGTCAAAGAACTCAGCCGACGCCGCGCCCCGGCCACCGTCACCGACGTCCTCTCCCTGCTGTCCATGCTCACCGGCGAAGCCGTCGAAGAACGCCGCATCACGATCAACCCCTGCCGACGGCTCCGCCCACCCACCGCCCCCAAAGCCGAACGGCCCTGGGCCACCCCCGCCCAAGTCCACGCGATCGCCGACCACCTCAAAACACCCGAAGCCACCCTCGTCATCACCGCCGCCTACACCGGCATGCGCTGGGGCGAACTCGCCGGCCTACAACGCTGCAACTGCAACCTCGACGACGCCCGCATCCACATCGACCCCGACATCGGCGCCCTGCACGAGGTCGCCGGCGACCTCGAACTCGGACCACCCAAGACTCCGGCCGCGGTCCGCAGCATCCTGCTCCCCGAATTTCTGGTCGCCCGGCTACGCGAGCATCTCGACAGCCACGACCACCGGCACGTCTTCGTCGGCGCCGACGGCGGCCTTTACCGCCGCTCCAACTTCAGCCGCCGCCACTGGCGACCCGCCACCGACGGCAACCCCAGCAAAGGCACCCCACCGGTCGTGCCCGGCATGCACTTCCACGACCTACGGCACACCGCCGCGAGCCTCGCTGTGGCGGCCGGCGCGAACATCAAGGGAGTGCAGCGGATGCTCGGCCACGAGTCGGCAGCCATGACCCTGGAC
>NZ_CAKUCL010000210.1 GCF_934643405.1 uncultured Actinoplanes sp.
GGCGTGAGCCCCGTGGCCGGCTTGTGCGGCCGGCGGCGCGCCGCCGGCGCGGGAGGCGAGCACGATGCGCGGGCCCGGCCCGTCGCCGGCGGCGTCCAGCCAGGACCGGTAGAAGTCGCCGCCCGGCGCGCTGGCGGCGCGATGCCCGTAGACCGTGTCGTCCAGCACGACGGCCGCGGGCGGCGGGACGACCGGCGCGTCGCGCAGCTGCTCGATCATCTCGGCGAACCGGCGGCCGGTCGGCTTCACCCGGCCGTCGCTGGTGATCAGCCCCAGGTCGTACTCGAGCTCGGGGAAGTCCAGCAGCGACCGGTCGACGTCGTGCGAGCACCACCAGGTGATGCCGTACAGGCCGTCGATCCCGGCCACGTGCCGCAACGTGCTCTCGAGGAAGTCCGGCGTCGACGCCACGTCCACGACATTGGTCGGCGCGCCGACTTCCTGCAACCACACCGGCCGGTCGGGGCCGGTGTGCCAGGCGGCCGCGAGCCGGCACAGGTACTCGGCGTGGCGAACCGATCCACGGCCCATTCCCCCGTACGCCTGTGCGGCCCCGTTGAACACCCACGAATGCACGATCGTGGCGTCCCCGTGGTCGACCGCGTGCTGCGGCGCGAACGGCTGGGTGTCGTCGTACCAGGCCGCGTCGTACATGGCATGCGTGACCAGCACATGCGCCGGGGCGGCCGAACGGGCGGCGGCGGTGAGCCGGCGCAGCCACTCGGCGGCCCCCTCGGGCGTCACCGGGTGCGGCGTGGGGTGCGGCGCCGCGGCGAACTGGTTGACCTCGTTGCCGAGCGTGATGCCGAGCAGGTTGGGCCGGTCGGCGACCGCCTCGGCGAGCGCCCGCACGTAGTCCTCGAGCGAGCCGACCACGTCCGGGTCGGTGAACATGTTGCGGCGGTGCCACGACTCCAGCCACGCGGGCACGAAGTCGAAGCTGGAGAGGTGTCCCTGCAACGCGTCAACATTGACGTCAATGTTGACTTCGCAAGCCATGTCAACAACACGCGTCACGTCGTCGAGCGCGCGCCGGCGGATCAACCCGCGGTTCGGCTGGATCAGCGGCCACAGCGGCATGACCCGGATGTGGTCGACGCCGAGCGCGGCGATCGCGGTCAGGTCGCGGCGCACGGCCGCGGGGTCGAGGTCCAGCCAGGAGTGGAACCAGCCGGCCGAGGGGGTGTAGTTGACACCGAATCGCATGGGGAGGTTGTGCTTTCTGTTGGGGACGGCGGACGGCAAGGGGCTCAGCCCTTGACGCCGCCCTCCTCGACACCCTTGAAGAAGTAGCGCTGGAGCGCGCTGAAGATCACCGCGATCGGGATGAAGGCGATCATCGTGCCCGCCGCGATCATGCGCTGGTCCTGGACGAACGTGCCGGACAGGTACTGCAGACCGACGGTCAACGTGTACTTCTCCGGCGTGGTCACCACGATCAGCGGCCAGAGGAAGTCGTCCCAGGCGGCGATGAACGAGAAGATCGCCACGACGGCGAGCGTGCCGCGCACCGACGGCAGGGCCACCCGGACCAGGCGCTGCCAGACGTTGGCGCCGTCCACGATCGCGGCCTGGTCGATGTCGTCGGGCAGCATCCGGAACGCGTTGTAGAGCAGCAGCACGTTGAGGGCGGCCACCATGCCGGGCAGGGCCACGCCCAGCAGCGTGTCGGCGAGCCCGAGGTCCCGTACGGTCACGAACTGCGAGATGATCGTGACCTCGCCGGGCAGCACCAGCGTGGCCAGGAAGAGCCCGAGCACGACGCGGCGGCCGCGGAACCGCAGCCGGGCGATCGCGTAGCCGGCCAGCGTCGCGAAGACGATGTTGCCGCCCACGGTCAGCGCCGCCACGATCAGCGAGTTGGCGATGTAGCGCCACACCGGGATCGACTCGGCGACCCGCGCGTAGTTGCCGAGCGTCGGCTCGTGCGGGATCAGGTTGGGCGTGGCGGTGTAGATGTCCTCACCGGCGCCCTTGAGCGACGTGGACAGCTCCCAGAGGAACGGCCCGAGCGTGATCACCAGGACGAGCAGCAGGAGCAGGTACCGGACGACCCGTTCGCGGGGGCTGACGGTGCCGATCGCGGTGAAGCGGCGCCGGGACGGCGGCGGCGCGGACGCCGGGGATCCGGCGGCCACGGGCCGCTGATGGAGGCTGGCGGTCATTGTGGCCTCCAGTGGTCGAGCCGGGCGGTCACCGTGGCCTCCGGTTGAGTCGGGCGGTCACTGTGGCCTCCGCTGGTTGAGGGCCGGCGGTCACCGTGGCCTCCGGAGCCGGAGAGAAGCGGTCACGGCGGCGTCCGGTGATTGAGCGGGGGTGGTCACCGTGGGCTCGGTCGAGTGGGCGGTCAGTGGGGGATTCAGGGGTTGAGCGGGCGCTCACCGCGGCCCCGGTGGTTGAGCGGGTGGTGGTCACCGGGCGCTCCGGTTGTTCAGGCGGGCCAGCACCAGCATCGGGACCACCGTGACCACGAACAGCAGCACGCTGAGCGCCGACGCGTAGCCCAGGTCGCCGAAGAAACCGCCGGCGTACTGCTGGATCAGCATCACCAGCGACGAGTCCTCGCCACCGGGGCCGCCTCTGCCGCCGGTCAGGATGTACAGCTCGGAGAACACCCGCAACGCGGCCACGCTCACCAGGATCGCGACCAGGAACATCGTGGGCCGTACGGCGGGAACCGTGACCGTGAAGAACCGGCGGACCGCGCCGGCCCCGTCCATCGCGGCCGCCTCGTGCAGGTCCTTGCGCACGTTCCCGAGCGCCGCCAGGTAGACGATCATGTAGTAGCCGAGGCCCTTCCACACCGTCAGGCTGATCGCGCTGAGCACGACGAGCCACCGGTCGGTCAGGAACGGCAGCGGGTGGTGCAGCACGTGCAGCGCCCCCGCCACGTTGTTGATCAGGCCGCGGTCGTCGAGGAGCCACGTCCACATGAGACCCACGACGACGGCGGACGCGATGACCGGGACGTAGAACGCCGTACGGAAGAAAGCGATGCCTTTGAGTTTGCGCTCCACCAGGATCGCGATGAGCAGCGGCAGCACGGTCAGCAGCGGCAGGCACACGACCATGTAGACCACGCTGTTGAGCAGCGCGTTCCACACCTGCGAATCGTGCAGCAGGTCGGTGTAGTTGCGCAGGCCGACCCAGCCGCTGGTGCCGCCCAGCGGCTTCGCGTCGGTGAACGACAGCCGCAGCGTGTTCAGCGACGGCCAGACGCTGAAGCCGAGCAGCCAGACCAGCGCGGGGATGAGCAGCACCCAGGGGGTGAACCAGCGATGAGTTCTCACCATGTCTCCTCGGCCGGGGCCCGCCCGTGGGCGAGCCCCGGCCTCCTCGGTGCTACTTCTGGCGGGCCAGCATCTGGTTCAGCTTGGCCACCGCGTCGTCCAGCGCCTGCTTGCTGCTCACCGAGCCCTTCAGGGCCAGGGCGATCTGCTGGTCCAGCACCGTCTGCATGTCCGCGTTGACCTCGTACGGGATGAGGGTCTTCGCGGTCTTCAGCTCGTCGAAGGCCAGCACCCGGGCCTTGGCCAGGTCGGTGCCGTCGTCCTTGGCGAAGTACGGGTCGGACGCCGACGCCGTGGTCGACGGGAAGATGTTGACCAGGTGGCCGAACTTGTTCTGGTTGTCCGCGTTGGTGACCCACTCGGCCAGCGCCGTGGCGGTCGCCAGGTGCTTGCTCTTGGCCGACACGCTCACGCCCTGCACGTAGAGCGGCGGCGTGTCGAGCGCTTTGGTGACCGCGACGGACCCCTTGAGGCTCGGGTTGTCCTTCTGGAAGTCGGCCAGGCCGGTGGCGCCGCCCGTGGTCCACGCGACCTTGCCCTGGGTGAACAGCTTGGAGTTGCCCTGGTAGTCGATGTTCAGCACGCTCGAGGGCATCAGGCCCTTCTGGTACGCGTCGCGGTACTTGTCGACGAGGGCGACGGCCTGATCGTTGTTGAAGACGAACTTCTTGCCGTCCTCGCTGAAGATCGGGATGCCCGCCCGGGTGAAGTCGGTGACGTCCGGCCTGCGGCTCATCAGGAAGTTGCGGGGGCACTTGGCGTGCATCGTGGCCGCCTGCGTGAACAGCTCGTCGGTGGTGGCCGGCGGCTTGGCCGCGTCCAGCCCGCAGTCGGAGAACTGCTTGGTGTTCCAGTAGTCCAGGTCGGTGTTCAGGTACCACGGGTAGCCGTAGACGCCGTCGCCCACGCCCTTGAACTTGTACGCGTCGATGCCGCCGGCGACGTAGGTGGCCGCCAGGTCCACCCCGGGTCCCTTGGTGATGTCCTTGAGCAGGCCCTGCCGGGCGAGCGGGAGGGCGTAGTCGGGCGGCAAATTGATCACGTCGGGCAGCGTGTTCGTCGAGGCCTGCGAGAGAACCTTGTCCGAGTAGCCGTCGCCGGGCTGGTCGAGCAGCTGCACCTTCGTGCCCGGGTACTTCGCCTCGAAGCCCGCGATCACCTGGTTGAGGTAGTCGGTGAACTTCGGCGTCAGCGCCCAGGTCTGCAGCGTGACGCTGCCGGTGATGTCATTGTTGCCGGCGTCGCTCTTGCCCGCGCCGCCGCACCCGGCCAGGCCGAGGGTCAGCGTCGCCAGCACGGCGACGGTCGCGTTTCTCATACGCATGTCATGGCTCCTGTGGGTCGTCGTCGACCAGCGCCAGGGGCATCAGGTGATCCCGATGCCGTCGGTGGAAGCCATCGTGGGGAACTAAAGCGCTATAGTCAATAAAGATCCAGGCTGGATTCTTTGTGCGTCGAGGCGTACGCTGCGCCCCTAAAGCGGCTTAGTTGACTGTGAGTGTGCCGGTGGGAAATCGCCCGACGATCGCGGACATCGCCAAGCGGGTCGGGGTGTCGCCCGGCGCGGTGTCGTTCGCGTTGAACGGCCGGCCCGGGGTGAGCGAGCAGACCCGCGCGCGCATCCTCGAGGTGGCCCGCGAGATGAACTTCCGGCCGCACCGCGCGGCCCGGGCGCTGGGCGGCTCGCAGGCCGGGGCGGTCGGGCTGGTGCTCGCCCGCGACCCGCGCACGCTGGGTTCCGAGCATTTCTACACCCAGATCCTGTACGGCATGCAGGACCCGTTGTCGGCCAGGTCGATCGCCGTGCAGATGCAGCTGGTGCGCGACACCGAGGCGGAGATCGCGCTCTACCGGGACTGGGCGTCGGAGCATCGCGTCGACGGGCTCGTGCTGGTGGACCAGCAGGTGGACGACCCGCGCCTCGCGGTGGTGCGGGAGCTGGGCATCCCCGCCGTCACCCTGGGGCTGCCCGCGTCGCAGGGCCGGCTGGCGAGCGTGTGGGCGGACGACCACGAGGCGATGACCACCATCGTCGACTATCTGGCGGCGCTGGACCACCGCCGCATCGCGCACGTGGCCGGGCCGCCCATCTACCAGCACACGGCCCGCCGCATGCAGGCGCTGCGCGAGCACGGCGCGGCGCGGGGCCTGGAGGCCGGCGAGTCGCTGCCGACCGATTTCAGCGACGCCCAGGGCGCGGCGGCGACCCGCGCGTTGTTGTCCCGGCCGCAGCCGCCCACCGCGATCGTCTACGACAGCGACCTGATGGCGGCCGCCGGCCTGGGTGTGGCCCTGGAGATGGGCGTGCCGGTGCCGCAGCAGCTGTCCATCGTCTCCTTCGACGACTCGGTCCTGACCCGGATCGTGCACCCGGCGCTGACCTGCCTGTCGCGCAACACGTACGCGCTGGGCGCCCAGGTCGCCGAGAGCCTCCTGGAGGTGATGGCCGACCCGTCGTCGCGGCGCAGCGTCCGCACCGAGACCCCGCGCCTGGTGGTGCGAGGCAGCACCGCCCGCCCGGGTGCTGTTCTTAGATCATGAGTGTCGGTGCGCCGTGGCGGGACGGCACGCGAAATCGGACGATCCCGGGGCGGGCCGACCACGAAGATCCACACCGTGGCCGGGGCCGGTCGCTGACCTCAGCGATCACGCCGGAGCGGGCAGCCGGCACCCGGCAACCGATCCCGTCACTCGCTCAGGGTCCGGGTCGCCGCGCCGGGGCCTGGCCGGCCGCGCCAGCGTCCCACCTCGTCAACCGGCGATGGGTGTGATCCTCGCTGGAGAACGCGGTTTCACACCGGCGCCAGCAACGGCGTGGCCTGGCCACCCGCCCAAGCCACCCCCGGCCTCGTCGAAATGCTCGACCGGCTCCACGCCGTACCCGACCGCGCTCAGAGACAGAACCTAGACGGCTCGGGCCAGGGACACCGCGAACAGGTTGCCCGGGTCGGTCCACCAACGGTCCAGGGCGAAACCCGCCTCGGCCAGCTCGGCCTCGACGCCCTCGCGGCGGAACTTCGCCGAGACCTCGGTGCGCAACTGCTCGCCGGCGGCGACGCCGACCACCAGCGACACGCCCGGGATGGTGACCCGCATCGGCCGGCCGGCCCGCAGCCGCATCTCGGCCCACTCGTCGGCGGGGTTCCAGAGGGCCACGTGGGCGAAGCCGTCGACGTCGAAGTCGGCGCCCAGGCGCCGGTTCAGCACGCGCAGCACGTTGCGGTTGAACTCGGCGGTCACCCCGGCCGCGTCGTCGTAGGCCGGCACGATGACCGCCGGGTCCTTCACCAGGTCGGTGCCGAGGAGCAGGTGCTCGCCCTCGGCCAGGACCGCGCGCACGTCGGCCAGGAAGGCGGCCCGCTCGGCCGGCACGAAGTTGCCGATCGTGCCGCCCAGGAAGGCGATCATGCGGTCCTCGCCGGCCGGCAGGTGCTTGAGGTGGCGGGTGATGTCGCCGACGACGTTGTGCACGCGCAGCGACGGGTACGCCGCGGTGATCCGCCCGGCCGCCTCGGTCAGCGCGGTGGGGGAGACGTCCATCGCCACATACGTCCGCAGGGACGTGAGCGCGTCGAGCAGCAGCCGCGTCTTGGTCGAATACCCGCTGCCCAGCTCGATCAGCGTGCGGGCACCGGTCTCCCGGGCGATGCCGGCCGCGTGGTCGCGCAGGATCCGGCGCTCGGTGCGGGTCGGGTAGTACTCGGGCAGCTCGGTGATCCGCTCGAACAGCTCGCTGCCGCGGGCGTCGTAGAACCACTTCGGCGGCAGCCACTTCGGCGTCGCGGTCAGGCCGGCGATCACGTCGTTGCGCAGCGTACGGTCCAGTTCGTCGGCATCGAGGTAGACGTCGAGGGTCATGACTCTCCCAACGGGGTGAGGGTGACGCCGTCCGCGGCGGTGGCGACGAGCAGCGTGCGGTCCGGCACGGCCCGCCAGGCGGGGTCGTCATCGAGAGGTTCGGAGGCGACCAGTACGGCGTCCGCGCCCCGCAGGTAGGACAGGGCGTGACCCGCCGTGGTGGCCACGACGGCCGAGCCGTCGGTGAGCAGGAGATTCAGCCGCGATCCGGGCGCGGCGCGCGAGACCTCGGCGACGACCCCGGCGACCGCCGGGCCGGGCGGGGCGCCGGCCCGCAGCCGGTCGCGGACCAGCGCCCAGAGCAGCGCCGAGTCGGTCGGCGCCTCCAGGGTGAGCAGGTCCTCGACCGGCAGCGCGGCGGCTGTCTTCGCCACCGAGTGCGGCCAGCCCCGGACGACGCCGTTGTGGCTGAACAGCCAGGGCCCGTCGCGCAACGGCGCGGCGGCGGTGTCGGTCACCGGCATGCCGGCGGTCGCCGACCGTACCGCGGCAAGCACCGCGCCCGCCGTGACCGACGCGGCGAGCGCGGGCAGCGTCGCGTCGCTCCACATCGGAGTGTTCCGCCGGTACCGCACCGGGCCGTCCGGCGTGTACCACCCGGCGCCGAACCCGTCCGCGTTGACGGTGCCGCCGCCGCGCATGTCCCGCGGCGCCCACGACTGGTGGCACAGCGAGTGCGGCGGATCGAACAGCAGCCGCGCGGGCGGGATCGGCGGGCCGAGGTAGGCCAGGTGGCGGCACATCAGGCGGCGTCCCGGGCGCAGCGGAAGCCGCTGAAGATCTGCCGCCGGATCGGGTGGTCCCAGTTGCGGAACGTGCCCCGGCAGGCGGCCGGGTCGGTGCCGAACGAGCCGCCCCGCAGCACCTTGTACCGGGGGCCGAAGAAGACCTCCGAGTACTCGCGGTACGGGAACGCGACGAAGCCGGGGTAGCCGTGGAAGTCGGTCGACGTCCATTCCCAGACGTCGCCGATCAGCTGGTGCACGCCGGCCGGGGACGCGCCGGCCGGGTAGGCGCCGGCCGGTGCCGGGCGCAGGTGCCGCTGGCCGAGGTTGGCGTGCCGCGGCGACGGCGGCTCGTCACCCCACGGGTAGCGCCGGGACCGCCCGGTCGCCGGGTCGTGGCGGGCCGCCTTCTCCCACTCCGCCTCGGTGGGCAGGCGTTTGCCCGCCCACTTCGCGTACGCGGCCGCCTCGTGGTAGCAGACGTGCACGACGGGCGCCGAGTCGTCGACGTGTGCGGTGCGGCCGAAGCTGGTGGCCGCCCAGCCGTCGCCGTCCCGCGTCCAGTGCAGCGGCGCGGTCAGCCCGGCGCGCTGCCGGTACGCCCACCCGCCGGCGGACCACCAGCGCGGGTCGTCGTAGCCGCCGGCCGCGATGAATCGCGCGTACTGCCCGTTGGTGACCGGCGCCCGGTCGATGTGGAACGCGTCGACGTGCACCCGGTGGGCGGGACGTTCGTTGTCCAGCGCCCACGGTTCGGTGCTGGTGCCCATCGTGAACGGCCCGGCCGGGATCAGCACCTCGCCGCCGGGGAACCCGGAGGCCGGCGGCGGCGCGGGCGCGGTCAGCACGGGCGGGCCGGAGCGCAGCTGATGGGTGGCGAGCATGGTCTCGTCGTGCTGCTGCTCGTGCTGCACGATCATGCCGAAGGCGAACCCGTGCTCCAGCAGCGGCGTGCCCTCGAGCCGGGCGTGGTCGAGCACGTCGAACACCTTGTCCCGCACGGTCGCCACGTACCGCCGGGCCTGGGCCGGGTCGAGCAGCGGCAGCGCCGGCCGGTCCCGGCGCGGGTGCTTGAACGCGTCGTACAGCTCGTCGATGTCGCGGCGCACCGGCTCCCGGCCGCCGACATCGCGCACCAGCCACAGCTCCTCCTGGTTGCCGACGTGCGCGAGGTCCCAGACCAGCGGGGACATCAGCGGCGAGTGCTGCCGGACCAGGTCGCCGTCGTCGACGGCCTCGGTGAGCGCGACGGTCCGGTCCCGGGCGCGGGTCAGCTCGCGGGTTACCTGGTCACGCAGGGATGCGGTCATCGGTGCTCCTCGGCTTGCAGGCGCCGGTCGACGGTGCCGGCGACGGTCGGGTCCAGACCTCGCGAGACGGCCAGGCCGGCCAGGGCGGACGCGGCACGGCGCAGCCGGCGGTCGGCCAGGCCGCGGCGCCACGCCGCGGTCCATCGGCCGGCCACCGGCGTGGCCAGCTCCAACGCTGCCCCGGTGGTCGCGGGATCGGCGAGAAGAGTGCTGAGCATCGCAACCGGCGCGAACCAGTCCGGGCCGGGCTGCGCGTCGAGGTAGCGCACCTCGAGGTAGCCCCGGGGGCGCACCGGCGGGAACAGCAGGCTCAGGTGGTACTCCACGTCCCCGGCGGTCGGGCACGCGGGCAGGGCGCCGTGCAGCCAGTCGCGCAGCGTCATGCCGGGCGGCGGGTCCCAGGGGCCGTTCGCCCGCCGCACGCACAGCACGGGAGCGGTCAGCGCGTACCGCACCCAGCCGGCCGCCGGGTCGTCCGGCGGGCCGACCGGCGGGTGGGTGAGCCGCGGGTCCATGCCCCACCAGGCGGCCATCCGGGCCGACGCCACGCCGGTGTCCCGGCCCGCGTGCCGGGCCGAGTTCGCGAACAGGGCGATCAGCGGCGGCCCGAGCGCCAGCACCGCGGCCCAGCGCACCGGCAGCTCGCCGGCCGGGCCCGCGTCGAGGCAGACCTGGAGGCCCGCGGTGCTGCACATCATCGTGCGCCCGTGCGCTCCGCGGGCGTCGAAGGCGCGTTCCATCGCCGTGTACCGCGGCGTGCGCAGGATGCGGCGGGGCGGGCGGTGCGGGTCGATGCCGTGCTCGCCCAGGGCCAGACCGGCCGCGTCCAGCAGGCCGGTGAGGTGGGCGAGGTCGGTGCTGACGGCCCGGTGCAGGGCGGACAGGGAATCCGCCGGGGCCGAGGAGATCTCGATCTGGCCGCCCGGCTCCAGAGTGAGCGTGCCGCCGGCCGGTAACGGCTGCGGGGGCTGCGGCGGATCGAGGGTGGCCGGGGTGTGCCGGCCGAGCGCTTGCCGGATCGTTGCGGCGTCCAGCGGCAGGTGCGGTGCCGCGCGGTGGTGCAGGGTCCATTCGAGTTCGGCGCCGACGCGGGCCGGCGGGCCGGTCTTGAAGCAGATGGCGCGGATGTGCGCCTCCACCTCCTCCTGGGACCGCAGCGCGCGGCTGGTGGCGGCCGCCGCCGCGTCGTGGTCGAGGGTCGTCATCGGCGGACCTCCGGTGGATCGACGAACAGTCATCTCCCGAGTACGCGCGAACTTACGGAAGGGATCCGACAAGTTTGCGAACCGCAGCGGTCCGGCGGCGGTCACCCGTACGGCATACGCAGGGCGTTCAGGCGATTTGTGAGCTGTGTCACCGGGTTGGCGGAGCTGCCGAGGGGGTACTCCGCGCCCCATGGTCGAGACCGACGAGGTCACCGTGGTGGTAGCCACCCGCAATCGCCTGGACCGCCTGCGCGAGACGGTGCCGCGGCACCGGGCGCCGGTCGTCCTGGTCGACAACGGCTCGGACGAGCCCCTCGACGTGCCGGGCGTCGAGCTGGTGCGGCTGCCGGAGAACCTCGGCGCAGCCGCGCGCAACGTGGGGGTGGGCCGCGCGCGGACGCCGTACGTCGCGTTCGCCGACGACGACTCGTGGTGGGAGCCCGGTTCGCTGGCCCGCGCGGCGGCCCTGATGCGCGCGCATCCCCGGGCCGGCCTGATGAGCGCCCGGGTGCTCGTCGGCGCCGACCGGCGGCTCGATCCGGTGTCGGCCGAGATGGGCGCCGCGCCCCTGGGCACCCCGCCGGACGCGCCCGGCCCGTCGGTGCTGGGCTTCCTCGCCTGCGCGGTGATCGTCCGCCGGGATGCCTTCCTGGAGGCGGGCGGCTTCCAGCCACGGCTTTTCGTGTACGGCGAGGAGGCGCTGCTGGCCATGGACATGGCCGCCGCGGGATGGCATCTGTCGTACGTGCCGAGCCTGACGGTGCGTCACCTGCCCGAGCCGGGTGGGCGCGACCCGCGGCGGCGACGCCGCATCGAGACCCGCAACCGCGTGCTCACCGCGCTGCTGCGCCGCCCGCCCGCGGTGGCCGCGCGGGAGGTCGGTTCCGCGTTGCGCACCGACCCGGCCGGGCTGGCCGGCGTGGTGAGGCACCTGCCGTGGGCGTTGCGCCAGCGCCGCCCCCTGCCACCGGGCGTGGAGGAGGCGGCGCGCCGGCTGTCCCGGACCTGACGCTCACCAGCCGCCCGGCGGCGCCTCGAGGTGCACGGCCTTCGTCGCGGTCATCTCGTCGAGCAGCTCCGGGCCGTACCCGAAACCCTGCCCGCTGCCGCGCCGCGGATGCGCGGCGCCGCCCGGCGCCCCGCCGAAGACCGCGTTGACCTTCACGGTGCCCACCGGCAGCGACCGCCAGGCCCGCTGAGCGTTGCCCATCGAGGCGGTCAGCACCGACGCGGCCAGCCCGTACGGCGAGGCGATCGCCCGGCGCAGGCCCTCGTCGAACGAGTCCACCGTCATCACCGGCGCGACCGGGCCGAACGTCTCCTCGCGCATCACCGCCATCTCGTCGGTGCAGTCGGCCAGCACGGTGGGCGGGTAGAACGCGCCCGGCCCGCCCGGCGCCTCGCCGCCGGACAACGCCCGGGCGCCCAGCCGGACCGCGTCGCGCACCTGCCGGTCCACCGTGTCGCGCAGCCGCCGGTCGACCAGCGGCCCGATCCGCGACTCCCACGCCTTGGCCTCGCCGGCCAGCGCGTCCAGGAACGGCCCGGCCAGGTCACGGTGGACGTAGACGCGCTCGACCGACACGCAGATCTGCCCCGAGTTCGCGAAAGCGCCCAGCGCGGCCTGCGACGCCGCCCAGGCCGGGTCCACCCCGGCGTCGACGATGAGGGCGTCGGCGCCACCGTTCTCCAGCAGCGCCTTCGCGCCGGTGCGGGCGCAGGCCGCGGCGATCGACCGGCCGGTCGCGGTGGAGCCGACCTGCGCGACCACGTCGACCGGCGCGGACGCCAGATGCGCACCCACCGAGCCGTCGCCGTTGACCAGATTCAGCGCGCCGTCGGGAAAGTGCGGCGCCAGCAGCTCGACCAGCCGCGCGCCGGTCGCCGGGGTGCGCTCGCTGGGCTTGTGCACCACGGTGTTCCCGGTGACCAGCGCCGCCCCGAGCAGCCCGCACGCCACCGCGACCGGGTCGTTCCACGGCGTGATCACCGCGACCACCCCGCGCGGCTCGTACGCCATCAGGTCGATCGCGGCCTGGTCGCCGGCCAGCGTGCGCCCCCGGTGCGTGGGCCCGAGCTCGGCGTACTGCCGCAGCGTGCCGACGCCGGCCAGCACCGACTCCCGGGCGTCGGCGACCGGCTTGCCCATCTCCTCGTTCATGATCGTGGCGAGGTCGCCGGCCGCCTGCTCGACCGCGGTCGCCGCCGCGTGCAGGGC
>NZ_CAKUCL010000211.1 GCF_934643405.1 uncultured Actinoplanes sp.
CCTGACGAGCTCAGACACAGATGTGACCAGCCTCGTACAGGATGCGACGGATGCTCGCCACCGCCGTGGACTAGTCCGGGCTCGCCATCGCCATCCGCAGCTGGCGCCGGGAGGTTATCGACAGCTTCGCGAACACCTTGCGCAAGTGCCATTCCACCGTGCGCGGGCTGAGGAACAGCCGCGCGCCCACCTCCGGATTCGAGAAACCCTCGCGCACCAGCAGCGCTATCTGCCGTTCCTGCTCGGTCAGCTCGCCGGCCGGTTCGGTCTCCGCGGTGCGCCGGCGCACGGGGTCGCCGGCGGCGTGCAACTCGCGGCGGGCCCGCTCGGCGAACCCCTCCATCCCGATCGAGACGAACATTTCGTACGCCGTCCGCAGCTGCTCCCGGGCGGCCGCCACGAGCCCCTGGCCGCGCAGCCACTCGCCGTGCACGAGATACGCCCGTGCCAGATCCGGCCGCAACTCGGTGCGCCGCAGCCGGTCGACGGCCTCGCGGTAGGCGTCCGGCGAGCCGCTGACCAGGGCCTGCGACCGGGCGAACAGGCCGAGCGTCTCGTCGGTGTCGCCGGGGTCGAGGTCGTGGAGGGCGGAGCGCGCCCGGCCGGGATCCCCGGCCCGGACCGCGGCCTCGATCAGTTCGGGCAGCAGCCAGGCCGCCGTCACCGGATTCGCCGGCGGGTCGCAGCCGAGCGCGGCCTCGTACTGCCCGAGCCCGTTGTGCTGCAGGGGCGCCCAGCAGCCGGCTTCCCCGTGGCCCTGCAACGCCGCGACGAGGTGCCGCACCTGCGGCACCGAGGGGGCGCCGGCCAGGTCCCCGGTCCGGGCCAGCAGCAACCCCCACGGCGTCAGGCACAGCGGCAGGTCGGCCACCGCGTCGGCCGCGCGGGCCGCGACCACCACGCGGTGACAGAACGTGCGGGCGGCGCGCGAGTCCCCGATGATCCCCATGACGCCGGCCGCGACCCACATCCAGGTGGAGACCGAGCCGGCGGCGGCCATGGCCCGTCGCAGCAACGGGACCGCGGCGGCCGGCCCGTCGTTGACCAGGGCCGCGCACCCGTCGAGGACCAGATCCAGGGGACCGGCCGGATTGGGGCGGGGAACGACCGTACGGGAAATGGTCCGCAGCTCCGATCCGCCGCCGAAGGCCGCCGCACCCCACGCCAGCAGGTAGGTCTCCCGCGCCGCCGCCGGATCGAACGGCTCGAGCCGCCGCGCCGCCGCCAGCAGCTCCCGGTCGTCGGAGGCGATGCGAGCGGAAACCCGCACGGCCCCCGCCTGCTGCGCCTCGGTCTGCGCCTCGTGGCCGGCGATCTGCGCGAATCGCCGAGCCGCATCGACGTCCCCGGCCCGCAGGCTGGCGTCCGCGGCCGCCACGGCGCGATCGGCCAGCCGTGACGCGTCGCCGGTCAGCAGCACGCAGCGTTGCAGCAGAGCGGCCCGCCCGCCACCGGTCCGCGCATGGCCGGCCGACCGTTCGAGCTCGGCCGCGATCGTCTCGTCGGGGCCCGGTGCCGCGTTCGCGAGATGCCAGGCGCGATGGTCCGGCGCCTCGGTCACCCGGGCCAGCGTCCGGTGCACCGCCCACCGATCCGCCGGTCGCGACGCCTGGTAGACCGCCTGCCGCAGGAACGGATGACGGAAGGTGACCCGCTCCTCGATGGTCAGCAGGTCCTCGGTGCCCGCGTCGGAAGTGGGGTCGATGCCGAGCAGTTCGGCGGCGCGCCAGAGCAGCACCGGGTCGCCGATCGGCTCGGCCGCGGCGAGCAGCAGGAGCAGGCGGGTCTGCTCGGGCAGCCGGTCGAACTCGGGGCAGGCCGGCGCCGTACCGCCGTCGAGCAGGCCGAGACCGCCCGCCAGCTGCGTCGTGGTGAGCCCCTGCGGCAAGGCCCGCAGGGCGAGCGGATTTCCCCGGGCCTCCGCGATGATCCGCCCCCGGATGTGCGGGTCGAGACGGGCGGGCACCACCGAGCCGAGCAGGGTCTCGGCGTCGGCGTCGGCCAGCCCGGCGAGTTCCAGCCGCGGCAGGCCGATCAGCTCGGCAGGGCGCTGCCGGGTCGCCAGCACCAGACCGATCGACTCGGCCAGCAGCCGCCGCGCGACGAACCCGAGGACCTGCGCCGACGCGCGATCCACGCGATCCGCCTCGTCGATCAGGCAGAGCAGCGGCCGGTCCGCGGACGCGTCGGTCAGCAGGCTCAGCACCGCGAGGCCGACCAGGAAACGATCGGGCGGGTCCGAGGCGCGCAGCCCGAACGTCCTCTCCAGCGCGATCCGCTGCGGCTCGGGCAGATGCGGCACCCGGCCCAGCAGCGGCGCGCACAGCTGATGCAGCGTGGCGAACGCCAGCTCGGTCTCGGCCTCGACGCCGGCCGCGGCGAGCACCCGCAGGTCACCGGCGGCGTGGCGGGCGTGCTCCAGCAGCGCCGACTTGCCGATCCCGGCGGCACCGTGGATCACCAGCACGCGGCTCTCGCCGGTCCGCACCGCGGAGATCAACCCATCGAGGAGGCCGCATTCCGGCGCGCGCCCGATCAGCAATCCGTTCCGCATGACCGAACTTTGGCACTCGCGGACCGGGATGTCTCTCAACCGGTTCACAACGCTGCCTCTCACATATGGCCCCTGACCAGCGTTACCCTGACCCGGGGGGCGGCGATCGGTATGACGGATGAGCGAGCGACCATCCTGGTGGTCGACGACGAGGAGCAGGTGCGCACCCTCGTCTCCTGGCAGCTCGAAGCCGACGGCTTCACCGTCGCCGAGGCCGAGGACGGAGCCGCGGCGCTGGAGCAGATCACTTCGGTACGGCCGGACCTCGTGATCCTCGATCTGTCCCTGCCGGCGCTGAGTGGGCTGCAGGTGCTGTCGCGCCTCCGGCAACTCGGCGACCTGCCGGTGATCGTGCTGACCGGCCGGCACGACGAGGTCGGCCACGTCATCGCGCTGGACCTGGGCGCCGACGACTACGTGGTCAAGCCCTTCTCGCCGCGCGAGCTGGCCGCGCGCGTGCGGTCGGTGCTGCGCCGCGCGGGCGCCCAGCCGCGCACGCGGGTGCTGGAGTTCCCCGGGCTGCGCATCGACCTCGACGCGCGCACCGTCCACCTCGACGGCACCCCGGTCGACCTGACCACCAAGGAGTTCGAGCTCCTCGCCTTCCTCGCCGCCTCGCCGCGGCACACCTTCAGCCGCGCCCGCCTGCTCACCGAGGTGTGGGGCACGAACCCGGAGTGGCAGGTCGACGCGACCGTCACCGAGCACGTGCGCCGGCTGCGCCAGAAGCTGTCGCAACCGCGCTGGCTGCGGACCGTCCGGCACGCGGGCTATCAGTTCGACCCGTCGCCGCCGACGCCCGCGCCGGATGCCGGCTCGCCCACCGAACGCCTGCTGCGCCTGCACGTCGGCGTCCTGGACCAGCTGACCTCGGGGGCGTCGCTGCGCGAGGTGCTCGACGTGATCGCCGGCCAGATCGACACGCTGGTGCCGGACACCCGCTGCGTTATCCTGCTCGTCGACGAGAGCGGCGACATGCTGCGGGCCGCGTCCGCGCCGAACGTGGCGCCCGAATGGGTGCCGTGGATCAACAACCTGCCGGTCGGGCCGCTGTCCGGCTCCTGCGGCAGCGCCGTCCACCATCGCCGCCGGGTGATCGTGGAGGACATCGCGAACAGTCCGCTGTTCTCCGGCCCGTTCCGCGAGGCCGCGCTGAACGAGGGCATCCGCGCCTCCTGGTCCCTGCCGTTCCTCTCCGCGGACGGCGCGGTGGCGGGCACGTTCGCGCTGTACTACCCGACGCCGCACGCGCCGAGCGCCGCGGAGCTGGCCATCCTGGAGGACTGCTCCAACCTGGTCGCGATGGCGGTCGAGCACACCCGGGCCCGCGCCCGGCTGGTCTCCAGCGAACAGCGCTTCCGTACGGCGTTCGACGCGAACATCATCGGCATGGCCCTGCTGGATCTGGCCGGCACGGTGCAGCAGGCGAACCAGGCCTTGTGCGACATGCTGGAGTGCCACCAGCGGGACGTGGTGGGACGCCCGCTGACCGACTTCCTGACCGGCGAGACCCCGCTGCGGGTCGGCGGCGTCCACGAGGTCTCCGCACGGCGGCGCCCGGCCCCGTCGCCGTCGGCAGCCTCGACCACACCCCGGCCTCCTCGAATATTTCCGGCATCCGCCGCTCTGTCGTATCTGACCGACGCGTCCGGGGAGCCCACGGGACTGTGTCTTCATCTCTCGGACGAGACGGCCCGCTACGCCGCCGACGCGGAGCGGCAGGCCAGGCGGGAGGCCGAGGGCGCGAGCAACGCGAAGTCCTGGTTCCTGTCGGGTCTGGCTCACGAACTGCACACCCCGATGTCGGTGATAACCGGATATGTCGAGCTCCTGCAGACGCTGGACCTCTCGGAGAGCCGCCGCAACGCCGCCCAGAAGCGCATCGCCGCCGCGGCCGAGCACGTCATCTCCCTGCTGGACGACGTCCTGGATCTAGCGAAGATCGAGAGCGGTGCCATCCCGCTGACGCTCACGTCCGTACCGGTGGACGAGGTCGTCGATGAGGTGGTGGCATTGCTGGAGCCGCTGGCCGACTCGCGTGACATCACCATGTCCGCGGTGACCCTTCCCGCCTTGGTCTCCGCCGACCGCCGCCGCTTGATGCAGGTGATCCTCAACGTCCTGTCCAACGCCATCAAGTACAACCGTCCCCACGGGACCGTCTGGCTCTCCACGTCCCGGGACAACGGGTGGCTGACCCTGCGCGTCCTGGACGAGGGCCCCGGCATCCCCGCCGAGGAACTGGACCGGGCGTTGACGCCGTTCGACCGCCTGGGAGCCGAGTCGGCCGGCGTCCAGGGCTCCGGCCTGGGGCTTCCGCTGGCCCACGCGCTGGCCGCGGCGATGGGCGCCCGCCTGCGCCTGGCTCAGTCCCCCTCCGGAGGCGCCGTGGTGGAGGTGGCCCTCCCGCTGGCCGGCGAGCCGGACCAGTAGCCGGCTGTCGGCCCTCCGTGACGAGACGGCTTCCTTCGCCGCGACGCTGGAAAGCCTCGCGCGGCCGCTCTGGGACCGCCCGACCCGGTGCCGGCCGTGGCTCGTGCGCGACGTGGTCGGACATGTCATCAACGTCCTGGGCCGGGTGCCCGACATGGTGGCCGGACCCGCGCCCGCCGATGGTGAACGTGGAGCGGGCGAGGACCCGGTGGCGGCGTTGCGCAGGGAGACCGGTCGTACGGTCGAGCCGGCATCGCCGGGCGGGGCGAAACCCGACCGGCTGGCCCTGGGCTGATCGCGCACCGGCGACGACAGGATCTGCGTCACCCGGCTGAACCTTCGCGGATTCTCCCCGTCGATCCCGGTGGGCGGCAACCGAGCGAGCGAGGAAAACTGGATATGAGCGACGACAACACGAGGGCGGCGCTGCGCAAGGCCGCGGCGACGGTTCATCTGCCCGGCGACGCCGGCTATGACGAAGCACGATCGACCTGGGCGGTCAGCAGCGATCTCCGCCCGGCCGCGGTCATCGTCCCGGAGTCGGCCGACGAGGTGAGCGCGGTTCTGCGCGCCGCCGGCGAGGCCGGACTGCGGGTCTCGCCGCTGGGCACCGGGCACAACGCCTACCCGCTGCGCGACCTGAGCGGCACCGTCCTGCTGCGCATGTCGCGGCTCGGCGGCATCGAGATCCGGCCGGAGGCGCGGACCGCGCGCGTCGAGGCCGGCGCGATCTGGCTACCGGTCGTCCAGGCCGCCGCCGAGCACGGCCTGACCGGCATGCACGGCTCCGCGGTCGACGTCGGCGTGGTCGGCTACCACGTCTTCGGCGGCATCAGCTGGTACGGCCGGCAGTACGGTCTCGCCTCGAACCGGGTGACGGCGTTCGAGGTCGTGCTGGCCGACGGCACCCAGGTGCGGGCCGACGCCGGTCACGAGGCGGACCTGTTCTGGGCGCTGCGGGGCGGCGGCGGCAACTTCGGCGTGGTCACCGCGATGGAGTTCGGGCTGCTGCCGTTCGCCACCGCCTACGCCGGCATGCTGGCCTGGGACCTGACCGCGGCGCCTCAGGTGCTGGACCGCTGGCGGCAGTGGACCGCGGAGCTGCCGGAGAGCGTCACCACCGCGTACCGGCACACACAGTTCCCGCCGATCCCGCAGATCCCGGACCCGTTCCGCGGCCGGCAGTGGGCGATCGTCGACGGCGCGATCCTGGCCGGGGACGACGAGGCCGAGCGCATCCTGGCACCGCTGCGTGAGCTGCGACCCGAGCTGGACACGTTCGCCCGGGTGCCGGCCACCGCGGTGCCGCACATCCACATGGACCCGGAGGCCCCGACCCCGGGCGCCGCCGACTCCGGCCTGATCGACGGCCTCACGCCGTCGGTCGCCGACAAGCTGCTCGAGCTTTCCGGCCCCGGCTCCGGTTTCGGGTTGGTCGCCGCGGAGCTGCGCCACCTCGGCGGCGCGCTGAGCCGCCCGGCCGGCGACGGCGGCGCGGTCTCCCACCTCGACGGCGAGTACAACGTGCTCGGCGCCGGGTTCGCGTTCGACCCGGACGGCAAGGCGGCGACCCTCGCCGAAGCGGGCCGGCTGGTGGCCGCCCTGGGCGGGGACGGCAAGCACTACCTGGGCCTCGACCAGCGCCCCCAGGACGCGCGCGCCGGCTACGACGACGCGACCTGGCGGCGGCTGACCGAGCTGCGCCGGCACTACGACCCGAACGGCGTCCTGCTCGCCAACCACGAGATCTGACCCTCCGGGCCGCGGGAAAGGTCAGTAGGCCAGCTCGACGACGAACCATTCCCGCGGCCCGGCACCGGAGTTGCGCAGCGTCACCGGGCCGCCCGGATGGAAGGCAACGTCGCCCGGCTCGCCGGCGTCGGCGATCACGTGCGGCACCGAGCGCAGCTCCAGCGTGCGTGCGGAGCCGGCCGGCACCGCGAGGATCCACACGTTGACGTGCGGATGCGCGATCACCGGCATCCGCCCGTCGGCCAGCTGCGGCCCCGGCGGCTGCCCCTGGATGCTGCGCGCGCCCTCGCCGATGTCGGCCGGCGAGTCGAGGTTCTCGCCCAGGTCCTTCAGCTCGACGAGCCGGTTCTGATAGAACCGGTCGCCGATGTTCGTGAGCCGATGCACCGGCGAGAGCGGCCGATAGACCGCGCCCCCGTGGTATTCGTTCAGGAAGCGCGGCTTGCTGCCGTCCAGCCAGTCCATCCGCCCCTCGGACCCGTGCATGCTGAGCACGACGTACGGGTTGTGGTGCAGATGCCAGGGATGGGTCTGCCCGGGTTCCAGCGACACATCCCAGATCCGCACCACCGGGTTGTCCAGCAGCTCCACCATGCCGATGTCCGCGAGGACGATCTGCTCACCCTCGGGCGAGTGGACGATCTGCCCCTTCACCAACCCACCTCCCTTTCCCGTACGCCGTCGGAGCGCGACAGTGGACCGAAGCTTACGGATCCACCACGGGGCAGGGGTCAGCGGATCATCGATCCGGTCGGTACAGGTCGGTGTCGCCGGACACCGCGTCGACGTCGTACCCGGCGCCCGTCTCCACCTCGCCGGCGGTGTCGGTGGGCGCGGCGTCCGGCGCGATGTCGTCGTCGGTGGCGGCCGGGGTCCCGCCCGGCTGGACCGACTCACCGGGCGGCCGCAACGAGGCCGCGTACGCGGGCGTCCCGTCCGGTTCGTCGGTGGCGGCCCGGTCGATCCGTTCGTCACTCATCGGCCCGGCGTTCCCGCGATCATCGCGGCCAAACCCCCACAGTCCGGCGGAACCCTCACAGGCCGGACGGCGTGCCCGGGCTGTCGTCCGTCGAGCCCTGACCGAACCGGCTGGGACGACCGGACACCGCGGGGTCGGGGGACAGGTTCGGCTGCCCGCCCTGCTCACCCGCCTGCGGCTCGTGCTCCTGCTCCGAGTCGTACGCCGGCGGTGTGTCCTTGGTCCGCACATCGGTGCCGTCCTGCGCGGTGGGATCCTCGGCCGCCCGCTGATCGGCGAGGTTCGCACCCCCGGCCGCGGTCGGCTCGCTGCCCTCGTCGAGCGGGTTGTTCTCGTCCACGCCCCATGGCTGCTCACTCATGCCCGCCGCATACCCGGCGCGCACCGACCTAACCGAGCGGGGAAGTGACGAGGACGCCGGGCGCGCGTGCGTGCGCCCGGCGTCGGCGACCCGTCAGTGCTGCGGCAGGACCAGGATCTGGTCTGCGAAGATGCGGTTCGGGTTGGCGATGATGTCGCGGTTCAGCGCGAAGATCTCCGGCCAGCGGCCGGCGCCGCCGAGCTGGGCGGCGGCGATGCCGCTGAGCGTGTCGCCGGAGCGGACCCGGTAGAGCCGCGGGATGGTGCCCACCGGGTTGACCGGCGGCAGCACGAAGACCTGGCCCGGGAAGATGCGGTCCGGGTTGCGGATGATCGCGCGGTTGAGCACGTAGATCTGCGGCCAGCGGCCGGCGTCGCCGAGCTGGGCGGCGGCGATGCCGCTGAGCGTGTCACCCTGCTGGACCTGGTACGTGCGCGGCGTCTGCGGCGCGCGGTCGGCGCCGAACACGCCGGCCAGGTGCAGCAGGTCGGCCAGCTCGTACGTGCCGGGGGTGGCCGACGGCAGGTAGGGCTGCCAGCCGGGCTGCGACAGGATCGAGTCCTCGGTGCGGCGGACCAGGCCGATGAGTGTCTCGGCGACGATCGTGCTGCCGACCGGGCCCAGGCGCTCGCCGTTGTGGAAGTGGCGCGCCTCGGCGAGGACGTAGAACCACAACGGCGTACGGGAATCGAAACCGCCCGCCTCGATCGCGTTGTGCTGATCGCTGTTGGCCGCCACCGCCAGGATGTCGTCCTTGCTCAGCACCGGCAGACCCAACGCGTCCGCGACCGCCTGACCGGTGGGCAGCCGCAGCCGGTAGCCGCGCAGCAGGTTGCGCACCGCGAGCCGGGCGGCCTCCGGCGGCGTCTCGGTCTGCCCCGTCAGCGTCTGCAGATTGAACAGCGCCTTGTCCCCGATGGCGGCGAGCTTGGTGTCGATCCGGCGCGCCTTCATCGCGTCACCGCCGATGATGTTCTCCCACTGGATGATCCAGTTGTCCGGGACGGTGTCGTTGTCGCCGAGCTGCCCGCTGAGCGCGGTGAAGGTGAACAGGAGCTCGACCGAGGCCGGAATCGCGCCGAGGTTGAAGTTGATGTTGAAGTCGTAGGCGCCGCGCACCATCGAGTGACCGAACCGGTATGCGGCGACGGAGAATTCGAGCGGCATGAAGAACGGCGACGCCATCGGGTCGAACCAGCGGTTGCCGTTGGTCACGATGTCGTCGACGACCTCCGGCTCGGCGATCCGCTTGAGGAAGTCGTGCACCACGATGTGCTGGTAGTGCTGGCGCAGCACCCGCCGTGCGTCGGCGAACGACAGGCCCTGGTCGACCAGCGCGTTGTGCGCCTTGAGGAACGCCACCTGCAGCTGCGAGATGATCAGGTTCTCGTCGTTGCGCGGGTCGCCGATCACCGCCGCGCGGTCGTGCTCGATGTTGCCGTCGTCGCGCCCCTCCCGGGGCAGGTCGTTGTCGTCGCCCTTGCCCGGCGGCCGCAGCAGCGGCGGGTTGGTGCCGTTGAGGTTGGTGACCTTGCCGAGGCGCATCTTGTCGGCGTTCGCCGGGTCGTGCGGCGCCGGCAGGCCGTAGACGCTGTCCAGATCCAGCGCGGGCGTGCGGTGGTTGAGCAGCGCGTTGCGGATCTCGGCCAGGCCCAGCGGCGTCATCGCCGGGTCGAGCAGCTGCTTCATGGTGGCCGACCCGAAGCCCTGCTGGATCTCCAGCGTGATGTCGTGGTCGACGAACTGTCCGAAGTACGTGTACGCGGCGGGGATGGGGCCGTCCTCGTCGGCCTCGTTCGCGTCCACCATGGTCGCGCCCAGGTTCTTCAGCAGCTGCGGCATGTTGGACAGCTGCGGCAGGAGATTGTCGTCGTCCTCCTGGAGCGCGGGCAGCAGGAAGTCGAAGCTCTGCGCCTCCACCTGCCGGGTGACGGCGAACGCGGCCGGCGACCGGATTCCGGCGTCGGCGAGTTCGGCCTGTGCGGTCGTGATGTCGTTCTCGGTGATGACTCGTCCGTGCCCGAGACGCGGCATGGTCTCTCCCCCAAAGTGACGAGATGACGATAGAAAAGGCCGTATGACAGCCGGCGAAAGAGGCTGCCGGATTCGCCGGCGGGGGTCACGGCGAGAACGACAGCCATCCACCGGCGCGATCCGGCCGGTATCCAGTTGCCGCTCACGATAGGCATTGCCGGCAAGCGCGGCAGGCAACAAGCCGACAGCGGTGGTGCACAGATCGGCGGCGTGCGGCGTCTTAGTCGACGTGACCGCCGAGAAAGCCGAGGAGACGTCGTGACCGACCGCGAGGACCGTCTGAACGAGACGTTCGAAACCCATGAGAGCCGGACCCCGGACCCGGCGGCCGTGTACGCGCGGGTCGAGGAGCTGTCCCGCACATACCGGTGGCGCCGGCGTGGCGTCCAGGTGGCCGGCGGCGTCGTCGTGGGCGCCGGGCTGATCGCGGGCATCGCCAACCTGCCGGCCGTGCTGCCCGCCGACCCCGCGGCCCCGCAACAGGGTGCGGCCGTGGTCCAGGCGGCGGCGCAGGCCCCGGCCGCCCCGCCCACCGACGGGCAGGCGTTGGCGGCCTATCTCAAGGCCGGCTACGACTACGAGGACGCGCAGAAGCTGACCAGGCTGTGGCACTCCACCGGCGACATCGCGTCGGTGAAGGCCGAGGCCGGGCGCAAGCTGCTGGGCGGCGAGCCGTTGCCGTTCCCGGCGACGCCGAACCCGCCGGTCTCCGACGCCCCCGCCGACCCGGACGCCGAGAAGCAGCTCGCGGCGTACTTCGGCGCCGGATACGACTGGGACGACGCGGTGCAGCTGGCCAAGCTCTGGAAGCTGTCCGACCCGACGGACGCCAAGTTCGCCGCGGGCAGGAAGCTGCTGGCCCACGAGCAGCTGCCAGTCAAGCCCAAGCCGGCCAACGTGGCGGCGGCGCTGGAGCAGAAGCGGATCGACAAGTTCTTCGCGGCCGGCTACGACTACGCGGACGCCCAGAAGCTCGCCAAGCTGTGGCACAGCAGCCCCGGCAAGGCGAAGGCCGAGGCGGGTAAGCGCCTGCTCGCCGGCCAGACGCTGCCCATCCAGCCGTGACCATCGACCGGGCCCCCGGTCACCGGGGGCTCCGGCGGTCGGCGTCGTCCACCCCGCCCGCGCCGCCGTGCCCTTCGCTCGCGTCGGCCCGGCGGACCGCCGCGGTCGTCTCACACCTTCTTGCCGACCCCGCACGCCACGTCCAGCCGCTGAGCGTCCGCTGACTCCGGCCGCCACAACGGCGCCGACGTCACCCCCGGCTCGACCAGCTCGAGACCGTCGAAGAACCGCTCGAACTGCGGCAAACTACGCAACACGTACGGCGGGTTGGCCTGCTCGTTCCAGATCTTCTCGGCCGCCCCGTGCTCCACGCTGTGCGACCCGTCGAGGGCGATCAGGTAGCTCCCCGGGGCGAGCGCCGCCAGATATTCCCGGACCATCCTCGTGGCCTCGTCGTCGTCCGTGATGTGGCCCAGGATCCCCGACATGATCAGCGCGACCGGCTGGGTGAAGTCCAGCGTGCCGGCCGCCTCGCCGAGCACCTTCGCCGAGTCCCGGCCGTCGGCGTCGATGTACTGCGTGACGCCCTCCGCCGTGGACGTGAGCAACGCCCGCGCATGCACCAGGACCAGGGGATCGAAGTCGACGTAGACGATCCGCGACTCGGGGGCGATCCGCTGCGCCACCTCGTGCGTGTTGTCCGCGGTGGGCAGCCCGGTCCCGAGATCGAGGAACTGCCGGATGCCCGCCTCCGCCGTGACATGGGTGACGGCGCGCACCAGGAACGCGCGCGAGGCCCGGGCGTTGGCGACGATGTCCGGGAAGGCCTGCCGGATCTGGTCGCCGACCTCGCGGTCGACGGCGAAGTTGTCCTTGCCGCCCAGCCAGTAGTTCCAGATCCGTGCCGTCTGCGGCACGCTGGTGTCGAGCTGGTCCTCGGTCATCGGTGCCGCCCTTCGCGCGTCTGGAGTGGACGACAGGCATTGTGGCGGTCCGCTCACAGCCCGCACAACCCCGCGCCGGCGGCCTGTGGACAACTCCCGAAGCTAGAGTTGGCGGCATGACTGGGCTGGAGATCGAACGGGTCGGCACACACGATTTCGTGGGCCGCAACGACCGCGGCGCGACCGTGCGCATCGGCCGCGCCGGCGCCGGCGGGGCGTTCACCCCCGGCGAGCTCCTCCAGGTCGCCGCCGCCGGCTGCGCCGCGATCACGGTCGAGGAGCTGGTGACGCGCCGCGCCGGCCAGGACGCCCGGATCACGGCCACGGCCGGTTTCGACCGCGCTCCCGGCGTCCGGGAGTACGAGCAGGTGCACGTCAGCCTGCACGCCGACCTCTCGTTCCTGGACGAGGACACCCGCGAGCGCGTCCTCAAGGCCATGCGCACGGCGGTGGAGCGCGAGTGCACGGTCAGCCGGACGGTCGAGCGCGGCGCCGAGGTCCTGCTGACCATCGACGCGACCGCGACCGCGGCCCCGAG
>NZ_CAKUCL010000212.1 GCF_934643405.1 uncultured Actinoplanes sp.
GGCGGGCGGGAGTCCCCACGCTGCGGGGTGCGACGGGGTGGGGCGATCTAGAGTGGGCGCGTGCGCATCGACGGCAGTGTGGCGCTGGTCACCGGGGCCTCGTCGGGGATCGGGCGGGAGGTCGCCCGGCGGCTCGCCGGCAAGGGGGCCCGGGTCCTCGCCCACGGCCGGGACGCCGCCGCGCTCGCGCGGCTCGACGCCACCCCGCTGATCGCCGACCTCGCCGAGCCGGGGGCCGGGAGCCGCCTCGCCGAGGCCGCCCTCGCCGCAGCCGGGCGGGTCGACATCGTGGTCGCCAACGCCGGGCAGGGGTGGGCCGGTCCGTTCGCCGAGATGCCCGCGCCGGACGCGGCGCGGCTCGTCGCGGTCAATCTCAGCGCGAACATCGACCTCACCCGGGTGCTTCTGCCCGGTTTTCGGGGGCGTCCGGGGTGCCTGATCTACGTCACCTCGATCGCCGGACGGATGGGGGTGGCGGGGGAGGCGGTCTACTCGGCCACCAAGGCGGGGCTGGACGCGTTCGCCGAGAGCCTGCGATTCGAGCTGCACCACAGCGCGGTACGGGTCGGGGTCGTGGTGCCCGGAGTCGTCGACACCGCCTTCTTCGATCGGCGGGGACGACCGTACGAAAGAAGGAGCCCTCGCCCCGTCCCGGCGGGGCGGGTCGCCGACCGCGTCGTGCGGATGATCGAGCGGGGCGGCGCGGAGGCCTACGCCCCGAATTGGCTGCGTGTGCCCGTCGCCATACGCGGGACGCTACCGGGGTTGTACCGTCGGCTCGGTGCGCGATTCGGCGGCGGTGCCTGAGGCGAACGGAGCCTGAGGCGCGAGGCGGCAGAGCTTGAACCAACTGCTGAGCCTGCGGGGAGTGCCGACGGGGTCAGATCGCGCCACTGGGGGGTCCGTTGTATTTCGCCGTGGCGCTCGGCCTGCTGGCCGGGTTCTTGTTCGCCGCTTCCGCGTCACTGCAGCAGCACGTCGCGCGGAATACCGCCACGGCCACGCACACCGCGGACGACCTGATCGGCAAGTCCGTCGTCCGCCCGCTGGTCGAGCTGATCAGGAAGCTGGTCCGTCACCCGCTGTGGCTGATGGGCTGGGCCACCAACCTGCTCGGTTTCGTGATCCAGGCGGCCGCGCTGCATCTGGGCTCGGTCGCGCTGATCCAGCCGCTGCTGGTCACCCAGCTGGTGTTCGCGATGCCGTTGCAGACCGCCTGGGCCCGGCGCTGGCCGATGTTCATCGAGTGGTTCGGCGTCCTCATGATCAGCGCCGGAGTCGCGACTTTTGTTCTGGTCCGCGAGGTCTCGCCCGTCGACGGCGAACCCGATCGCAACCGGCTGATCGTCGCCACGGCGCTCGCCGCCGGCCTCGTCTGCCTGCTCGTGCTGGCCGCCGCCGGCCGGCCGCCGCTGCTGCACGCCACCCTGGTGTCGGTCGCCGCGGGGCTCTGTTTCGCGATCAGTGCCGTACTCATCAAACTGACCACCGACGATCTTCTGCATCGCGGGGTGGTCGCCACCGCGCTCGATTGGCCCGGCTATGGCCTGGCCATATCGACGATGACCGGGCTGGTTCTGGAGCAGGGCGCATTCGCCACCGGGTCACTTTCCGCGGCGGTCGCGGCAATGACGATCACGAACCCCCTGGCAAGTTATGCGCTCGGGGTGCTAGCTTTCCGGGTCACGCCCCCGAACAGCACCGGCGCTCTGGCCGCTTTGGCCGGGTCGGGCGCGTTGCTGATCATTGGGGTGGCGGCCCTGTCGAGATCACCAACCGTACGAAAGCCGGATGTTGTCCAAGAAATCGGACGACTTTCTGAACCGATGTCTTCTCGGCCCCGTAAAGGGGAACAGGAACAGGTAGCGGAATCGTCGTCGACACCGGACTTGGGATGACTTCTGATCAGCGAGAAACAACATTGAGCGGGCACGCACACGAAATCGTGATCGAGCTCGGACGGTTGAGGCCGCAGCTTCTCCGCGGGGCCCGCATGTTCGTGGAGACGGTCACCGTCCCCACGGTGCTGCTCTACGTGCTTCTGCACACGGCCGGTCTTTTCTGGGGCCTGATCGCGGTGATCGGCTGGTGCGCCCTGACCCTGGGGCTGCGCCGGATGTTCGGCCAGCATCTGCCGGGCACGCTGCTGCTCTGCGCGGGCATGCTGTGCGGCCGGGCCGCGATCGCGCTGGTGGCCTCGAGCGCCCTGGTCTACGTCTTGCAACCGGTCTTCGGCTCGGTGCTGATGGCGGCGCTGTTCCTGGGCAGCGCGGCCATCGGCAAACCGGTGACCATCCGGCTGGCCAGAGACTTCGTGTCGCTGCCCGCCCAGCTGTTCGCCCATCGGGGCGTGCGCCGGATGTTCACCCAGGTGGCGATCGTGTGGGGCGTCTCCCGCCTGATCGACGCCGGGATGAGCCTGGGCCTGCTGCACTTCGGGGTCGACTTCGGCCTGCTGTCGAGGGGTCTGCTCAGCGGGGTGCTGACGGCGCTGACGATCGGAGTCTGCGCGGCGTGGGGCGTGCGTGCCCTGCGGCGCATGCCCGGCGTGACCCTGAGACTGCGCCCGGCACCCGCCGCCCTTTGAGAAACCAGGGTGATCACACCCACGCTCGCCGTGGCCGCGGATAAGTGCTAGAAGTCGTGTGTGACCTTGGGGGATGCGGGTAGCGGCGCGGTCCGGCGCAAGCGGCTGTCCCCCTGGCCCTCGATAGCGATCGGCCTGGTCGTCTTCGGCTTCTACAGCGTGGTGCAGGCGCTGCACGGCCCGGCCCGGGAACGGGCGGCCGAACGCAACGGCCGGGCCCTGTTCGACCTGGAGCGCCGGCTTCATCTCGACGTCGAGCCGGCGCTCAACCGGTGGCTCGTGCCGCACGACCTGCTGCGCGTCCTGGCCAACTACGAGTACGCGATCACCTACGTGGTGGCCGCGGCGATCACCTTCGTCTGGGTCTACCGGCGCTGGCCGGAGCGTTTCACCGAGATGCGCGACTCGTTCGTGGTGCTCAACGTGCTCGGCATCGCCTGCTTCTGGCTCTACCCGGTCGCGCCGCCGCGCCTGCTGGCGGGCACCGGGTTCGTCGACACGGTCCGCGAGGGGCACACCTGGTTCTCCTGGGGCTCGCCGCTGGTCGCGCACGCCAACCAGCTGGCCGCGATGCCGTCGCTGCACGTGGCCTGGGCGCTGTGGGTCAGCGTCGTGCTGGCCAAGTTCCACCACACCCGTACGGTGCAATTCGTGTCGCTGGTCCACGTGGCCGTGACACTGTTCGTGATCATGGCGACCGCGAACCACTTCCTGCTGGACGCGGTGGGCGGCGCGATCGTCGTCTGGCTGGGCTTCCTGCTGCCCCGGCTGCTGCGGCGCGACCCGGCCGAGGTCGCCGCCCCGGACGCGTTCTTCCTGTACGTGGAGTCCCCGGTGGCGCCGCAGCACGTGGGCGGCATGGTGATGATGGACACGTCGGACACCTCGTACGGCCGGGAGGACCTGGTCAAGGTCATCGGGGACCACCTGGACGAGCTGCCGCGCTTCCACCAGCGGCTCGAGTTCCGCGGCCGCTGGCGCCGGCCCCGCTGGGTGGAGGCCGGGGACATCGACTGGGACTGGCACGTGCCGGAGTACGACCTGACCCGGCCGGACGGCACGCCGGGTGGCATGGCCGCGCTGCACGAGCTGGTCGCCGGCATCGCCGGCGAGCCGTTCCCCCGGGACCGGCCCATGTGGCGGTTCGTGGCCGTGCGGGGCGTCGAGACCGGCCGGTCGGCCGCGCTCTTCATGGTGCACCACGTGATCGCCGACGGCGTCGGGACCGTGGCCCAGGCGCTGCGCATCCTCGAGCCGCCGTACACGCCCAACATCCCGGCGCGGCGGATGCCCGGCCCGGTCCGGCGCGCGGCCGCCACCACGATCGGCCTGGCCCAGCTCGCCACCGACGGCTTCCCGAAGATCAAGCTGCCCAGCGGCAACACGCCGGCCCGCGGGTTCGCCTCGATCGACCTACCGCTGGAGGGCGCCCGCGAGATCGCCCGGCGCGACGGCGTCCGGGTCAGCGACGTGGTGCTCACCGTGGTGGCCGGCGCGCTGTCCGCCGCCGTGCCCGGCCTGCCGCCCGGGCTGCTGCGGGTCTCGGTGCCGCTCATGGTCCGCCCGCCGGACGCCGCGGCCGAGGGCAACCTCACCGCCGCGGTGATGACCGAGGTGCCGCTCGGGCCGGTGGACGGCGGCGAGCGGGCCCGGCTGGCCGAGATCGCCCGGCGCAGCCGCGGCCTGTACTCCGGCACCCGCACGCTGGCCTCGAACTTCGCCATGCGGGCGGCGGGCGCGGTGCTGCCGGTGCCGGTGCACGCCTGGTTCGCCCGCACCGTCTACGGCGGCGCCATGTTCCAGGCGATCGTGTCGAACCTGCCGGGTCCGGAGGCGTCGCTGAGCCTGGTCGGCGCGCCGATGTGCGCGTACCCGATCCTGCCGCTCGCGCCCGGGGTGCCGATCGCGGTGGGCGCGCTGAGCTGGTCCGGGGTGTTCCGGATCGGGGTGGCCACCGACCCGGCGCTGATCGAGGACGCCGAGGCGCTCGCCGACGCCATGAAGGTCGTCTACGGCGAGCTCACGGCCGGCGGCTCAGCCGGCCTTGCGCCGCCGGTGGTGCAGCGGGGCCGGGTCCTGTGAGCCGAGGTACGGCCGGACGTTCGGGTCGGCCGCGGTGCCCCAGACCAGGGCCAGCGTGAGCCGTGTGCGGGTGACCGGGTCGTCCAGCGCCTGGCCGAACGCGTCGTGCAGCTGCGTCATCCGGTAGCGCACGGTCTGCGGGTGGATGTGCAGCTCGGCGGCCACCGCCTGGCGGTCGCCCATGTGCCGCAGCCAGGCGCTGAGCGTCTCGCTGAGCCGCTCCCGCACGGCGGGCGGCAGCGGGGCGAGCGGGGCCAGGGTCTGCTGGCGCAGCGTCTCCAGCAGCTTCGCGTCGCGGTGCACGATCAGCGCGTCCAGGTGGTCCTCGACGAACACCGGGTCGTCGGTCAGGATGCCGCCGGCCCGCAGCCGCGCGGTGAGCTCGGCGAACTGGATGCTCACCGGCAGCTGTTCCAGCGCGACCGGGTGCCCGACGACCGCGCCGGTGCCGGCCAGCAGGCGGGTCAGCCGGGTGCGGCGGCCCGGGTGCACCGGGTCGGGCACGATCGCGCCGAGCAGGGTGCGGCGGCGGATCAGCAGGCACGAGCCGTCCAGCCGGTTGAGCGCCTCGTGGCTCAGCGGGCTGTTCACCGTCAGCAGGATGACCGCGGCCTCGCGGGGCACGGTCCAGCCGGCCCGGATGGCGGCGGCCCGCACCGCGGTCGAGTCGGACCGGTCGGACAGCAGCAGTTCGACCAGCTCATCGCGCAGCAGCTCCCGCTCTGCTGCGCTCTGTGACTGCTCCATCACATAACCGCGGGCCGACGCCGACGAGAGCTCGTCGACGAACGCGAACACGGCCTCGGCCAGCGCGGCCAGCGTGTCCGGCTCGACGCCGGTCTCCAGCGCGGCGCCGGAGACGTATCGCCAGGCCACGCGCGCGCCGAGCTGGTAGGCGGAGAGCAGCGTGGAGACCTCGCGGCCCTCGCGCCACTGCACCCGGCCGATCTCCTCGAACAGCTGCAGCTGGTTGCCGACCGGCCGCTCGCGCGGGCGGTCGGTGCCGTGCTCGGCCATGTCGATCAGCCACAGCATGAAGGCCTCGGCCGCGCCGGTGACCTCGTCCTGTTCCTGGGCCAGGAAGTCGGCATAGTCGGGCCAGCCGTTGGCCAGCATCACCCGGACCTCGTCCAGCATCGCGGGCAGACGCCCGAACAGGACCGGGAGCATCTCGTGGAGCTTGGGCTCCTGCTCGATGCGGTCCAGGTAGGCATCAAGCTCCGGGCTGAACCGGGTCCAACCGGCCGGTTCCTTGCCGTCGTCGACGGATTCCGATGAACGCATCTCTGCACCTAACCGACGAGGTTTTGTGCGTACGTGACAAAAAGCCGCGCAATAACCACCTCTGCTAGCGCAGATCATGGCCCCCTCGGCGGAGCAAGCTCAAGGGATGGGGAAGGGGACGGTCGTCACTGTTCCGTCGGTGACCATTGAGGACAAACGGCGCACGGAGAACTTTCCGGTCGCTTTGCGCGTACTACCGCACCGATATCGCACGCATCTGGAGGCTGTGTACGGATTCGCCCGAACTGTCGACGACCTAGGTGATGAATCGATCGGTGACCGGTTGGCGAACCTCGAGGCTTTCGACGCCGACCTGGCCACCATATGGACCGGCGGCAACCCCTCGGCGCCGGTTCTCGCCCGATTGGCCACCACCGTGCGGGCCTGCGGCCTGCCCGCCGAGCCGTTCCGCCGGCTGGTCGAGGCCAACCGCCAGGACCAGCGCGTCTCGTCGTACGCGTCCTTCGCCGACCTCCGGAGGTACTGCACGCTTTCGGCCGACCCGGTGGGCCGGATCGTCCTGGGCGTGTTCGGCGTCACCACCGAGGAGAGGGTGGTCTTCTCGGACCGGATCTGCACGGCTCTTCAGCTCGTTGAGCACTGGCAGGACGTCGCGGAGGACCGGAGGGCGGGCCGCGTCTACCTCCCGGTCGAGGACATGACCCGGTACGGCGTGACCCCGGCCGACCTCGACGCGACGTCGACGCCCGTTGCCGTCCGCAAGCTGCTGGCCTTCGAGACCGGCCGCGCCGCCGCCCTGTTCCGCGAGGGCCGCCCGCTGGTCAAGGACCTGCGCGGCTGGGCTCGGCTCGCGGTCGCCGGCTTCCTGGCCGGCGGCCTGGCCACCGTCGACGCCCTCCGCCGGGCCGACTACGACGTGCTCGCGGTGACCCCGCGACCACGCCGGACCGACGTGCTGCGGCACCTCGCCGCGGAGGTGCTGCGATGACCGGGACGCTGGCCGAGGCCTACGCCACGTGCGAGGAGATCACCAGGAGCGAGGCGCGCAACTTCTACTACGGCATCCGGCTGCTGCCCACCGGCAAGCGCGCCGTGCTGTGCGCGGTCTACGCGCTGGCCCGCCGGATGGACGACATCGGCGACGGCGACCTGCCCGCCGAGGCGAAGACCGTCGCGCTGGCCGGGCTGCGCACCGAGCTGGCCGCCCTCGACAGCAGCACCGACCCGGTGCTGGTCGCGGTGGCCGACGCGGCCCGGCGTTACCCCATCCCGCTGGGCGCGTTCGGCGAGCTGATCGACGGTGTCGAGATGGACGTCACCGGCCGGCACTACGAGACGTTCGACGACCTGGTCTCCTACTGCCGCTGCGTGGCCGGCGCGGTGGGCCGGCTCTGCCTGGGCGTCTTCGGCAGCAAGCCGCACCCGGACGCGCCGCTCTACGCCGACCAGCTGGGCATCGCGCTGCAGCAGACGAACATCCTGCGCGACATCCGCGAGGACCTGCTCAACGGCCGGGTCTACCTGCCGCAGGAGGACCTGGACCGGTTCGGCGTCGAGCTGACGCTCGACGAGCAGGGCGCACTGGTCGACAAGGACGGCGGGCTCAGCGCCCTCATCCGGTTCAGCGGGCAGCGGGCCCGCGGCTGGTACCGCGACGGGCTGCGGCTGGCTCCGCTGCTGGACTGGCGCAGCAAGGCGTCCTGCCTGGCCATGTCCGGCATCTACCGGCAGCTGCTGGCCCGCTTCGAGGCCGACCCGAGCCTGGTCTTCACCCGGCGGGTGTCGCTGTCCGGCGCCGAGAAGGCCGGCGTGGCGTTGCGCTCACTCACCGGACGGGCCTCGTGACGGCCGAGGTCGCCGTGATCGGCGGGGGGCTGGCCGGCATCACCGCGGCGCTGCGCTGCGCGGACGGCGGCGCGCGGGTCACCCTGTTCGAGGGGCGGCCCAGGCTCGGCGGGCTGACCCACTCGTTCAAGCGCGGCGATCTGGACGTCGACAACGGGCAGCATGTCTTCCTGCGATGTTGTACGGCGTACCTGGGCCTGCTCGACCGCCTCGGAGTCGGCGAGAACGTCACCGTGCAGCCGCGGCTGGCGATTCCGATCGCCGCGCCCGGCCGGCCCGAGGTGTGGCTGCGCCGCGACCGCCTGCCCGCGCCGGTCCACCTGGCCCGGTCCCTGTTCGGCTACACGCCGTTGAGCGTGGCCGAACGTCTGCGTTTCGTCACCGCCGCGCTGGCGCTGCGCCGCGTCGACCTGGACGCGCCGGCCACCGACGCGCAGAGCTTCGGCGCCTGGCTGACCGCCCACGGGCAGAGCCGCCGCGCCATCGCCACCATGTGGGACCTGGTCGGCGTCGCCACGCTCAACGCCACCGCCGGCGACGCCTCGCTGGCGCTGGCCGCGAAGGTCTTCCAGACCGGCCTGCTGACCCGGGCCTCGGCGTCCGACATCGGCTGGTCGCTGGTTCCGCTGGGCGAGCTGCACGGTACGGCGTCCGCGCGCGCCCTGGCGTTCGCCGGAGCCGACGTGCGCACCGCGACCAGGGTTTCCGCGGTCCGGCCGGTGGACGGCGGCTGGGACGTCGACGGCCGCCGCTTCGACCAGGTGGTCTGCGCGGTCCCGCCGGACGTGGCGGCCCGCATCCTGCCGCCCGGCGTGCTGCCCACCGGTGGCTCGCTCGGCACGTCCCCGATCGTCAACGTGCACGCGGTCTACGACCGCCGGGTGCTGGACCGGCCGTTCGTGGCCGCCATCGACTCGCCGTTGCAGTGGGTGTTCGACCGCACCGCCCAGTCCGGCCTGGCCGGCGGCCAGTACATCGCGGTCTCGCTGTCCGCCGCCGACGACCTGATCGACCTGCCGGTGGCCGAGCTACGCGCCCGGGTGCTGCCCGCGCTGGAGGCGTTGCTGCCGGCCGCGCGCGGCGCCGTGGTGCGCGACTTCTTCGTCACCCGGGAACGGCACGCCACCTTCCGGCCCGCGCCCGGCACCGCCCGGTTGCGCCCGCCCGCGGCCACCGCGCTGAGCGGGCTGTGGCTGGCCGGGGCGTGGACCGCCACCGGCTGGCCCGCGACCATGGAGGGCGCGGTGCGCAGCGGCGACACGGCCGCGGCCGGGGTCCTGGACCACTCCTCTTCGGGGCGCGCTGCAACCGGCAGCGCCATGTCTACGTTGGATGGTGTTGCGTCATGACGACCATGCTGGAAAGCCTTCATCGCAGCCGCGACGCCATCACCCCGGCGATGCGGGCGGCGATCGACCGGCTGGACGCGACCACCCGCCACCAGGCGGCCTACCACTTCGGCTGGATCGACGCCGAGGGCCGGCCGGACCGGGGCGGGGGAAAGGCGGTCCGGCCCGCGCTGGCGCTGCTGTCCGCCCAGGCCACCGGCGGGCCCGAGGAGATCGGGCTGCCCGGCGCGGTCGCGGTCGAGCTGGTGCACAATTTCTCGCTGCTGCACGACGACCTGATGGACCACGACCGGGAACGCCGGCACCGCGGCACGGTCTGGGCCATCTGGGGGCCGTCCAGCGCCATCCTCTCCGGGGACGCGCTGCTCGGGCTGGCCCAGGAGGTGCTGCTGGACAGCGGGCTGCCGACCGCCGTGCCGGCCGCGCTGATGCTGGCCAAGGCGACCCGGGAACTGATCCGCGGTCAGGTGCAGGACCTGGCGTTCGAGGACCGGGAGAGCGTCACCGTCGCCGAATGCCTGGACATGGCGGCCGGCAAGACCGGTGCGCTGATGGCGGCGAGCTCGGCCATCGGGGCGGTGCTGGCCGGGGCGCCCGCGGAGACCGTCGCGGGGCTCCAGACGTACGGCAGCCAGGTGGGTCTGTCCTTCCAGCTGGTCGACGACGTGCTCGGGATCTGGGGCGACCCGGCGGTCACCGGCAAGCCGGTCTTCTCCGACCTGCAGGCCGGCAAGAAGTCGCTGCCGATCAGCTATGCGCTCGGTCAGGACCCGTCGATCGCGCTGATCGACCCGGGCGACTTCGCCAGGCGGGCGGACGCGGTCGAACGCGCCGGCGGCCGGCAATGGGCGCTGGAGGAGGCGGCCCGGCGGATGCGCCTCGGCGAGGCCGCGCTGGCCGCGATCGCCCTGCCCGACCACGTCCGGACCGAGCTGATCGCGCTCGGGCACTTCATCGTCGACCGGGAGGTGTGAGTGACCACGCAGGTGCGCACCCGGCCCCCCGCCGCCGGCGCTCTGGACAACGCGGTCCGTCATCTGCGCGGCCTGCAGGACGAGGCCGGCTGGTGGAAGGGCGAGCTCGCCACCAACGTCACCATGGACGCCGAGGACCTGCTGCTGCGCGAGTTCCTCGGCATCCGGCAGGCCCAGGAGACCGAGGAGGCGGCCCGCTGGATCCGTTCGCAGCAGCGGGACGACGGCACCTGGGCGTCGTTCGAGGGCGGCCCGCCGCAGCTGTCCACCACGGTCGAGGCCTGGGTCGCGCTGCGGCTGGCCGGCGACCCGGTCGACGCGCCGCACATGCGACGGGCGCAGGAATGGGTGCTGGCCAACGGCGGCCTGGAGGGCACCCGGGTCTTCACCCGGGTCTGGCTGGCCCTGTTCGGCCTGTGGTCCTGGGACGAGCTGCCCGACATGCCGCCCGAGCTGATCTTCCTACCCAAGTGGTTCCCGCTGAACATCTACGACTGGGCGTGCTGGGCCCGGCAGACCGTGGTGCCGCTGACCGTGGTGAACGCGTTCCGCCCCGTCCGGCCGGTCTCGTTCGGCGTCGACGAGCTGCGCGCCGGGGTGGCGTCGAGGAAGCCGGCGCGGCCGTGGACCTGGAAGGGCGCCTTCCAACGGCTCGACAAAGGCTTGCACTGGTACGGCCGGCACGCCCACCGCGGTCTGCGGGAGAGAGCCATGGAGCGAGCGGCGGCGTGGATCCTGGCGCGGCAGGAGGCCGACGGCGGCTGGGGCGGCATCCAGCCCCCGTGGGTGTACTCCCTGCTCGCACTGCACCTGCTCGGCTACCCCGACGACCATCCGGCCATGGTGAAGGGATTCGCCGGGCTGGAGGGCTTCCTGGTCCGCGAGTCCACACCGGACGGTATGGTGCGCCGCCTCGAGGCGTGCCAGTCGCCGGTCTGGGACACCAGCCTGGCGATCAACGCCATGCTCGACGCCGGGGTGCCGGCCGACGACCCGGCCCTGCGCAGGGCCGCGGACTGGCTGCTCGGCGAGGAGATCACGGTCAAGGGCGACTGGGCGGTGCAACGCCCCGGGCTGGCCCCGGGCGGCTGGGCGTTCGAGTTCGCCAACGACTATTATCCGGACACCGACGACACCGCCGAGATCGTGCTCGGGCTGCGCCGCGTCGTGCACGACGATCCCGCGGCACTGCGCGGCGCCATCGACCGCGGCGTCACCTGGACCGTCGGGATGCAGAGCAAGGACGGCGGCTGGGCCGCGTTCGACGCGGACAACACCGGCCGGTTGCCCACCAAGCTGCCGTTCTGCGACTTCGGTGAGGTCATCGACCCGCCGTCGGCCGACGTCACCGCGCACGTGGTGGAGATGCTCGCCCACGAGGGACTGGCCGGCGGTCCCGCGGCCCGGCGCGGCATCCGCTGGCTGCTGGACCATCAGGAGACCGACGGCTCGTGGTTCGGCCGGTGGGGCGCCAACCACGTGTACGGCACCGGCGCGGTGGTGCCGGCGTTGGTCGCGGCCGGGATCGACCGGAACTCGGCGCCGATCCGCCGGGCCGTCACCTGGCTGCTCGACCATCAGAACCTCGACGGGGGATGGGGCGAGGACATGCGCTCCTATGTGGACCCGGCATGGATCGGCCGGGGCGCGACGACCCCGTCGCAGACCGCGTGGGCGCTGCTCGCGTTGCTGGCGGCGGGCGCGCCCGCACAGCCGGTCGAACGGGGCGTGGCCTGGCTTCTCGACAACCAGCGTGAGGACGGCTCCTGGGACGAGCCCCAGTTCACCGGTACCGGCTTCCCCGGCGACTTCTACATCAACTACCACCTGTACCGGATCGTCTTCCCGATTGCCGCCCTCGGCCGCTACCTGGCGAGCCGCTCATGACCGCGGTCATCGGGACGCCGCTGGCGATCGAGGGATGGGCCGTGGGGGGCGCGGCGCGGCTCGGCATGGGCGCGCGCACCTCGTTGCCGCCGGGCGACGCGTTCCTGATCGCCGGGGTGGCCGGGGGACTGGTTCCGTCGGTGCGGCCGGGGGACGTGGTGGTGGCGCCGGACCCGAGCGCGCCGCTGCTCGCTGGCGCGCTGCGTCGGCTCGGCCTGACGGTTCACATCGGACACCTCCAGCTCAGTGATCACGTGGTGTCGCGGCCGGTGGACAGGCCGGGTGCGCTCGCGGTGGACATGGAGACGAACCGTCTGCGAGCGGCCGCCGGCGACCTGGCGTTCGCCGCGGTGCGGGTCGTCAGCGACGGCGTCGACGCGCCACTGCGGTCCCCCGGGACGCTGGTCCGCGGCGTCCGGGCCCTGCGCCGGCTGCGGCAGGCGGCGCCGGCGCTGCGGCAGTGGGCGGCGGCGACCGGACCCCGCGACATCGTGCTCGCCGCGCCGAGATCCTTCTGCGCCGGCGTGGACCGGGCGGTCGAGATCGTCGAGCGGGCGCTGCGGCTGCGCGGCGCGCCGGTGTACGTG
>NZ_CAKUCL010000213.1 GCF_934643405.1 uncultured Actinoplanes sp.
CTCTGCTCACCGCGCCGGCACCGCCGCCGGCCATGCCCGCCGCGCCGGCACCACCACCGGCCATGCCCGCGCTTGCCGGGCCGGCTGGCCGCGTCGGGGCTTGCGCGCGGCCGCCCGCCGGATCGTGAGTACCCGCCGCCGACCGCTCGTCGCGCGAACCGACCGCGCCACCGGCACTCCCCACGCCGGACGCTGGCCTGCCATCCACTGCCGGCTGCCCGCTGCGGGCGTGGCCCGCGCGCTGCCCACTGCCAGCGTCCGCTACGTGCTGCCCGTCGCGGGCGTCTGCTCCGGGGTGCCCGCCGCGAACATCCCCTGCGGCCTGCCCGCCGCCGGCATCGGCTCCGGGATACGCACCGCGAACGTCGAACTGCCCGCCCTGGGCGCCCGCTGCTGACTGCACGGCGGAAACGTCCGGCGCCTGGCCGGTGAACGCGTCGGCTGGTCGATCATGACTTGCGGCGCTGCCCGAACCCGCCGAACCGCCGCCGGCGGCCTCGGGCCGAGACGGATCGGGAGCGGCCGGGACCGCGGTGGGTGGCGCCGAGGCGCCGATCGGGGTGACCTCCGGCCAGTCCTCTTCGGTCTCGGGTTCAGCCTGCGGCGCGGCCAGGGCGCCTGGCTTTACCGGCTCTGGCCAATCGTCGTCGCCGCCCGAGGACGCGGGGGCCTCGGCCTCGCGCCGGCGACTCTGCGGTTGGCGCGGGGCGGCGGCCTGCGCCTGCTGCGCGCCGGGTGCGGTCGCCGTCGCGCGGCCGGGGCCTACGCCGGTCGGGGCCTCGTTGCGGGCGGGCTCGCGACTCGCGGTCGCCCGAGCGCCGCGACCGGAGGCGCTTCGCGGAGCGGGGGCGGGGGCGACCGCGCCGCCCTCGCCGGACACCTCGCAGCGGATCTCCCATCGGCCGCCCAAGGCCTCGTACAGGGCGTTGGCCACGGTCGGCGCGGCCGGGGTGACCATCTCGGCGTGCTTCGGGTATCGGAAGGTCAGGGTGACAGTCCGGCCGTCGAAGTCGCGCACGACCGCGCCGGCGAGCAAGGCGGCCAGGCGCTTGCTCTGCCGCCCGATCGCCGTGACGATCTCCGGCCACACCTCACGCACGGCGGCCGCCGTCAGCTGACCCGGGACCGCGTCCTCGACCGCGGCCGCCCCGGGCTCCTCGGGAGCGTCCGGCATCACGCCGGCCGGCTCCGCACGGTGCGGGGAAGCGTCGGGCACAGCCGCAGCGGGTTCGACACGCTGCGCGGAGGCAGCCGCCGCTTGTGTCCCGGACGCGGCCGGCGTCGAGGCGGAGTTCGCGGCAGCTGGTTCCGCAGCGAGCGCTCCGGCAGCGGTTTGCGCAGCGAGCGCCCCGGCAGCGGATTCCGGGCTGGGCGCCGGCGCAACAGCTGCCGGGCCGAGCGCCGCGCCGGAAAGTTCCGGGGCGGACGCAGCCGTTGCTGCTTGCGGTGCGGATGCCGCAACCGGGGCCGGCGCGGCGGGATCGGGGCCGGGCTCTTGGGCGCGAGGCATCGGCGGCTCGGGCTCGTCCGGCTCGGGCTCGTCGTCCCAGGGCGGCTCGTCGTCGTAGGCATCCGCTTCGACGGCACCGGGGGCCGGCGGGGACGCCGGGCCCGGAGCTGCGGCTGTCGGTGAAGCCGCGGCTGCCTGCGGAGAGCCGTCGGCGATCTCGTTCCAGTCCTGCTCACCGGCCTGAGCCGGTGCGGCCGGCGAAGGGGCCGCGGCGGGTCGCCGGGCGGCGCCGGTGGCTGCTCCCGCCGAGCGTCTGCCGGCCGCGGCCGCCGCTGCTCGCGCCGCCGACAGACCTCCGCCGCCGCTGACCGGCGCGCTGTCGGGGACCGGGTCGGCCATGGCAGCGGCGCCGTTCGAGGAAGGCACCGCGGCGGGGCCGGGCTCACCCCGTACGGGAGCATCGCCGCTCAGCGTGAGACGCCGCTCCATGCGCTCCAGACGCTGCAGGAGGGCGCCGGTCGAGTCCTCGGCGCCGGGCAGCAGCATGCGCGCGGTGATCAGCTCGAGCAGCAGACGCGGTGCGGTGGTGCCGCGCATCTCGACCAGGCCGTTGTGCACGATGTCGGCGCAGCGGGACAGGGTCGCCGGGCCCAGACGGGTGGCCTGCGCGGTCATCGCCTCGACCTGGTCGGCCGGACCGTCGATCAAACCCTTGGACACCGCGTCCGGCACCTGCTGGAGGATGATTAGGTCGCGGAAGCGTTCGAGCAGGTCAGAGGCGAAACGGCGCGGGTCGTGGCCGGCCTCGGCGACCCGGTCGATCGTCGAATATGCCGCGGCGCCGTCGCCGGCCGCCAGCGCGTCGCACATCTCGTCGATCAGGGTGACGTCGGTGACGCCGAGCAGCGCGACCGCCCGCGAATAGCTCACGCCGTCCGGACCGGCGCCGGCGATCAGCTGGTCCAGCACCGACAGCGTGTCCCGGGCGCTGCCGCCGCCGGCGCGCACCACCAGCGGGAAGACGGCGGGCTCGACCGCGATGCCCTCGGCCTCGGTGAGCTGCTGAAGGTAAGGCCGGAGGGTGGCCGGCGGGATCAGGCGGAACGGGTAGTGGTGTGTACGCGACCGGATCGTGCCGAGCACCTTTTCCGGCTCGGTGGTCGCGAAGATGAACTTCACGTACTCCGGCGGTTCCTCGACGAGCTTGAGCAGCGCGTTGAAGCCGGCCGACGAGACCATGTGCGCCTCGTCGATGACGTAGATCTTGTAGCGGCTGCTGGCGGGCGCGAAGAATGCCTTCTCCCGCAGGTCACGCGCGTCGTCGACACCGCCGTGGCTGGCCGCGTCGATCTCGATCACGTCGATCGAGCCGGCGCCGTCGTTGGCCAGCGAGCGGCACGAGGCGCACACCCCGCACGGTTCGGGCGTCGGGCCCTGCTCACAGTTCAGCGAGCGGGCCAGGATGCGGGCGCTGGACGTCTTGCCGCAGCCGCGCGGCCCGGAGAAGAGATAGGCGTGGTGCAGCCGGCCGGTGCGCAGTGCCTGCGACAACGGCTCGGTGACGTGCTCCTGCCCGATGACCTCCGCGAAGGTCCGCGGCCGGTACTTGCGGTAAAGCGCGAGTGCCACTCTGCTCTGCCCCTCTCAACGACCGCGCCATTGTCCGTCGGGGGTATGACAAGAACCAACTGTGTCCCGCTGCCGTGGCGTGACCGGGGGCAAGACAAAAAAGGGCCTCCCGTGCACCCGTCAGAGCCCGCTTATCCTTGCTGCCTTCCGGCCCTGGGGAGGTTCACGAGATACACGCCGCACGAGAGGCTCCCCAGAGCGTACCTGGCCCGCGCCCGCCGTGAGGCACCCCTCCCCGGCAAGCCGCCCGGCGGCTGTCTGTAAGCTGTCCGGCGGAGGATTCGCCTAGAGGCCTAGGGCGCACGCTTGGAAAGCGTGTTGGGTTCACACCCTCACGAGTTCGAATCTCGTATCCTCCGCCATCTTGATCAGGCAGACGTGAAACGGCCGGACCCACGGGTCCGGCCGTCCGCATCTGCGGAGCCTGGCGCTGAGGGCTGCAGAGCTTTCCGCGCGGGCCGGCCGGAAGAGGTCAGCGGCGAGCCGGGACAGACCTTTCGTACGGCGAGGGCCGCCCGGCAGGAAGCCGAGCCCTGACTCAGAGCTGGGCAGCGGCGATCGCGTCGTCCACCTCGGGGAAGATCGCGAAGTAGCGGCTCAGTCCGACCGTCTCCAGCAGACGGCTCAGGAACGGGTTCGCGCCCGCGAAGCTCAACCAACCGCCGCGCGCGGTGATCACCTGCTTGCTGGTGATGAACGCGCTCAGGCCGACCGAGTCGCAGAACTTCAGGTCGCTCAGGTCGACGACGATCCGGGGCACGGGCCTCTCCAGCAGGTCGGCGAGCGCCGCATGGAGCTGGCCGGCCGTGTCGGCGTCGAGTTCGCCCTTGAGGTGCAGGACGGAGACGTCGGAACGGTGGTCGGTGACTGTGGCCTGCATGGGATCGCTTTCCTGGTCCAGGGAATGGCAACCCAGGCTAGATCGCGACGGATGATTGTCATCGGACAAACGGTCCGGTGAAACGCGATCGGGCCGGACCCTGGGGGTAGGGTCCGGCCCGATCGGAAAATCGGCTGGCCGATGATGTTGGAGCGTGCGGCGCAGCCCGGCTCTTGGCGCCTACAGCTTGCGCCACCGCCAGCGTGAACCTCGCCACGCGTCTGCCAGGATCATGGCTGAGGCCTGTCCTGGACACTGCTGCACCTTCGACTTGCCGTCCGGGCCGCCCATCTGCGCTTCGACTTCCCACAGCTTGCCGTCGGTGCGGATGTAGACGTCGCGGCGTGCGAGCCGGACGTCGCCATTCCACCAGTGATGCTCAACTCTCACATGTCAAATCTAGGACAATCGGCAGGCATCGGCGCCCAGCAATCTTGTGAAACTTTCTCACCGGCCGGTTGGAGCGCATTGTCTGATCCGGTGGTTTTCCGGGTGGTGACTTGCGCTACACCGGTCTTATTTGGGCGGTGGTCTAACAATTACCGCCGGTGATTGATTCAGATGGTGAACGAAGCCTCGGCCAGGCGAAACATGCCTGTTACGTGCGCGGTGCCTGATCTGAACCATCGGAACCGCAGCTCACGCCCGGGGTGACGGAGCCGGCGGGCACGCAGCGTAACGTCGCCGGACACCAATCCGCAACGCAACCCCGACATTGCATCCGGGTTGAGGCGTGACGCCCGGACAGCCCCACAGCGGTGACGAACCGGCGACAATACGTAACTTTCGGCCCGTCGAAAGCGCTGCAAGCTCATCCATGTCGATGAGATCAAGTGGTGGATGCAGAGAGCAACGACAATCTGCCCGATTTTCGCCACCCCGAAAAACCGGACACCCGCCCTGACCTGCGAAGACAAACGCCGCACAAAACGAGGGCCGCGCGGAGAGCGCGGGCGCGCGAACGCGGGGCCGGCGCTCTCAAGAACCACAGCACAGCAAAACGCCCGGCGACTCGTGCAGAGCCGCCGGGCGTCCATGGCGGTGGTGAAGGGATTTGAACCCTTGGAGGGCGTAAACCCTCACACGCTTTCGAGGCGTGCTCCTTAGGCCGCTCGGACACACCACCGCGAAGTAGGTTACTAGACGCCCGGCGACGCCCGTCGGCGGCCCCTCGGTTGCCCGCCCCACCCCGGCCCGGCCGCTGTGACCTGGCAGGATCGGCGCCATGAGCAACCGAGAAGGGGACGAATCATGAGCGTGCACATCGGCGGGCAGCCGGGCGACATCGCGGAGGCCGTCCTCCTCCCCGGCGACCCGATGCGAGCGAAGTGGATCGCCGAGACCTTCCTGCAGGACGCCAAGTGCTACACCCAGGTCCGCGGGATGCTCGGCTTCACCGGCACCTACCAGGGCGTTCGCGTCTCGGTGCAGGGTTCGGGCATGGGCATGCCATCGGCGTCCATCTACACCCATGAACTGATCAACGAGTACGGCGTCAAGAAGGTCATCCGGATCGGTTCGTGCGGCGCGCTCGCCATGGACCTGCGGCTGGGCGACGTGATCGCGGCGATCGGCTCGGCCACCGACTCCAACATGAACCGCGCGCGCTTCGACGGCCTGATCGACTACGCGCCGGTCGCGGATTTCGGCCTGCTGCGCACCGCGGTCGACGTGGCGGAGCGGCACGGCACGGCGATGCGGGTGGGCCCGATCCTGGCGGCCGACGCCTTCTACACCGACCGCCCGGACCTCTACGACGCGCTCGCCGACTACGGCGTTCTCGCGGTCGAGATGGAATCCGCCGCCATCTATACGATCGCGGCCCGCTACGGCGCCAAGGCCCTGACCATCCTGACCGTCTCCGATCACATCAAGACCGGCGACAAGATGGATTCGGCGCAGCGCGAGCAGGGCTTCGGCGACATGGTCCGAATCGGTCTGGAGACCGCGATCGCGGACGCTTCCTGAGCCTGCTGCCGCGACGCCGCGCCGGAGTGGCGTCGCGGCACCGCTTGGGTACGGGACTCGGCAGCGCGACCACCGCAGCGGGGACCGGATCAGCGGAAGAAGCCCCGCATCAGTGCCGCGCACTCGTCCTCCAGCACGGACGAATACACCTCGGGCCGGTGATTGAGCCGCCGGTCGCGCACGACGTCCCAGAGCGACCCCACCGCCCCGGTCTTCGGCTCCCACGCACCGAACACCAGCGTGGCGATGCGGGCGAGCACGATCGCGCCGGCGCACATCGTGCACGGTTCCAGCGTCACCACCAGCGTGCAGCCGTCGAGCCGCCACGTGCCCAGGCGCGCCGCCGCCCGCCGCAGCGCCAGGATCTCGGCGTGCGCGGTCGGATCGCCGACGGCCTCCCGCTCGTTGCCGGCCGTGGCCAGCTCGGCACCGTCCGGTCCGAGCAGCACGGCACCGACCGGCACGTCCTGCGGTGACGACGTGGCGACCTGGATGGCCCGGCGCATCCAGGCCTCGTGCTGGGGCGAAGCGGCCAGGCTCACGCCGGACCGGCCCGGCCGAGCCGCACGGTGCTCACGCCTCGCGCAGCTCCTCCACCTCGTCGCCGCACCCGATCCGCTGACAGATCTCGGCTGTCACGTCGGACGGCAGCATGCCCTCCTGACCGCAGAGGCTGAGCAGCCGGTTCGCGTTGATCCCGAGGTCGTTGAGCAGTTCGGCGTCGCCGACCGGATCGGCGTCCGGGTCGGCGGCCGGTTCGTCCGCCTCGTCATCGTCGGCGGTGGCCGTCAGATCGTCGAGCTCCAACGCCGGCGCCTCGATCTCGCCGAGCAGCACCGAACCGATCCGTGACTCCTCCGCGAACGCCGAGTCCGAGCCGAAGACGCGCAGGTCCTCGCCCTCGTCCAGGCGCAGGATCGCCAGATACTGGTCGTCGCTCTCGACGAACAGCAGTGCCACGTCGGCGTCCGGTTCGACGTCACGCAGCGCGTCCACCACCTCGTCGATGTCGGCGAGGCCGGTCAAATCCAGCTCGGACGCCGTCCACCCGTTCTTGCCCCGTGCAACGGCGGCAGCGAAAGTCGACAAGATTTCCCCCCACGCGACTTTTGTCTTCAGCGAGTGACGGTAGCGGGAAGAACGGCGGGCGCGGCGCGCCACGCCCCTAGTGCGATGTAAGTCAGTTCACCAGGCGACGACGCATGGCGATGAGCTCGCGAAGGCGTGCGCCGTGCAGCCGGTTCGACTGGGCGGCCTCGCGGGACTTCGCTTGGGCGAGGGCCGCCAGCACTTCGAGACGGCGACGGCGCCGATCGGGGTCGAGCCGTGCGGGTGACGGGGGCATGATGCCGAGCCTCGCGACCCTCCGGACGTTCGTCAAGACCCAGTTCGCACCGCGACGGTGACAGCACATCCGGTCGCCGGGAATCCCCTCAAACCGGGACAGTCACCAGAGCGGCCAGTCATACGTCGAGATCCATCGCGCGCCCACGAAGCCGGCCGCGATCGACAGTCCCAGCCCACTGGCCAGAGCCACGCCGACGGCGACACCGCGATCGCCGAGCACACTGAGCACCGCGGCGGCGATCCAGGCGGTGACGGCGGCGGCCAGGGTCCACCACGCGTACGTCGCCAGGCTGCGCGCCAGCGCACCGAAGAGCGCGAGCCAGATCACCGTCGCGCCGATCCCGGCGAGGACCGACGCCACGCGCACGGGATGGGGTTCGCGGTAGACCGGCCGCTGCGGCTGCCCGGGGAACAACCCGGACGGCGGGCGCGTGGCCGGCTGGCCGGAGGCGGGAGGCGGGTACGGCGAGGATCGCCACGCCTGCTGACCGTCCGCCATGAACACGCCTCCTCGTTCACCCGCCTGGTGCCAGCCTAGCCACCACGGGTCGGCAGGTCCGGGGTAGTTCTGCCAGGATGACTCGGTGCCTTTGCTCCGAGCCATCCTTGGCCTGACCGCCGCGACCGTCCTGCTGGCCGGCTGCGGTGGCAGCGGCGGCAGCCCCTCCGCCGCGGTCACGCCCCAGTTCGTCGGCTCGGCGCAGAGCCCGGCCCCGGCGCCGTCCTTCCCGGACCCGGAGCCGTCCGGCCGGGTCGCGGCGCCGTCGCGGTCGAGCGCCCCGGCGACCACCACGCCACCGGCCGCCACGAAGGTGACGTATGTCTTCCCGGTCAAGACATCGAACGCCGACTGGCACACCACCCACTCCAAGTACAAGGCGACCGACATCTTCGCCGCCTGCGGCGAGCCGGTGGTGGCCACGACCAGCGGCGTGGTGCTGGAGATCAGCCTGAGGGACATCTACGTCGAGGGATCGCCGGACGGGCCGAACAACGGCGGGCTGTCGGTGTCCCTGCTCGGCGACGACGGCGTGCGCTACTACGGCTCGCATCTGAGCAAGGTGCAGAACGGCATCAAGGCGGGCGTACGGGTCAAGGCCGGCCAGCAGCTGGGCAAGGTGGGCCACACCGGGAACGCCAGCGGCGTCTGCCACCTGCATTACGGCATCTCGCCGCCGTGCGCCAAGGTCGGCGACTGGAAGGTGCGCCGCGGCGTCGTCTGGCCGTACACATACCTGACCTCGTGGCGCAAGGGCGGCCAGAAGAGCCCGGTGGCCGAGGTCGCCTCGTGGACGAGGGCGCACCACTGCAAGGCATGAGCGCGGGGCCGCACCCTCGCCCGAAGAGGTGCGGCCCCGCGCGGCCGGGAGAAAAGCTGTCGGTCAGGAGAACTGCGCGAATCGCTTCTGCGACCGGCCGTCCACCGTGGTGAAGGCGCCGCCCATCCCGATCACACCGAGGTCCGCGTTGCCGGCCAGCGCGAGGACCCCTTCGACCCCGTTCGCGTCGGCGGTCCAGTCCAGCAGGTGGCCGTCGGCCACGTCGAGCGCCGCGAGCTTCACCCGGTTGTCCGAGCCGTCGACGCACGTGCCCTGGGTCCCGGTCCGCGCGGTGCTGCACGCCCGGTCGAAGTGCCCGCCGGCGTAGACCGTGCCGCCCAGTACGGTGATCGCCTGCGCGTCCCCGTCGAAGGTCGCCGACCAGCGCAGTGACCCGCCCGTGGTGTAGGCGCTGACCCGTCCGCCATGACCGCCGTGCGCGGTGTAGACGCCGTCGGCGGTGACCGCCATGGCGTACGTGATCACCGGGGGCCGGGGCTTGAAGCCGGGGATGATCGCCGCGCCGGCCGGATCGAGCGCGACCAGCCGGTCGTACCCGGAAACGCCGTTGACCTTGTGGAACCGGCCGCCGGCGTAGACCCGCCCGCCTCCGGACGCGAGCGACTCCACCTGATCGTCGACCGACGGCTTCCACCGGGTGTCGAGCGCGCCGGTGCGAAGGTCGAAGGCGGCGAGCCGTCCCCGCGCCTGACCGTCGACGGCGGTGATGGTGCCACCGACGTACAGCCGATCGGAGCCTGCGGCGATGGCGTACGGACGTCCGGTGATCGCGTGCTTGAAGGTGCTCGCCACCGCGCCGGAGGCCTGGTCGACCTTGGCGAGGCTGTCCCGCTTCTTGCCGCCGACCGTGGCGAAGTCGCCGGCCAGGTAGATCGACGACCCGTTCACCACGAGCGCCTTGACCCGGCCGTCCGCGTCGGGGTTCCAGGGCAGCAACGCGCCGGTCCGGGCATCGACGGCGGCGACGTGGCCGCGCGCGATCTTCTTGCTCCCGACGATCGCGGCCGTGAAGTCGCCGCCCAGGTAGGCGGTCGTCCCGGCGTACGCGATGGTCAGCACCGAGCCGTTGAAACTGGGCACGACGTCGGACGTCTGCGCGAAGGCCGGCGTGGCCGCCCCGCCCAGCAGGGCGAGGACCGTGATGAGAACTTTCCCCCGGTTAGTCACGGAATAACGGTAAAGGCGAAGATCACGGTTCCCACAGGCGCAAAACGGACTAAAACGGCAACTGTGACGGCGGATGCCGCCCTGTCCGAACGGCTGATCTTGAGAGATGTGCAAGAGTTCCGGGGTGGACGTGGCGGTCATCGGACTGGGACTCATCGGCGGATCACTGCTGCGCGCGCTCGCCGCGGCCGGACATCGCGTGACCGGCTTCGACGCCGACCCGACGACCCGCGAGCAGGCCCAGGCCGAGGGCTTCGCGGTGGCCGGGTCCGTGGCCGAGGCCGCCCGGGACGCCGACCTCGTCGTCCTGGCCGTGCCGCTCCCGGTCCTCGACGACGTGCTCGGCGAGCTGGCCGGCTTCGCGGGGCTGGTCACCGACGTCACCTCGGTCAAGGCCCCGGTCCTTCGGCTCGCCGGCCGGCACGGTCTGCGCCGGTATGTCGGCGGGCACCCGATGGCCGGCAAGGAGACCTCCGGTTTCGCGGCGTCCGAGGCCGGCCTGTTCGACGGCTGCGCCTGGGTCCTGTGCCTGGAACCGCAGGGCACCGGCCTGGAGGACTGGCTGACTCTCGCCGCGCTCTTCACCTCGATCGGCGCCCGGATCGTGCCGGTGACCGCGGCCGACCACGATCGAGCCGTGGCCGAGGTCAGCCACGTGCCGCACCTGTTCGCCGCGGTCCTCGCCGGGTCGCTGCTCGACCGCCCGCTGGACGCGACGCTGGCGGCCGGGTCGTTCCGCGACGGCACCCGGGTGGCCGCGACCCGCGCCGAGCTCATCGTCGCGATGTGCGGCGGCAACAGGGTCGAGGTGAGCAAGGCGCTGCACCGCATGATCGGCGAGCTGGAGACCATGCGCGAGCAGTTGGAGAGCGACCCCGAGCAGCTGCTGCCCTACCTTCGCGCGGCCGGCGGCGTACGGAGGACGTGGCCGCGAGCCGCCGGGGAGCCGGCCGGGTTCCCGGCGGAGGCCGAGACGTTGCTCGAACTGGGCCGGGCGGGCGGCTGGATCACCGCGGTGGCGGAGGATCGTCGCCACGTCGTCGGAATCCGGCCGGAAACTGACCGCAATCCCGCATAGCGTTCTCGGTGAGGGAAGACGCCACCGAAACTAGGAGCCACGATGGCCGCTCAGGTCGGACCGATCGCCAACGAGCAGGAGGGCCTGCTCGCCTACCTCGCCCAGATGCGCTATGTCGTGCGCCTCACCGCATACGGGCTGACCGACGAGCAGCTTCGCGCCACCCCGAGCGCGAGCGAGCTGAGCGTCGGTGGCCTGATCAAGCACTGTGCCTCGACCGAGGAGAACTGGCTGGCCACGATCCGGCACGAGCCCCAGGCCGTGGACTACGAGCGCTACGCGAACGACTTCCGGCTGGCCGAGGGCGAGACGATCGAGGACGTCTTCACCCGCTACGACCGGGTCGCCGAGCAGACCGAGAAGACGATCGCCGAGCTGGGTGACCTGGACGTGCGGATCGAGATCGACCATTCGGTGCCGTGGAACCGCAAGGACATGTCGCACTGGACGGTCCGGTGGATCCTGCTGCACCTGATCCAGGAGACGGCCCGGCACGCGGGCCACGCCGACATCATCCGGGAGACGATCGACGGCGCGACCGCGTACCCGCTGATGGCGGCCGCCGAGGGCTGGCCCGAGACGCCGTGGCTCAAGCCCTGGACGAAGGCCGGCGACTAAGGCTTCTCACCGCGGTCGAGGCGGATCACCCGGCGGTCCGTCACGATCGCGGTGACCAGGTCGTACGGGGTCACGTCGAACGCCGGGTTCGCCGCCTCGGCCCATGGCGTGACCTCGGCCGGACCGCGGTCCTCGATCGGCACCGCGGCGCCGTCCGGCGTGGCCATGTCCACGGTGGACTCCGGCGCGACCACCACGAACGGCAGGCCGGCGCGGCGGGCGCCGAGCGCGTGCGAATACGTGCCGACCTTGTTGATCACGTCGCCGTTGGCGCAGATCCGGTCCGCGCCGAGAATCACCGCGTCCACCTCGCCGCGGGCCATCAGGAACGGGCCGGCCGAGTCGACCGCCACCCGGTGCTCGATGCCCCAGCGGGTCAGCTCCCACGAGGTGAGCCGGGCGCCCTGCAGCAACGGCCGGGTCTCGCTCGCCACCACGCCGGCCAGCGCGCCGCGCTCGTGCATCTCCCGCACCACACCCAGGGCCGTGCCGAGGACGACCGCGGCCAGCCCGCCGGTGTTGCAGTGGGTGAGCAACCGGGGACGTTCCCCGCACAGCGAAGCCATCAGGTCGGCGCCCCGGCGGGCCATCGCCTCCGAGGCGGCGATCTCCTCGTCCCGGATCGCGCACGCCTCGGCCAGCACCGCGTCGGCGCCCTCGGGCAGCTTGGCCGCCGCGCGCCGGGCGCCCCGGGCCAGGTTCACCGCGGTCGGGCGGGCATGCTCCACCCGGTCCACCGCGGCGGCGAGCGCGGCCGGGTCGTCCGCGTGCACCCGGGCGGCCAGTGCCACGCCGAACGCCCCGGCCACGCCGAGGGCCGGCGCGCCGCGCACGGCGAGCGCCTGGATCGCGTCGACGAGCTCGGGGACCGTACCCAAGCGAAGGGTCTTGAGCTCGCCCGGCAGGGCCGTCTGATCGATGATCTCGACGGCGCCGTCCACCCAGTCGATCGTCCGCATGACCGCGAGCCTAGCCATTCGCCCATAGGCTGACCGGCATGGCATCTCGGGATCCGGTCGCCGACCTGCGACGCATCGCCTTCCTGC
>NZ_CAKUCL010000214.1 GCF_934643405.1 uncultured Actinoplanes sp.
CCAGCTCAGGTGGGGCGGCAGGCCGACCATCAGCACGTCCACCGCACTGTCCCAGGATTCCAGGCTGTCGCGGACTTCGCGGGGCGTGCCGTACGCGGTGAACTCGTCGAGGACGACCTGAGCGTCGGCGGGCACGATTCCGTGTGCCGGAGCGGGACGTGGGTTCGCCGCGCGGATCGCGTGGACAGCCTCCCGGTAACCCTGCTCGGCGACCGTCCGGGCGTACCCGTCGCCCATCGCGCACAGGTACCACGCCGTGGTGCCGGCCACGAGCGATCGGGCGGTGGCGGGATCGTCGTCGGCGACCGTCATCGGGCCGGCAGCGACGGTGAGCGGTGTTCTCCCCGGGCCGGCGGTCGCACGCTGCCGGTTGAGTTCCTTGCCCTGGCCGGCGATTCCGTCCCGGGTGACGAACAGGGGAAACCAGCCGTCGGCCAACTCGGCGGCAAGACGAACCGCGTGGTCGCCGCTTGCCGCCAGCCAGATCGGCAGATCCGGTACGGGCGGCTGGCCGAGGCGCAAGGGGCGGGCCGTGGAGGAGGAATCCAGCCGGGCACGTTCTCCGGTCAGCAGGGTGCGGACCTTCGTGGTGACGTCCCGCAGTTTCGCGGTCGGATGAACGAACGGCAGGTCGTGGAACCCCTCGACGAGCGCTCTCGTGCTGGCGCCGAGGCCGAGGATGTAGCGACCCTTCGAGATCCGGTGAAGCGTCGCGGCGGTCATCGCGAGCGTGCCGGGAGTGCGTCCCCAGATGGAGAGGATGGCGGACACGACCGTGATCTGCCGCGTGCGCAGGGCGATCTCGGCTGCCATGATGGTGGAGTCCAATCCCCAGCCCTCCGGCACGGCGAACACCTCATAGCCCAGTTCGTCGGCGAGCTGAGCGGTCCGCACGATGATGTCGAAGCGTGTTTCCATCGGTGTCAGCGCAACACCACGGCGTTTCATGGTCATGCGGGTGCCTCCCAGCCGGTCGTCGTGCGGACGACGCTAGGCCGGAACGACTCGGCGGACAGGCGGGGAAAGACCGCAGGTGGTACCCCGATGCAGGTGCTGCAGCGACGCCACCGAGGAACGGAGATCGAGTGCTGACACAGATCGCGGAGGGTGTGCTCGTCCACCGGAGTGTGTTCTGCCAGAGCAACGCCGTGGTGGTGCAAGGGCGAGCCGGCGTGCTGCTCATCGACGCCGGGGTGCTCGACGATGAGATGGTCTGCCTCGCCGACGACCTGTCCGCGTCGGGGCACGCCGTTGTTGCCGGCTTCTCGACGCATCCGCACTGGGACCACCTGCTCTGGCACGCCCGGCTCGGGGATGCGCCGCGGTACGGCACGGCCCGCTGCGCGGCCACCGCCCGGGAGCGGCTGTCGGACCCGGGCGTCAGGGCTCGCCTCGCCCGCCTGATACCGCCGGACATCGTCGAGCACGTGCCGCTGGACCTGCTCGGCGCCATCACCGGACTGCCCGCCGGCACGGCGCGGATTCCGTGGGATGGGCCTCGCGTCCGGATCGTCGAGCATCAAGGGCATGCCCCGGGCCACGCCGCGCTGGTGATTGAGGAGCGCGGGGTGCTGGTCGCCGGCGACATGCTCTCGGACGTCCTGATCCCCTTGCTCGACCTGAGCGGCACCGCCGACCCGGTCGGGGACTACCTTGCCGCGCTGCGACTGCTCGAGAGCCTGGCGCGCGACGTCGATGTCGTCGTGCCCGGCCACGGGTCCGTCTGCGCAGGCGGCGCCGATCGGATGACCGCACGGATCGACCACGACCGGGCGTACGTGCACGCCCTGCGGGACGGCCGTGTTCTCAGCGATCCGCGGATCGGCCCGGCCGAGGAGCAACTCCAGCGTCTCGCCGGATGAACGCGGGACGCTCGGCTAGCGATCCGCCAGTGGGACGGGCGGGTGCGACGGCAACTGGGCGGTCACCGACCAACCTCCCGAGGCGGTCGGGGTCGCGGTGAAGGTGCCGGCCAGGGCCTGGACCCGTTCGCGCAAGCCGATCAGGCCACGGCCGGTGCCGGTCAACGCAGCCGCGGAGCCGGGCGGAGGCCGGTCGTTCTCCACCTCGACGGTCAGGGCGCGGCCGGAGGCGTCCGTTCGCAGCAGGACGTGGACTTCGGCTCCGGGGGCGTGACGCAGAGCGTTCGTCAAACCCTCCTGCACCACCCGGACCGCGGCGTGGGCCTGCTCCGCGGAGATGCCGTCCCGGGAACCCTCGAGGCGGCACGTCACGTTCAGGCCGCTCCGGGCGGCCCGGGTCACCAACTCGTCGATCAAGGTCAGGTCGGGTGTGGCCACCTCGGTGCCGGCCAGCAGGTCGATCAGGCGTTGCAGGTCGGCCTGACCCTGGCGGGCGGAGGCGGCGATCACCGCCAGCGACTCGGCGGCCAGGTCGGGAGACTGTCGCTGACCGGCGGCGGCCTGGACGACCATGACACTGAGCGCGTGGCCGACGATGTCGTGCAGTTCCGAGGCTATCCGGGCGCGCTCGTTGCGGACCGAGAGCTCGGCGAACAACTCCCGCTCGGCGGCCAGCTCGCGGCCCCGCTCGGCGAGTTCCTCGGCGGTCCGGCGGCGTAGCCGCAGCGCGGTTCCGGCCACGAAGCCGGGCAGCGTGAGAATCAGCAGGCCGGGACTGTCGTCGCCGGTCAGGACATAGAGCAAGGACAGATAGAGGACGTACGCCGTGGCGGCCCACCAGGCGGCCCGGCCGGAGAAGTGTTCGGCCAGCAATGTCGCGTACGCAAGAAGAATCAGGAGGACGAAATTGCTGGGCTCCGGGCCGGTGAAGAGAGGGACCAGCAACAACGACGGGCCGGCGATGAGCGTCGCCACCGGGTGACTGCGCCAACCGGCCACCGCCGCGCCGCCGCAGGCGAGGGCGAGCGTGCCGATCCATTGCGCTGGGCTCTGCGGGCCGCCGTCGAGAAGGACGGGAACCGCCGCGGCGCACATGGCCGCGGCCCCGACGAGAAAATCGCGCGCGACCATCAGACCGGTAGGTGGGCAACCACTCGGGCCCGGCCGCGCGCCGTCCGTACGGTCAAGGAACCCGCGTGCAGAAGGGCGCGTTCCCGCGCCCGGCCGACCGCCTCGCGCAGGTCGACCCGACGGGTTGCAGGACCCGCCACGCGGATCTCCAACGCGGTGGGGGAGAAGGCCACCGCGACGCCCACCGGGGCGGCGGCGTCGTGGGCGAAGGCGGTGATCAGGTGCTCGACGATGCGGTACGCGGACAGCTCGACGCTCGCGGGGAGCATGCGTGGCTCGCCGGAGACCTGGAGCGCGCAGTGCAGGTGGCGGGCCAGCAGGGCGTCCAGGTGGGCGACGGACGGGACCGGGGCCAGCGCGACCTCGCCGCCGCGCAGGAGGCCCACCATCTCGCGCATGTCGGCCAGCGTCCGGCGGCTGTCCTCCTCCAGGGTCACCAGGGCCGCGCGTGCCGCCTCCGGATCGGTGGTCGTCGAACCGGTTTCGGCGGCCGCCGCCAGCCGGCCGAGGCGCTCGTCCAGCAGCGTCTCCAGCCGGGCGGACAACCGCAGGCGGTCGTCGTTGACCTCCAGGGCCGCTCGCTCGTCCCGTACACGACGCAGCTCCTCGTTGTGTCGCCGCAGCTCGCGAGCCATCTCGGCGCGGTGAGCGACGATCCGCGCGATGCCGAACAGGATTCCGCACAAAACCAGCGCGACCGGGAGCAGATCGACGCCCGCCGCGGTGTCGCGCACCAGGACCAAGGCGCTGAGCAGGCCGGACGCGACAGCGGCGAGATACCGCCGGCCGGACAGGCCGCTGAGGAAGGCCAGGGTGAACGCGAGCGGCAGGCCCGAACCGCAGCGGACGACCCAACCGAAGGCCAGCAGGCTGACGGCCGTCGCGGCGCACGAGGCCAGCACGACCGCGAGGATGCCGCGCCGCCACCACAGCACCGGCAGCGCGGCAGCGACGGAGACCGGCACCATCAGCCAGGAGTGCGAATCGACGCGGGTCGCGCGGTCGTCGCTGACGACGTTCAGCACCGCCAGCGACGCCCCCAGGGTGCACAACAGCGCGGTCAGCACGACGTCCACGGGACGGATCCCGCGCCGGAGCTCGGACAACATCGTGACCTCCCGACTGGCAATCAGGTCAGACGTACGACTTGACGGGCGCGGCGGTTGCGGCGGGCACCTCGGACGCCGCCGCCGAACGCCGTCGCAGCCAGAGGCCGGCTCCCCAGGCCCCGGCGGCGATCGCGGCCGTGACGCCGATGATTGCCAATCCTGCTGCCGAGTCGCGCACCAGGACAATCACCTGGACGGCCACGCTCGCGACCAGGCCCACGACGGAGAGCCGGGTGCTCATCAGCCGTCCGGCGCTGTAGGCGAGCGCGATCGAGAGCGGCAGCCCGGCGCCGCAACGGACCGTCCAGCCGAACGCCAGGACGTGGATCGTCAGGGCGGCGAGGGTCACGGCGAACACCGCGAGCATGCTGCGCCGCCGCCAGAGAAGGGGCAGGGTGGCCACGGCGAAAACGGGAATCATCAGCCACGAGCGGGAATCCATCCGCATGCCTGGATCCGGATCGCTGGTGACGTCGGCGACCATCAGAGCGACGCCGAGTGCGGTGAGAAGTGCGGCGAGAACGACGTCACCCTTGCGGACGCCGGCGAAGAGTGTGTTCATGTCCCCGACGCTAGGATCCGGTCCCGGCCCAGGTCGTCCTCATCACGGGGCATCTTCTCCGGGTGCTGTAGTCCTGGAGAACTACCCGGCACAATGAGCGGGTGTCCGATCCGATCCGGGTGCTCGTCGTCGACGATCAGCAGCTGCTGCGCGCCGGTTTCCGGGTGATTCTCAGCGCCGAGCCGGGCATCGAGGTGGTCGGCGAGGCGGACGACGGGCAGGCCGCGATCGACCTGGTGCGCGCCACCAAGCCGGACGTCGTGCTGATGGACATCCGCATGCCGGAAATGGACGGGCTGAGCGCGACCGAGCGGCTGATGGCCATGCCGGAGCCGCCCCGCGTGGTCGTGCTGACCACGTTCGATCAGAACGAATACGTCGTACGGGCATTGCGAGCCGGCGCTTACGGCTTTCTGCTCAAGGACACGCCGACCACCCGGCTGATCACCGCCGTGCGGGCCGCGGCCGCCGGTGACGCGCTGATCGAGCCGTCGATCACCCGGCGACTCGTCGAGCGTTTCGCGGCACCGATCGAAGAATCCCGAGGTCTTCCCCCGGCCGTACGGGCATTGACCGACCGGGAACGGGAAGTGCTCCGGCTCGTGGCCCGCGGGTTGTCCAACGCCGAGATCGCCGCCGAGATCGTGGTCGCCGAGAACACGGTGAAGACCCACGTGGCCCGCATCCTCGCCAAGCTGGGCGTCCGCGATCGCGTGCAGGCCGTGGTCCTGGCGTACGAATCGGGCTTCGTCGCACCCGGGTGATCTATCGGGCCGGCTGCGGTGGCCGAAGACCTTCGATGCGCAGGAGTTCGGACCGCGCGTGGGCCACCCTCGCGGTCTCGGCACCGCCCGCGGCGGCGATCTCGTGCGCCAGGTCGTTCGCGGCCTCCATCAGATGGCGCGCCCGGCGACGGCTGCGCACCTGCTTGCGGAAACGCTTGCGGTCCCGTCGCAGACCGCTGACCGCGGTCAACAGGGCGGGGTCGAGCACGCCCGCCTCCGCCTCGGGGGCGAGCAGGTCCCGTACCCAGACCCGCTCTGTCGATGCGGCGTGCCGCAGCACCCAGAACAGAATGATGATGCTGAGCGGCATGAGGATGAGATACGGGAGCAGGAAGGAGAACAGCACACTGCCGCCGGCCAGGGCGCCGGCGTCGTCCCAGGCGAAGTGCAGGAACATGGCGAGCAGGCAGCAGATGACGCCGCGCGGGACGTTTCGCTCGCCGGGTGTGCGGCCGAGGATCCACATGACGCCCGCGCAGAAAATGGCGCTGTACAACGCGTGCGACGTGATCCCGGTGAAGCCGCGGATGAACAGGATCAGCAACGACGACTGCAGCTGGCCCACGCCGAAGGACGAGGTGGCGTTGTTGTACGCGTACAGGACGTCCTCGAAGACCTGGAATCCCAGGCCGATGTAGGCGCCGATGATGAAACCGTCGTACGCGCTGCGGACCAGCCGGGAGGCCAGCCCGATCAGGATGATCAGGCCGAGCGCCTTGCCCCATTCCTCGTTGATCGGCGCGGTGAGCCCGGCCGCCCAGTCACCGGCGTTCGCCGGGCCGATCAGCTTCGACCAGGTTTCCAGCGTCGCGGTGTTCGAGGGCAGGGCGATCCAGAAGGCGGCCGCCAGCCCGCCCCACATGAAGCCGGTGGCCAGCAGGCCGGCCGGCTGCGCGGTGTAGCGGTTGTGCCGGCGCAGGAAAAGCAGCCACGGAATGAGGTAGATCGCGAAGAACACGATGCCACTGGTGACGGCAAGGCGGTACGGGCCGAACGCGGGCGCGAACACCTTGAAGATGCTGACCGCGCCGGCGCCGGCGCCGACCGCGTACACCCAGAAGGCCGGGTTGTGCGGCTGGATCAGCTTGAACCGCTGACCCCAGCCGGAGCGCTCGATCGCGTCGAGCTGAGCAGCCTTGGCGGTCACTCGTCCTCCCCGGGCGTGATGCTGAGCAGGAAGTCGTCGATGACGCCGGACTGCTGCTCGAATTCGCCGGGCGCGGTGGCCACCTCGACGAGCAGAGCCGGGGCGGCCTGCACGGCGGCGGCGTTTCCGGTGGACATCTTGAAGGCCACGGCGATCCGGTCGCCGCTCGGACCGCTCTCGCTCTGGGCGACCCCGACCAGGCCGGCCGCCGTGGTGAACGACGAGCGGGAGCCGTCGACGGCGGCGTTGCTGTCGTCCCGCACGCTCAGCACCTGATCGAGGAAGGCCGCGGCGGTGCCGTCGAAGGCCGCGCCCTGCATGACGATCCGGGCGCCACCGGTGGCGAGCGTGGTCTGGCTGGACGTGGGGCTGACCCCGCTGTTGCGGCCGACCAGCGCGCCGTCCTCGAGCTGCCAGCCCACCGGGGGAACGGCGGTCGCGCCGGCGCCGAGGTCGACCACGTCGCCCGGCTTGATCGCGTTGTGCCAGGGGATCGCGGCGTTGAGGGCCTGTTCGCCGTAGATCAGGACCAGGGCGACAGCCAGCACGAACAGGGCGGGCTTGAACTGGCGGCGGTCGAGCCCGAGTAGCCGATGCTCGACCGGCACCCAGCCGTCGGGCGGTTTCTGCATGTCCACGCTCACGCAGGGCCCCCTTCCGCGCCGTGGGCCGGTCAAGCCCGCGACTCACGGCGGCAGCCGCCGCCCGAGGATCAACCTAACGTCGGTCGCCGGCGCGCGCCTCCGGGAGAAAGGGCAGATCCTTACCCGACGTTGCGGTGATCAGTAGGAGCCGGTCGCCTCGGAGTGGGACCACGCGCCGCACGGGCTGTCGTAGCGGCCCTCGATGTAGCCCAGCCCCCACGTGATCTGGGTGGCCGGGTTGGTCTTCCAGTCGGCGCCCGCCGAGGACATCTTCTTGCCGGGCAGGGCCTGCGGAATGCCGTACGCGCCGGAGCTGTGGTTCTCGGCGCGGTAGTTCCAGCCGCTCTCCTTCTTCCACAGCTTGTCGAGGCAGGGGAACTGATCTATGCCGAAACCGGCCTTCAGCATCAGGGTGCAGCCGATCGCGCGGCTTCCGCTGTACTCGTCGCACGACGACGGAATGTCGCCGGCGTACGGGACCGGGCCGCTCGAATCCTGCGCCTTCTTCTTCGCCTCGGCCGCCTTCTTCTCGGCGATCACCGACTTCTCCAAGTGGTGCGCCCTGGTGGCGGTGATCTTCGCCTCGGTGGCGGCCTTCTGTGCGGCATCGCCCTCGGCCTGACGCTGCCACGCGCGCGCGGCCGCGTGCTCGTCCTGGCGCTGTTTCAGCAACTGCATGTCGGCGGCCTCGACCGTGGCGCTGTCGATCCTCATGCCCGGGGTCGCCGGCACGACGCGGTCCTTGCCGAGGTAGACGCCGCCGGCGAGACCCGTCAGCAGCAGGCCGACCGAGACCGCTCGGACTGCGACCCGGCTCCACAGCCGATCCACGAAGCTTCCCTTTCGTCGGGGGCGAGGGCAGCGCAACCGGACCACAATGGCGCATCTCGCAGCGAAAGAAAAGCACGGGGAGGCGACGGCGCTGCCTACGCCGTACCCAAGGAGCTTGGGCCTCAAAGGTGAGTCTGGAATCTCCTGATCGGGCGGAGATTCGCGTGGGTCGGCCCGAAGCGGTTGGCTCCGCTGTTGTTGTGGCGCCGGCGGGCCGCGGCCGCGGACGGCTCGGCGGATGCGTCCACCGCCCTGGGCGCACCCGCCGCCGCCGGTGCGACCGCCGCCACGGTCGCACCGGGCATCGTGGGCCCGGCAACGGGGAGATCGGGACGGCGCCGCGCCGCGTAGAGCAGGCACGCCGCCGCGCACACGACGATGCTCGCCAGGACCACCGTGCGGATCACGTCGCCACGACCTCTCACCCGTCCCGTCTCGCGAGCGAGGCATTGGTTATCGAGACAATGAAGGTATCAGCGCACGGCGTGTGAGCCAATCGCCGGGAACGACGGGTCCCCCGGCCGATTCGGTGAGGAAGCGCGCGTGCGGGCGGCCCTATGCTGGCCGGGTGGCATCCACCGGCTTCGGCGTCTACCTGAAGGAAGCGATCCTGGCTGCCCGGTTCCCGACACCGACCCACTTCGCCCGTGCCGTGGGGACCGATCCCTCGGTGGTGTTGCGGTGGCTGAGCGAGGAGCAGCGGCCCACCATCCGATCCATCGAGCGGATCGCGCCGGTGCTCGGCAAAACCATCGATGAGCTGGTCCGGGCCGCGTATCCGGACCGCCTGAGTGGTCCCGCGCCGGCATCGCCGGCCGTCCATCCGCTGGTGCACGAGCTCGGCCGGTTGCTCGCCGACGACTCACCGATCCCGCGCGCCGACCGCGACGCGTTGGTGACCGTGCTCGAACGCATGCTCGATCCGTACCGAAAGTTGTCGCGCCGTCGCAGATCCGGGTGACAGATTTGTCGCGCTGAGCCCACCACGTCCGTAGTCTCGGACCATGACCGAACGGTCGCCGGCTTACATTCGATCCACTTCGGGTGGATCGCAGTTCCACATCACGAAGCTGCTCGTCGCCGCCCTCACGGTCGCCACGGCCGCCACCGGCGCGCTCATAGTCACGGTCCTGATCGAGATGCCGCCGCCCGGCCCGCCGCCGCCCGGCCCCGGCGGGATGCCACCGCCGCCGCCGGACCTGCAGTCGCTCGCCGTCTTCCCGATCGTGACCGGCTTCTTCGTGCTCGCCTGGCTCGCCGTCCTGGTGATCTTCTCGCGCGACCAGATCCTGCTCCACCTGCGACAGCAGCACGAGACGAGCGGGGTGAGCGCGGACGAACTGAACCGCAGCCTGTCCGAGCTGCGGGCCTCGCTCGCGGCGGATCACGAGCAGGAGATGCGCAAGCTCGGCGACAGCCTGGCGGAGATCACCGCCGAGTACGGCGAGCGACGGGAGACCGACGGCTACCTGCGCGGCATGCGCACCGCGACGATGAACGACCAGCCCGAGGCGAACGTACGGTCGTTGCGGCGCGACCGCTGACCGTTCCGCGCGGCAGGTCATCTCAAACCGCCGGCCGTGGCGAGGGGGACATATGCATTTCAATCTGGTCGGGATGGCTCTGGCGGCAACCAGTCCGTCCGCGAGCGCGGCGTGGTTCGCCGAGCACTTCGGATTCGCCGTCGGCATCGATCTGGGCTGGTACGTCAACACGCAACACCCTGATCACCGGAACCTGAGCCTGGACTTCGTGCAGCGCGATCATGAGTCCTGGCCCGAGGCGACCAGGGGCAAGAACATCGTGGGCACGTTGCTCGCGTTCCTGGTCGCTGACGTGGACGGCGAGCACGAGCGGTTGCGCCGGGCCGGGCTCGAGGTGGTCATGCCGCTGGTGACCGAGGGATGGGGCCAGCGCCGGTTCCAGGTGGCCGGGCCGGACGGAGTGCTGGTCGAGGTGCTGCAGATGGTTCCGGCCGATCCCCAGTGGCTGGCCGCGAACGGCATGACCGGCTGAACTCCGCGTGGAGGCGGGAAACGCGAGGTCCGATTCCCGCCGGAGCACCGGCGCCGGATTGGCTAGCGTCGAAGGATGAACTGGTCCACGTACGGCGCGTTTCTCACCTTCGCGCTCGTTGTGGTTCTCATCCCCGGGCCCGACTTCGCGGTCGTCACCAGCAACACGCTCGCCGGTGGCCGCCGCCGCGGAACCTGGAGCTCCATCGGGGTGGCCGCGTCCAACGCGATCCAGGGCGCGGCCGCCGTCGCCGGGCTGGGCGCGCTCATCGTCAAGGCGCAACCGGTCTTCCAGGCGATCAAGTGGGCCGGCGCGATCTACCTGGTCGTCCTCGGCATTCTCCTGCTGCGGTCCGCCGCGCGCGGCCGCTACCAGGGCACCCGGACCGCCGCCGGCGGGTTCCGGCAGGGATTCCTGTCGAACATCACCAACCCCAAGGTGCTGGTGTTCTACCTGGCGGTCCTTCCGCAGTTCATGGGCCCGGGCGTCAACGCGCTGGTCCTCGCGCTCAGCCACGCGCTGCTCTCGCTGGCCTACCTGTTGCTGCTCACCGCGTTCCTGCACCGGGTGCGCGGGTGGCTCCAGCGCCGCCCGGTCCGCCGGGCGCTCGACGCGATCACCGGCACGGCGATGATCAGCTTCGGTGCTCGGCTGGCCGCGGAACGATAGCCGCGAAAGGGGTCAAGGCGTCTCCTCCGGCAGCTTCAAGTCCCCCGGCAGCTTCAAGCCGTCGAGGGCTGACGAGCAAACACAATTGCGTACGGCCGGGAGCCTGCCCACCGCATCGAGGAGCACGCCGCGCAGCCGTTCGGTGTTCTCCCCGAAGACGCGGAAGACTTCCTCCTGGGTGACACCGTGCTCGCCCTCGACGCCCGCGTCCAGATCGGTGACCAAGGCGATCGCCGTGTAGCAGAGGGCCAGCTCGCGGGCCAGCACCGCCTCCGGGTGGCCGGTCATGTTGACGATCGTGCCGCCGACCTGGGCGAACCAGCGGGACTCGGCGCGCGTCGAGAAGCGCGGCCCCTCGACGACGACCATGGTGCCGCCGTCGACCGGGTTCACCGGCCGGGCCGCCTCCAGCACCGCGGCGCGGCCCTCCGGGCAGTAGGGGTCGGCGAAGTTCACGTGCACGGCGCCGGTGTCGTAGAACGTCTGGACCCGCCCGCTCGTGCGGTCGATGAGCTGGTCGGGAACCACGAAAGTGCCCGGCCCCAGCTCCGGACGCAGGCCGCCGACCGCGCAGGGTGCGATGATCTGCCGTACGCCCAAGGCGCGCAGCGCCCAGAGATTCGCCCGGTACGGGATCTTGTGCGGCGGGAACCGGTGATCGCGCCCGTGACGCGGCAGGAAGGCGACCCGGCGGTCACCCACCCGGGCGACCGTGATCGGGTCGGACGGGGCACCGTAGGGGGTGGACATCTCGTGCACCTCGGCGTCGTCGAGCAGGGCGTAGAGCCCCGAGCCGCCGATCACGCCGATCTCCGCCGCTGGGTTCATGGGCAGACCTTATCGGTGGCCGGAATCTCGGGCTAATGTGCTGGGCATGGCGTTGGTGGAAGTAACGTCGGCTGTTCCGGCGGCGCGTGTGCCCGTTGCGCGTGCGGCGGATGCTTGGGCTGCACGTGTATAGCGAGGAACGGCGGATCGGAGGCCGGTCGATGGAGTCGATGACCGGCCGGCTGCTGGTGGCGACCCCGACCCTCAAAGATCCAAATTTCGACCGTACGGTCGTGCTGCTCGTCGCCCACGAGAGTGGCGGCGCGCTGGGCGTCGTGCTGAACCGCGCCACCGAGGTCCCCGTCTCCGACGTCCTCGGCGCCTGGGGCGAACTGGCCGGCGACCCCGCGGTCCTGTTCGAGGGCGGCCCGGTCCAGCCCGAGTCGGCGATCTGCCTGGCCCGCACCCGCCCCGAGGTGAAGAAGCGGGTGACCGGCTTCCACCAGGTGTCCGGCTCGCTGGGCACCGTCGACCTGTCCGCCGACCCCGACCGCCTGCGCGACAGCGTGGCCGGCATCCGCGTCTTCGCCGGCTATTCGGGCTGGTCAGCGGGCCAGCTCGAGGAAGAGATAGCGGCCGGTTCGTGGTTCCTGCTGGACGCCCTGCCGGGCGACCCGTTCATCAACCGCCCCGACGACCTGTGGGCGATGGTGCTCAGAAGGCAGGGCGACATCCTCGCCGCCGTGGCCCACTTCCCACCCGACCCGGCCCTGAACTGAGGGGGTCCCGTCGGCGCCCGCGCGGGGGTGTGTAATATTTCCTCCGTGCCCGGGGGAGCCCGGGGACGGTACGGGGCTGTGGCGCAGCTGGTAGCGCACCACACTGGCAGTGTGGGGGTCAGGGGTTCGAGTCCCCTCAGCTCCAC
>NZ_CAKUCL010000215.1 GCF_934643405.1 uncultured Actinoplanes sp.
GTGCGGGAGCGACGGCGGCGGGTACGGACACGGCGGGTGCGGGAGCGACGGCGGCGGGTACGGACACGGCGGGTGCGGGAGCGGCGACGGCGGGTACGGACACGGCGGGTGCGGGCGCCGCGGGCGCGGGCGCGGCGGCGGGTACGGGTGTGGCGGGCGGGGGCGTGGACGGCGCGGTGGGGCGCGGGGACCGGCCGGAGACGAAGTTCGAGCGGCGGGGGCGGGAAGCGGGCAGGCCCATCACGGACCTGCGCTATCGCCGCGTACCTGAGGAATTCGCCGATTTTCCCTGATCGCCGCCTTTACGCTGAACCTCCAGGGTGGGAGCCGGAGGGGGCCATGCGGCGAGATGACCCCGGCCACGATGCCGGACGTGCGGGCGGAACCCGGCTGGCCGAACCGCCCGGCGGGCTGTCCGGCCTGCTGGACACCGACCCGGAGCTGCATCGCGGCGTCCTGACCAGCGGCGCCGCCGACCAGCTCGCGGCCCTCGTGGCGCGGGCCGCGAACGCCCCGGTCGGTCTGATCCACTTCGTGCAGGGCGAACGGCTGCGGCTGTACGGCGGGTGGGGGCTCACCATCGCGTGGGACGCGGTCGCCGACATCCCGATCGAGCATTCGCTGGCCGGCATCGTGGTGGACACGCAGGCCCCGCTGGTGATCGACGACATCGCCACCGACGACCGGGTGCCCGCCGAGTCGCCCATCCGGCGCGACGGCATGCGCGGGGCCTACCTGGGTCATCCGGTACGGGACCAGACCGGCGCCGTGCTCGGCATCTGCTGCGCCTTCGACCACCAGGCGCGTCAGTGGTCCGCCGACGACATCACCTCGGTGTCGGAGGCCGCGCAGGTCGCCACCCTGCTGATCACCGAGCAGCTGTCCCGCTACGAGATCGACCAGCAGCGCCGCTTCCTGGACGCGGTGCTGGACAGCCTGCACGACGGGGTGACCGCCTGCGACGCCGAGGGCAACATCGTCTTCGTCAACGAGCGGATGCGTCAGCTGCTGGGCGATCCGGAGCAGCTGGACCAGGGGCTGTCGCGTGCGCTGCGCGGCGATCACCTGCGCGACGACGAGGTCGTCCTGCCGCGCGGGCCGGCCCGGCACACCCGGCACTACCTGGTGGACGCTCACCCGATCGTCGGGCCCGGCGGCCGTACGGTCGGAGCCGTTCAAGCAGTCCAGGACGTCACCCGGCGCCGCCGCGTGGAACGGTTCCGCACCTGCGAGCTGGCCGTCACCAAGGCGCTCGCCGACGCGCCGAACATCGAGGACGCCGGGCCGCGGGTGCTGGAGGCCGTGGTCAGCACCCTGGACTGGGTGCACGCCGAGCTGTGGCTGGTCGACGAGGCGGCCGGCGTGGTCCGCTCGGCCGCCCGGTGGAGCGCCCCGGGCTGGACCAGCGAGATCGACGTGCCGGCCGAGCTGCCGTTCGGCCAGGGCCTGCCGGGCCGCGCGTGGCAGGCCGGCAAGCCGCTGTGGATCCGCGACGTGGGCCGCCCGCAGAGCCTGATCTCGCCGGAGACCGCGGCCACCTCGCTGCTGCACGCGGCGCTGGCCATCCCGGTGCGCGAGGGCTTCGAGACGCTCGGCGTGCTGACCGTCTTCACCGACACGGTCGAGGAGCCGGAGGACGAGCTGCTTGCCCTCATGTCCGGGATCGCCGCGCACATCGGGCAGTTCGTCGAGCGGCGCCTGGTCGAGGATCTGCAACGGCAGCTGAACCGGAGCAAGAACGAATACCTGGCGTTGATCGGCCACGAGCTGCGCACCCCGCTCACCTCGATCAGCGCCTACACCGAGCTGCTGCGCGAGGCGGACGAGAAGACGCTGGTGGCCGAGGGGCCGCGGCTGCTCGAGGTGGTCGAGCGCAACACGGCCCAGTTGCGGCACATCATCAACGAGCTGCTCGAGCTCTCCGCGCTCGACGCCGGCCACGCCGACGTGCAACTGATGCCGATGGACCTGGCCGAGGTGGTGCGCGACTCGCTGGCCAAGGCGCGCGCCGCGGTCGACGGCGCGCCACTGGTCATCGACGACGACCTGCCCGGCCAGCTGGTGCTGCCCGGCGACCGCAAACGGCTGCGGCAGGTGGTGGACAACCTGCTCGGCAACGCGGTCAAGTACAGCCCGGACGGCGGCCGGATCGTGGTCACCCTGCGGTCCACCGGCCGGGCCGCGGAGCTCTCGGTCACTGATTCCGGGCACGACGTCCCGGCGGACGAGCGGGAGAAGATGTTCACCGGCCTGTACCGCACCAGCCGGGCCCGGGACGCGGCGATCCCGGGCACCGGCCTGGGGCTCACGCTGAGCCGCGCGGTGGTCAGCCGGCACCACGGAAACATCGAACTCGTCGAGCACGACCACGGCTCGACCATCCTGGTGCGGCTGCCGATGGACCCGCGTTGACAAGTTGTTGATGCCCGTCACCTTGTTCGCCGCCGCGCCATCGGGTCAGGATGAGGTGCATGACCCGGTGGACACCTGATCCGACGTTCTATCCATCACCGCGCGACGCGGCGGGAGCCCCGGCTGAGACGCTGGCCTACGTGGCGGCGTTCGACCGCTCGGCCGAGCAGCCGGACGCCATCGCTGTGATCGGCACCGATCCCTCGTCCGACGACTACGGGCGTGTCGTCGGCTGGGCCGACCTGCCGCACACCGGCGACGAGTTGCACCACTTCGGGTGGAACGCGTGCAGCAGCGCGCTGTGCCCGACCGCTCCGCATCCGCACGTCGAGCGGCGCTACCTGATCGTGCCGGGCCTGCGCTCGTCGCGGCTCTACGTCCTGGACACGAAGGACGATCCGCGCAATCCGCGCCTGGTGAAGGAGATCCCGGCGGCGGAACTGGCCGGCAAGGCCGGCTACTCGCGGCCCCATACGATCCACTGCGGCCCGGACGGCATCTACGTCTCGGCGCTGGGCGCCGGCCAGGGCTCCGGCGGGCCGGGCGGCATCGCGGTGCTGGACCACACCTCCTTCGAGGTGCGCGGTCAGTGGGAGGCCGACCGGGGAGACCAGTTCCTCGCGTACGACTTCTGGTGGCACCTGACCCGCGACGTTCTCGTGAGTTCGGAGTGGGGCACTCCGGACATGATCGAGGAGGGCATCAATCCGGAGTTGCTGCTCGGCCGCAAGTACGGGCATCGGATCCACTTCTGGGATCTCGCCAAGCGCACGCTCGTGCAGACCGTCGACCTCGGCGACCAGTACCAGATGGCGCTGGAGCTGCGGCCCGCGCACGACCCGGGCAAGGAGTACGGCTTCCTCGGCGTGGTGGTCAGCGTCGAGGACCTGTCCGCCTCGGTGTGGGTGTGGCATCGCGACGGGGGCGAGTTCGCCGTACGAAAGATCATCGACATTCCGGCCGAACCCGCCGACGCGTCCGCGCTGCCGCCCGCCCTGCAGCCGTTCGGTGCGGTGCCGCCGCTGGTCACCGACATCGACCTGTCGGTGGACGACCGTTTCCTGTACGTCTCCTGCTGGGGCACCGGCGAGCTCAAGCAGTACGACGTGAGCGACCCGTTCCACCCGGTGGAGGCCGGCTCGGTGCGGCTCGGCGGCATCGTCGGACGGGTGGCGCACCCGTCGTTCCCGGAGGAGCGGCTGGCCGGCGGCCCGCAGATGGTCGAGGTGTCCCGCGACGGCAAACGGGTCTACATGACCAACTCGCTCTACGGCTCGTGGGACGACCAGTTCTACCCGGACGGCGTGGGCGCGTGGCTGGCCAAGGTGGACGTCGACACCGGAAAGGGCGGGATGTCGCTGGATCCGCGGTTCTTCCCGCACGGCGACGAGTTCCGCGGGCGCCGGGTGCACCAGACCCGCCTGCAGGGCGGCGACGCAAGCAGCGACTCGTACTGCTTCCCGTCCGCGTGAGCTGGGGACAGCTGGCCGCGCTGGCGGCGCTGGGCGCGTTCCACGGCGTCAACCCCGCGATGGGCTGGCTGTTCTCGGTCGCCCGGGGCATGCAGGAGCGGTCCCGCCGGGTGCTGCTGACGTCGCTGCCCCCGATCGCGGCCGGCCATCTGGCCTCGGTCGCGATCGTGGCGGCGATCGTCTCGGCGACCGAGTCGGTGCTGGCCGCGAACGTCGTCGGCATCGCCGGCGGGGTCGTGCTGGTCGGGTTCGGGCTGTGGCGGCTGCTGTCCGAACGGCACTTCCGGTGGGCCGGGATGCGGTTGTCCACCGGTCAGCTGGCCGGCTGGTCGTTCCTGATGTCGTCGGCGCACGGCGCCGGGCTGATGCTGCTCCCGGTCCTGGCCACCACCACGGTGGCGACGCACATGGACCATCCGATGCCGTCGGGCGCGCTGGACGGCACACCCGGCGCGGCGCTCTCCGGCCTGGGCGCCGCCGGCGTGCACACGCTGGCGATGTTCACCGTGATGGGTGTCTGTGCCGTGCTCGTCTACGAGTTCGTCGGCGTGAACGTGCTGCGCCGCGCCTGGTTCAACATGGACAAGCTCTGGGCGGGGGTGATGGTCGGCGCGGGCGCCCTGACGATCGCGCTGAGCGCCTGAAAATGTCGTACCCCCCTGCGACGCTCTCCCCATGCACACGACAAGGTTCGAGGTGAGCGGTCCGTGGTCGCTGGCCACGAGCCGCGCGTTCTGGGAGGGCTTCACGCCCGCCGCGCTGCGCCGCCGGAGCGATGGCGAGCTGCGCACGACCTTCCGGGTGGAGGCGGATTGGTCGCGGGCCTGGGTGTCGGTCCGGCAGGACGGCCCCACCGCCGAGCTGACGGTCGACGGCGACGGTGATCTCGACGCCGCCGCCACGCAGACCGCACGGTTCCTGTCGCTCGACGTCGACGGTCGTGAGTGGCCCGCGGTGGGGGAGCGGGATGCCGTCATCGGGGCGGCCCAGCGGGAACTGCCCGGGTTGCGGCCGTGCGGCTTCCATTCGCCGTACGAGGCAGCGGTGTGGGCCGTTCTGTCCCAGCGCATCCGGATCGTGCAGGCCGCGAAGCTGCGCGAGGGCCTGCTGGACGACGGCGTGTTCCCGGCGCCGGCCCGGCTGCGCGCGCTCGATCTCGACCTGCCCGGCCGCAAGCCGGAGTATCTGCGGGCCGTGGCCGAGGCGGCGCTCGACGGTGTCCTCGACGGCGGCGCGCTGCGCGAGCTCGACCCGGACGCGGCCGTCGACCGGGTGCGCCAGGTCAAGGGCCTCGGCCCGTTCGCCGCCGAACTGGTCGTGGTCCGCGGCGCCAACCATCCGGACGCGGTGCCGCATCACGAGCGGCGGCTGGACGCCGAGATCACCGAGCGGTACGGCGCGGGCGTCAGCCTGGCGTCGGTCTCCGGGGCGTGGCGGCCCTTTCGCACGTGGGCCGCGGTCCACCTGCGGGTTCTGCGCGAACGCCGCACCCGGGAGATCGGGGGCGGCGGCGATGGCCGAGACTGAGGCCCATGGCGTTGATCCGGTGCAACTTCTCGTCCCAGACGCTCGAGCTGGCCACGTCGATGACCGTGGTGCTGCCCGAGGAGGGCGAGGGCCCACCCCCGCTGCTCTACCTGCTGCACGGGCTCACCGACGACGACTCGGCCTGGACGCGGAACACCTCGATCGAGCGGTACGCGACGGCGAAGGGCATCGCCGTGGTCATGCCGGCGGTGCATCGCAGCTTCTACGCGAACGAGACGTACGGGGGACGGTTCTGGGACTTCCTGGCGGACGAGCTGCCGGCCACCGTCGAGCGCTTCTTCCGGGTGTCCACGCGCCGCCAGGACACGTTCGTGGCCGGGCTCTCGATGGGCGGGTACGGCGCCTTCCGGTGGGCGCTGCGCCAGCCGGAGCGGTTCGCCGCGGCGGCCAGCCTGTCCGGTGCGCTCGATCTGGCGTACATCCAGGAGTTCGACCTGCGCCCGCACATGCGGGAGGTCGCCGGCCGGGTGTTCGCCGGGCGCACGGTGGCGGGCAGCGAGGAGGATCTGCTGCATCTGGTGCGCAAGGCGGATCCGTCGGCGCTGCCGCGGCTCATGCTGCGCTGCGGCACGGAGGATCATCTGCTCAAGCAGAACGAGCGGTTCGTGGCGGCCTGCGCCAAGGCGGAGATCGAGCTGGACTCGGGCTTCGGGCCGGGCGGGCACGAGTGGGCGTACTGGGACGCCGAGATCCAGACGGTCCTGGAATGGCTGCGGCCCGGAGCCTGAGGCTCCGGGCCGCACAAGGCCGGCTGTCGCGTCCGGCGGGCGGGGGCGGCCCGGAAAGCCCGGCCGCCCCGGCGGCCGGGCGTTACTCGCCGTCGCGGGACTGTTCGGCCAGGAAGCGTTCCAGCTCGGCGCCCAGCTCCTCCGCCGTGGGCAGCGGGCGGTCGTTGTCCGCCAGCAGGTTGCCCTCGCGGCCCCGGAGGAAGGCGTCGTACTGGGCCTCCAGCGACGCGACCAGGCGGCTGGCCTGCTCGTCGTCGGCCACCTGCTGATCGATCTCCTCGCGGATCGCCCGCGCCGAGTCACGCAGCGCGCCGGTCGGCAGCGCGAGGCCCGTGCTGGACGACACCGAGTCGAGCAGCAGCTCGGCCGCGGCCGGGTAGTTGGTCTGGGCCAGGTAGTGCGGCACGTGCGCCGCGTATCCCATCGCGTCGCGGCCGGCCTCGCCCAGGCGGAACTCGATGAGGTTGCCGACACTGGCCGGCACCTGCACCCGTTGCAGCCACGGCTCCCGATCGCCGAGCAGCCTCTTGTCGGTGGCGTGCGCGGTCACGCTGACCGGCCGGGTGTGCGGCACGGCCATCGGGATCGCGTTCAACCCGACCGTCAGGCGCACGTCGAACCGCTCGATCAGCCCCTCGACCGCGGCGATGAACCGCTCCCACTGCAGGTCCGGCTCGGGGCCGGCGAGCAGCAGGAACTCGGTGCCGAGCTGGTCGCGCACCACGTGCAGGGCCAGGCTCGGCCGGTCGTAGGACTCCCAGTGGTCCTCCACGAAGATCATCGTGGGGCGGCGGGACCGGTAGTCGAGCAGCTGGTCGAGGTCGAACGTGGCGACGACGCGGCTGTCCAGGTGGTCCAGAAGATTCTCGCGGGAGAGCTGGATAGCGCTTCCCGCATCGACGAACCCGGTGAGGGCCTGGACGAGCACCGGCTTGTCCAAGACCGGCAGGTCGTCGGCCAGCTCGTAGAGCTCGTGTGGGTCGAGCACGGGGAGGACCTCCTGCGCAGAAAACGGGTAACCGCTACCAACAATGGTCGCCCGTCATAAATTTCCGTCAACCAGCTGATCTTGCCAAAGCGTTCGAGGCGAGCCGCGACCCGATCTCCCCCGGCGGCAGCGGACGGGCGAAGTGGTAGCCCTGAGCGAACCGATATCCCAGGCGGTGCAGCGTCTCCGCCTGATCCTCGGTCTCCACGCCCTCGGCGACTGCCTGCAGGTGCAGACCGTCGGTGATCTGAATCATGGCGGTTGCGATGACCGCCTCCTCGGACGAGCCGCCGATGCCGGCGACGAATGACTTGTCCACTTTGATGGTGTCCGCGGGCACGGTGCGCAGCAACCCCAGCGACGAGTGCCCGGTGCCGAAGTCGTCCAGCGCCACCTTGACGCCCATCCGCACCAGGCCGACCAGCGCGTCGAGGGCTACCCCGCCGTCGAACACCGCGGTCTCGGTCACCTCGACCACCAGCTGCTCCGGCCGTACGCCGGTCTCCGTCAGCGCCGCCCGCACCCCGGCCACGAACCCGGGCTCGCGCAGCTGCCGGGCCGAGACGTTCACGCCCAGCTCGAGACCGGCGTCCCAGGTGGCGAACTGGCGCAGCGCGGTCCGCATGATCCAGTCGCCCAGCGGCACGATCAGCCCGGTGCGCTCGGCGATCGGGATGAACTGGTCGGGCGCCACCGGGCCGCGCGACGGGTGGGTCCAGCGCACCAGTGTCTCCAGCCCGGTCCACGCGCCGTCCGGCAGCCGCACGATCGGCTGGTAGACCAGGGTGAAGTCGCCGGCGTCCAGCGCCCGGCGCAGGTCCGCCCCGAGCCGCGCGTCGTCCTGCTGATGCTGCTCCAGCACCGCGTCGTAGACCGCGTACCGGCCCTTGCCGCGCTCCTTGGCCGCGTACATCGCCACGTCGGCGCGGCGCAGCAGTTCCTGCTGGGTCGCGCCGGGCCACGACTCGGCCAGCCCGATGCTCGCGCGCACCAGCAGATCGTGGCCGGCCACCTGCACCGGCCGCTGCATCGTCTCGCAGATCCGGGCGAGCACCTCGACGGCCGCCTCACCGGTCGTCCCGGTCAGCACGAGGCCGAACTCGTCGCCGCCGAGCCGGGCCACCAGGTCGTGCTCGCGTACGCACTCGCGGAGCCGGTCGGCGACCGCGACCAGCAAACCGTCGCCGACCGCATGGCCGAGCCGGTCGTTGACGCCCTTGAAGTCGTCCAGGTCGATCATGGCCAGGCTCAGCGTGCCACCGGCACCGGCCGCGGCGGACTGCTCGAACAGCGCCCGGTTCGCGAGCCCGGTGAGCGCGTCGTGGGTGGCGCGGTGGGTGAGCTCGGCCTGGTAGCGGTTCAGCTCGTCGAGGTTGTGATCCACCTTGGCGAGCAGCCGCTTGTTCTCCCGCAGCGCGGCGATCTGCCGGATCACGACCAGCGCGGTGAGGAACGCGGCGCCGGACGCCACCACGAGGACGGTGCGGCCGGTCTCCCCGCAGACCCGCAGCAGCAGCGCGTCGGTGGCGGCGACCGCGGCGTACGGGAGAAGGGTGGTCACCCGTCGTCGCGGCTCGCCGCGCTCGACCCCGGCCGCACGCCGTTGCCGGTCGGCGGCGAGCGCCACGCAGATCATCGTGGCCGGGATGAAGATCTGCGATCCGCTGAGCCCGGCGTGCACGTCGAAGACCAGCGGGAAGAGCCCGCCACCGAGGGTTCCGGTGCCGGCCGCCACGGCGAACCAGCGCAGTGCGCCGCGTTCCAGGCCGTTCGTCCCGCTCATCGCGATCTTCACCAGCGCCAGCGAGACGATGAGGCCGAGCACGGCGAGCGTGAGCGTCGGCAGGGTGGTGCGCCGCGCGTCGCCGGTGTCCACCGCGCGCATGGTGAAGTACCAGGCGAAGACACCCACCGTGACGGTGAGCGTCAGCGTGTCCAGGGCGAAGCGGAAACGGCCGGTGCGCCGGACCGGCAGCCGCAGCATCCCCCAGAGGATCAGGGCGATGGCGAGCGCGTAGCAGATGGAGGACGGCACGTCGTGCTGTTGCTGGGTGATCCGCTCGGGTTCGACCACGGACATCCGGGCGTCACCCATCGTGCCCGCGGCGATCAGCACCGTGGCCAGCGAGATCGTCCGCCACAGCCGCGCCGCTACCGGATCCATTCCGGTAGTTGCGGCCGCGTTCCGGCAGGCCAGCGCGGTCAGCCCGGTCAGCACCACGGCCGGGACCCAGCCCCACAGCGGGTTGATGCGTTGCTGCGAGGCATTGACCGCGTACAGAACGATGGCCGAAAGTTGCATGACGGCGGCCGCGACCAGAAGAGGGGTCGGGCGCAGCCGATCCACCTGGCGTTTCTCGCTCGTCATGCCGGTGTGTATCGGCGGCGCAGATCTCCGGTTGAGAACAAGTCCGCCCCAGGGCTCGCGTGCACGTGCATATGCAAGGCACAATGGCACAGGAACGTTCCCTTCCCCCAAAGGAGCGATCTGTGCCCAACCCTGACGTCGTCTCGGAGCACGAAACCGACGCCCCGCCCGGCTCCCTGTGGTCGCGGATGAAGGCCGACCCGCAGTTCGCCCCCGAGCATCTCGCCCTCGAGGCGGTCCGCCGGCTGGGTCCCGAGGCCGTGGCCTGGGCCGAGCGCACCCGCGCCGCCCGTCCCGGCCTGACCTCCGACGCGCTCGCGGATCTCGCGATCAAACGCTTCACCAACCTCGCCCGCATCTCCGGCGCGGTGTCCGGGGCCACCGGACTGCCCGGCGCGGTGCTGGACGTGGGCGTCCTCGCCTGGAACCAGGCCCGCATGGTGCTGCACATCGCCGCCGCGTACGGGCAGGACCCCACCCAGAGCGAGCGCGCCACCGAGCTGCTGATCCTGCAGCGCGTGCACAAGGTCGCCGAGTCGGCCCGCACGGCGCTGGGCGTCGCGGCCGGCCGGGAACGCGCCAGCCGCCTGTTCGAGAACGCGAACTCCGGCCCGCTGACCGGTCAGATGGTGCGCCTGGGCATGCGGCTCGCGCACATGGCCGGCGTCCGGGCCGCGAAGCGGATGTTCGCCAAGATCGTTCCAGGCGCCGCCATCGTGCTCGGCACCTGGGTCAACTCCGCCGCCACCAAGGACCTCGCCTCCCGCTCCCGCGCGCTGTACCGGACGCGCTAAGGGAATCCGCCACCCCGCCGATCTGACCCGCAGTACGGGACCGGACCGAGCGAGGAGGCCGTGGGTGCGACGTCGTTGGCTGGGCACATTGGTGCTGGCGCCGCTGCTGCTGGGCGGCTGCGGTTCGGGCCGGACGACGGCCGCCGCCGTGCCCGGCCCGAGCGGCTCGCCGTGGGTGCTGGTCGCCGGCGGCGCCGCGACCGCGTCCCCGGCGCCGAGCCGCGGCACCGCGACGCCGAGCCCGTTCGCGTCCGGTTTCCTGCCGCTGCCCTCGACCACCCCGGCGACCACCCCGCCGCCGACCGCGTCCTGCGCCGGCAAGATCCGCGGCGCCATCAACTACGCCACCGCCGTCCCGTCCGCCACGAGCGCGAACGTGACCTGGTACAACCCGGGCGGCAACGACCTGGTCGAATTCCGGGTGACCGCGATCGCCCAGGATCTGGCGGTCGGCGAGCAGCGGGACATCGGCTGGACCGTGATCACCCCGGGCCGCGCCTGCGGCGCCATGTCGGCCACCCTGACCGGCCTGGACCGTGCCACCGACTACGTCTTCTCGGTGGATGCCGTGCGCACCCGCGCGGGCACCGACGGCACGACGGCCGAGACGATCGCGCGCTCGCTGCCTACCCGGACGCGGTGAGGTCGTACGCCGGGCGCCAGCCCCGCGCGGCCGCGCGCGAGATGTCCAGCACCATCCCGTCGGTGACCTGATCGATCGAGTACCGCGTCAGTGCCCCCGTCGTGATCGCCAGTGCCCGCACCAGCCTCAGCGGGAGGTGACGCACCGGCACACCCAGCACCCTCGACACCGCCTCGTCGCGCCGGTAGACCACCGCGTCGGCGATGTTGTACGGCCCCGGCGGCCAGTCGATCGCGGCCAGGCAGGCGTCCGCGAGGTTGCGCACGTCGGTCAGGCTCAGCGGCACGTCCGGACCGGGCAGCCAGGCGCTGCCGCCCCGCACGGTCCGGCGCAGCCGCGGCAGCAGATGCGGGTCGCCGTCGCCGTAAACCGCGCGCGGCCGCAGCACCACGGCGCCTGCCGCAAGCGCCAGCCTCTCGCCGGCCGCTTTCGTGCTCCCGTACGGCGTCCGCTGCCCCCGGACCGGATGGTCCTCGGTGAGCGCCGCGGCGTAGGGCCCCGGTTGGTAGACGCTCGCGCTGCTGACCCAGACAACCGGCCGTCCCGCCGCCGCCTCCAGCAGCCGCCGCGTCCCGTCGACGTTGACCGCCCGGAACATCGCCTCCTGATCCCGGCGCGGGTCGCCGACCGCCGCGGCCAGATGCACCACCACGTCGGCCCCGCGCAGATCGGGCGGCTCCCGGGTCGCGTCCCAGGGCACGTGCCGGCCGGCCGGCCCGGGACGACGACCCACGCACAGCACCTCGGCGCCCCTCGCCTGCGCGAGCCGGGCCACCTCCCGCCCGCAGAAGCCGCTGGCGCCGGTCACCGCGATCCGCACGCCGCCGCCACGATCATCGAGCGCCAGCCGGGCAGCGCGGACCGGCGGTCCACCCGGGCCCGGACCACCCGGGGACGGTGCGGGGCGAGCGCGGCGAGCAGGTCGGTGAGCTGGACGCGGGCCAGTCGGGCGCCCGGGCAGGCGTGCGGTCCGGCCCCGAACACCAGTCGCCCGACCGGGGCCGGTGCGGGATCCACCGGATCGGGGTCGCGGCGGTGTGCGCGGGCGGCGTGCCGGGCGATCAGCAGCATCCGGTCGCCCGCGCGCACCGGGCATCCGCCGACCACCGCCTCCGCTGCGGCGACGCGAGGCAGCAGCGGCGTCGGCGCGGTGACGCGCAGCAGCTCGTCGGCGAGCGCTGGATCTGCCCCGTACGCCCACAGGTCGTCGTCGCACGCCCAGGCCGCCGCCCGGGGCAGCGCCGCGACGGTGGTGTTGATCGCCGCCACGGCCAGCATCGCGGCCAGCCCGCCGCCCGGCGCGACGAGTTCGAGGAGGCGATCGGCTGCTACCAGAAGTCGATCGCGATGAAGGGATACTACGCCGAGGCGTACACCTGCATCGGCAACTGCTACCTCGGCCTGGAGAAGATGGCCGAGGCGATCGAGTGGTTCCGCAGAGAGTTGGCCCTCAACCCGCGGAGCGCCCTGGCC
>NZ_CAKUCL010000216.1 GCF_934643405.1 uncultured Actinoplanes sp.
GACACCTACATCGAGAAGGACTCCTCGATCAACGAGGAGGTCGAGCGGCTGCGCCACTCGGCGACGATGAGCCTGCTGACCCGCCGGGACGTCGTCGTCGTGGCCACCGTGTCGGCCATCTACGGCCTGGGCACGCCCGAGGAGTACCTCGACCGGGCGGTGCGGGTGGCGGCAGCCCGCCCGGCGGCGGGGGAGGCAGCCCAGATGACGCGGTCCGGCGGGGCCAGCCCGGCCGCCCGGTAACACCGGCGGATCGCGTAGGAAATCTCCGCCCGCTCGGTCCCGGTCAGCGGGCCGGGGCCGGCCGGGCCGCGCAGCCACCCCGCCACGAACGGCGCGAACGTGGCTCGCTGGGCCGGGCTGAGCTGGTCGATGCGTTCAGTATGGAAGCGGCACCGACCGGGTTCAACCGGCCGTCAGGCGGCGCGCGAGACGGTCCCCAGCGCGGCCAGGAACTCGTCGCGGGTGAGCAGCGCGCCGAAGACCGGGCTGCCCGGCTCGAAGTCGCGGCCCGCGGCCAGCGTGTCGTACGTGATCGGCTCGTATCCGAAGCTGTCGATCAGCGCGGCCACCGTCGCGACCGCGTCCGGGTCGTCCCCGGCCACGCCCAGGGCCAGCCGGTTCGGGTCGCCCGCCGGGCGCCGCCGGTCGTCCAGGTCGTGGTAGCCGATGTGGTTCAGCGTCTTCACCACGGTCGCGCCGGCCAGCCGCTCGGCGACGACCTCGCTGCTGCTGCGTCCGGCCAGGTCGAACAGCGGCTGGTTGCCGTCGGTCGGCGGCCAGTAGTTCATGATGTCGATCACCAGCTTGCCGTCGAACATCGACGGGTCGAGCGCGGCGAACGCGCGCAGCGGGATGGCCAGCACCACGATGTCGGCGTCGCGCACCGCCTCGGCCGCCCAGCGCGGCTCGGCGCCCGGGACCAGCACCTGGGTGATCAGGGCGATCTTCGCCGGGTCGCCGGACGCGGAGAGCGCGACCTGGTGGCCGTTCTCCACCGCCATCCGGGCGATGACCGGGCCGGTGTGTCCGGCGCCCAGCACGGCGATGCGGGTCATTACTGTTCTCCTTGCGCGGCGGGTGCGCCCAGGTTGTCGTTGATCGATCGGAGGATGCCGTCGAGCGCGTCGAACTGCTCGGGCGACAGCGCGTCGGCGAAGTACCGCTTGATGGCGCGGGCGTGCGGCGTGGTCGCGGCCCGGAAGATCTGGGCGCCGTCCTCGGTCAGCACCACCTCGGCGCCGCGGTTGTCGGTGAGGCACTCGACCCGTTCGATCAGGCCGCGCTTCTCCATCCGGCCCAGGTGGTGCGACAGGCGGCTGCGCTCCCAGTCGATCGCGGCGGCCAGCTCCGACGAGCGCAACCGGCGGTTGTCCGCCTCGGTCAGCGCGAGCAGCACCTTGTAGTCGCCGGGCGACAGCTTCGACTCGGTGGCGAGCTGAACGGTCAGCAGGCGGTGCAGCTCCTCCATGGTGTCGACCAGCGAACGCCAGACCGCCAGCTCCCGCGAGGTCATCCGCCGCCGGGCCGCGGCACCGGCCGGATCGCCATCGCTCATGACCCCTCCTCAGCAATTGACACGTCAATCGTGCCACGATGGCCGTTGACATGTCCATCACCTGAACGCGTGTACCGGCCCACGTATGCCCGGCCGGACAGATGATCTCAGAGGGGCAGCAGCGCGGTGGCGGCCTGGTCGGCCAGCCAGGCGGTGGCCTCGGCCCACTCCCAGCCGAATTCGCGGACCGACCTCCACGCGACCACCCCGAAGTAGAACCACAGGATCTGCTCGGTGCGCACGGAATCCGTCCGGACCAGACCCGAGGAGGCCAGATGCGACGCCACCCGCCGCAGGCGCGACCGGTACCGCTCCATGGCCGCGTCCGCGGCCGCGGCCACCGCCGGGTCGGCCGCCGCGTTCGACGTCAGCACGTGCAGCGTCGTCGCGTACCGCCGGGTGATCTCGCCGGTCGTGCCGGCCAGGCGCCGCAGGATCTGCGGCGCGTCGGTCAGCTTCAGGATCTCGGCGACCGCGGCGTCGATCTCCGCGTCGCCCGCGCCCTCGTCGACCAGGGCCCGGATCAGTGCCGGCTTGCCGCCGACGCTCGTGTAGACCGTGTTGACCGCGACCCCGGCCCGCTCGGCGATCGCCGCCACCGTGGCCTGCGCGTAGCCCACGCCGGCGAAGAGCTCGGCCGCCGCCCGCAGGATCGTCGCGCGGGTCTCCCGCGCGGCCCGGGCCCGGACTTCGGAGTGATAGGTGCGGGGCGCCACAGATTGAATGTAGCAGCGTTCAATTGACTGTAGGACAGTTACTCTCAAATGATGTTCATCAACGCTGACGCCCCCGCCGACAAGCCCGAAACCGACCAGATGAAGGTGATCCACCGGGTCATGCGCCGCGAGCTGCCGCTGCTCGCCGGCCTGGTCGCGGCGGTCCCGCCCGGCGACAACCTGCGCTCGGCGGTGCTCGCCCACCACCTGGACCTGGTCATCGGCATGATCCACGAGCACCACGAGTCCGAGGACGAGCTGATCTGGCCGCTGCTGCACGCCCGGGTGCCGATGCGCGACGACCTCATCGACGTGATGCAGGAGCAGCACGCCGCGGTCGCCCAGGCGCTCGACGGCATCCGGCGCGACCTGCCCGGCTGGTCGGCCGGGGCGTCGGCGGAGGTCCGCGACCGGCTCGCGGGTCACCTGCGCGCGCTCGCCACGATCCTGATCACCCACCTGGACCTGGAGGAGCGGGAGGTGCTGCCGCTCGTCCACGACCACCTGAGCGTCGCCGAGTGGCGGGCGCCGCAGCGGCACGCGATGAAGCACGGCCCGGCGGCCCTGACGGACAAGCTGCTGCTGGCCGGCATGGTGCTGGAGGACACGTCTCCGGGCGAGCGCGCGTGGTTCCTGTCCGAGATGCCGCCCCCGGCCCGGCTGCTGTGGAAGCTGATCGGGCAGCGCCGCTACGCCGATCACATCGGCCGGGTCAGGACCTGAGCCGGTCCAGCGCCGCGGTCGCGGCCGGCAGGCGCAGCTTCTCCAGGATCTCCAGCGCGCCCCGCCATGCCGGGTACGCGTCCTGCGTCCGGTCGACGGCCGCCAGCGCGTCGCCGAGCGCGATCAGGGCGTGTGCCTCGTCCGCCCGGTTGCGCACCTCGCGGTACGCGTCCACGGCCCGGTACAGGTAGTCCAGGGCCAGGTTCGCGTTGCCCGCCTTGAGCCACAGGTCGCCGAGCCCGAGCAGGCAGCCGCCCACCCCGTTCTGATCGCCGAGGCGCAGATATCCGGCCATCGCGCGTTCGTAGTGGTCGACCGCGGACCGCAGCCGGCCGGCCGACGCCTGGCACGCCGCGACCCCCTCGATCGCGCTCGCCACGCCCTTGCGGTGCCCCGCCTGCTGGTAGAGCAGGCGGGCCCGGTCGAACTCGTTCTCCGCCTCCTCGTGCGAGCCGATCGCCGCCAGCACCACGCCCATGTTGTTGTGCACGTAGGCCTGCTCGGTGGTCAGCCCGAGCGCCGCGAAGAGCTGCAGGGACCGGCGCAGGTGGTCGCGGGCCCGGCCGTGGTCGCCGAGGAAGTGGCAGGCGCCGGCCAGGCACCGCAGCAGATGCGCCTGCCCCCGCTGATCACCGGACACCTCCACCGCGTTGAGCGCGCTGCTCATCGTCGCCAGCCACTCCCGGACCAGCCCGGTGCGCTGGAAGAACGGCAGCAGCGTGGTCGCCAGCTGCCAGGTCGCCGGCCCGGCCTCCACGTCGGCCGCCCACTCCACGATCCGGCGCAGCGCCTCCTGCTCGGCCTCGAACCAGGCGATCGCGGCGCGGTAACTGCCGATCGGTTCGACCGTGACACCGTCGGGCACCTCACCCGGCGGGATCGGCTCCAGCAACGGACGCAGGAGCAGGTGCGCCGCGTACGCCGTGTGCCGGTACTGCTGCAGCAGCCGGACCGCCGCCGCGCACCGTTCCGGCCGTTCGTCGGTCGCCTCGCACAGCTCCCGCGCGAACGCCCGCAACAGCGGGTGCCACCGCAGCCGCCCGCCCGGCGACGCGGTCAGCAGGTGCGAGCGGGTCAGCTCGATCAGCAACGGCCGCGCGTCCTCCGGGGCCCGCCCGGCGATCGCGGCCGCCGCCGCGGCCGAGAAGTCCGGGCCCGGGTGGATCGACAACAGGCGGAACAGGCGGGCGCCGGCCGGGCTCAGGCTCTGGTACGCGCAGGCGAAGGAGTGGCGCAGCATGGCGGCGCCGTCGGTGCCGAACGCGTCCGGCCCGCAGCCCCGCCGCCGCAGCCCGGCCGCCACCTCGGCGACGTTCGGGGTGGGATACACGGCGACCTCGGCGGACACCGCGGTCAGCGCCAGCGGCAGCCGCCCGCAGGACGCGACGATCGAGTCCAGCGCGGCGCGGTCGGCGGCCCAGCTCTGCCGGCCGGTGGTCGCGGTCAGCCGGCGGGTCAGCAGCGTACGGGCGTCGTCCTCCCCGGGCAGGCCCAGCGTGAGCAGCTCGGCGCCGTTCGACGCGCTCAGCGCGGTCAGCCGGATCCGGCTGGTGATCACCACCAGGCACTCGGCCGCGCCGGGCAGCAGCGGGCGCACCTGTTCGACGCTGTCCGCGTTGTCCAGCAGCACCAGCACCCGGCGGCCGGCGATGTGACTGCGGTAGAGGGCGGCCTTCGCGCCCAGCCCGGGCGGGATCGCGGCGCCGTTGACGCCGAGCGTGGACAGCAGCGACGCCAGCGCCTCGTCCGCGCTCATCGGCGGCGCGCCCGGGGTGGGCCCGCGCAGGTCGAGGTAGATCTGGCCGTCCGGGAAGCGGCCGGCGACGTCGTGCGCCCAGTGCACCGCGAAGACCGACTTGCCCACGCCGGGCATGCCGTCGATCGCGATCACCGGCATCGTGTCGTCGGTCACCAGGCCGGTCAGCCGGTCCAGCTCCGCCCGGCGGCCGGTGAACAACGGCAGGTCGCGGGGCAGCTGCGCCGGGACCATCGGGGCGACCGGTGCCGGGCCGGCGGCCACGGTCACCTTCTGCCGGGGGTGCAGCACCTCGTCGTACGCCGCCCGCAGCTCCGGGCCCGGATCGACGCCCAGCTCCCGGTCGAGCGCGTCGCGCACCGACTGGAACAGCGCGAACGCGTCCGCCTGCCGGCCGTCCGCGGCCAGCAGCAGCATCAGCCGCGCCTGCAGCGCCTCGTCCAGCGGTTTCATCTCGGCGGCCCGGCGCACGGCGGGCAGCAGCGCGCCGATCTGCCCGAAGGCGACGGCGGCCCGGGCGGCGTCGCGCGCCGCCGCCGCGTACTCCTCGTCGATCGAGACGAACGCCGAGTACCGCCGGACCTCCTGCGAGCCGTCGTCGGCGCAGCGACCGTGCGACTGGGCGAGCGCCTCGGCGTACCGGGCGATCGCGACGTCGCGGAAGCCGAAGTTCTCCGCCTGGCGCGCCTCGTCGACCAGCCGCCGGAACTCCATCAGGTCGATCGCCCGCAGCGGCGCGACCAGCCGGTAGGCGGAGTCGCGGCGCAGCAGCCAGCGGCCGCCGGACCGGGCCGGCAACCCCGGCTCGAGGGTGCGGCGCAGGGCGCTGATGAACCGGTGCACGCTGTTCACCGCGCTGGCCGGCGCCGAGTGGCCCCACAGCATCTCGATGAACTGATGGACCGGCACGTCGCGGCCCACCCGGGTCAGCAGCAGGCCCAGGATCTGGCGCTGCTGGCGCGGGCCCAGGTTCAGTTCCCGGTCGCCGCTCCACGCGCGGACCGGGCCGAGCACGGCGAATCGGATCGGCGGCGCGGACGGATCCGTATGTTCCTCGTTCACAACGACGACAAAGGTAGCGCGTTGATCACGAATGTGATCCACGTCTCCGGCCTGCGCAGACGCTTCCACTCGACGTCCACAGTTTGCCCACGCCCGCGCCGTACGGTCGGTGCCGCCGACGAAGGGGGACCGGGACCGTGGACGCGCAGGAGTACCTGACCGCGCTGCACCGCGAGCACGGCGACGACCTTCTCCGTTTCCTGCGCGGCTTCACCCGGGGTGACGAGGATGCGGCCGGGGACCTGCTGCAGGAGACGATGATCCGCGCCTGGCGCAACCTGGACGCGATGCCCGGGCCGGGCGAGCCGGCCCGCCGCTGGCTGTTCACCGTGGCCCGCAACGTCGCGATCGACACCATCCGGATGAGGCGGGCACGCCCCACCGAGGTCGGCACGGTCGACCTCAGCGAGCTCACCGCGCGCGAGGACACCATGGAGACGGCGGTGGCGCTGACCTCCGTGCGGCAGGCGCTGCGGTCGCTGAGCACCGCGCACCGCTTCATCCTCACCGAGATCTACGTCAACGGCCGCTCGGTGCCGGAGACGGCACGACGCCTCGGCGTACCGGACGGGACGGTCAAGTCACGCGTCCACTACGCCATGCGGTCGCTGCGGCAGGCGATGGCGCCGGCCGCCTGACGCCGGCTAATCCTCGATGAGGTAGGTGCCGGTTCCGGAGGCCGGGCGGCTCAGCGTGACCTCCTGGGCGCGCTTGCGGTGGATCGCGTACCTCCCCGGGCCGATCCCGTTGGCACCGTGTTCGTCGGTGTGGATCAGCAGCGCGGTGTTGCCCGCTGCCACGTCGAGGAAGCCCAGACGCACGCCGGAGGGCGCGGCCGCCCAGCGCACCGACGGCGAGTCCAGCCCGCGGTGCAGCCAGTGCGTGTTGCCGGTGGCCTCGCCGTGGATGACCTGGATGCCCGCGTCCGGGACCGGCTGCCAGTCCAGTCCGCCGAGCGGCGCGGTGACCGGCACGACCATCAGGTCGCCCTGGGCCTGGGGACCGGTCAGCACGGGCACGACGGCGTCGGCGACGAGGTGATCCGGCACGCTCACGCCGGAACGGGCGAGTGCGGTGGCGTACGTGTGCATGGTCTTCTCCTCCGGTCGGGTGCGACGGGCGGTCGGGCTGCGGGCGGTCATGTTCGGCGGGCCATCGTGCGGTAGACGTCGGCCGGGATGTCGTACTGCCAGGCGGCGGCCTCGACCGGGTCGCCGATCCGGGCCGGCACCGGTTCGGCGTACCGCACCGGGGCGCCGCCGCGGCCGGGGCTGCCGTTGGTCATCACCAGGATGCGGCTGTCGCCGATGCGGCCCCGCGGATCGGCGTACAGGGCCAGCTCGTGCGGCGGGTTGCCGGGGTCGGGGCAGCGCGCCACCAGTTCCAGTCCGGCCTGGTCCAGGTAGGCCGGCCAGCCCATCCGTTCGATCGCGGCGCGCTGGACCTCGCTGTTGTGCTCGGCGTGGATCCGCTCCACCGACCAGCCCTCGGTGATCAGGTCCAACGGCACCTCGACGCCGTGCCAGAAGGCCGCGCGCTCGCCGTCGAGCCAGCGCAACGCCGGGCCGTCCGGACGGTGCAGCCGCACATCGCCGCCGGGCAGCCGTTCGAGGTGCATCTCGACGGGCGGCTCGCTGATCATCGCGAACGACGGGTGGGCCCACCAGTCGACCGGCCAGGTGGCGATCCAGGCGCGGAACGGCGCCTGCCCGGCCGCGGTGATCCCGCCGTGGCGCAGCCACCACGCGACGTGCGGGGTGTCGCTGCTCTTCTCGTATCCGGTGAACCCGCGCACCGGCCCGGTCGTCCCGGCGGGGGGACGAGCACCGGTCGCGGCCCGCACCGCGGCGGCCACCCGCGGCCCGGCCACCGGCGTCAACGGCCGGTACAGGGCGGTCCGCAGCCGGTCCAGCGGGCTCAGCCCGGCCGCCGCGGCCAGGTACTGCCGGGTGTCGACCCGGCTCATGACGGCGGTGTGTACGGGGACCACGCAGGCCGCGTGGATCTTGCGGCCGGTCTCGATCAGCGCGTCCCCGGCCCACCGCCGGCGGGCCGGGGAAGCCCAGTGCTCCGCGGCCAGCGGCGCCGCAACCGACCCGGCCTGTGGCGACGGCACCCAGACCACGGTGCCGGGCGGGGCCAGGCCGGCCGCGGCGTAGCAGGTGCGGACCGCCTCCTCGATGGCGGCGCGGCCGCTCGCGGACAGCGGTCCGGTGGCGTGACATCGGCGCACCCAATCGGCCACGAACGGTGCGAACGTGGCTCGTCGGGCCGTGGTCAACGCGTCGATGCCCTCAGTATGGACCCGCCGGGCCATCGATCGGCACCAGTAAGTCCATGCCGTTTTCTCAGGCGGCCACCACCAGCGCGTCACGAAGCAGGCGCAGAGCGTAGTGAGCACGGGACTTGACCGTCCCCACCGGCACCCCCAGCCGGTTCGCCGTCTCCCGTGCCGAGGCCCCCCGGAAATACAGCTCCGACAGGATCGTGCGATGCGCGTCGCTGAGCGTGTCGACCGCGCGGCGCAGCGAGTCCGCGGCGACCACGGTGTCGGTGGTGTCGTCGGTGGTCGGCATCCGGGACAGGTCCAGCAGGTTCGTCTCGGCGGGCCGGACCTGTCGCATCCGCACCGCGTCGATGGTCACCCGGCGGGCCACGGTGAACAGCCAGCGGCGGGCGCCCTCCGGATCGCCGGGCACGCGATCCAGGTACCGCCAGGCCCGGATCATGGTCTCCTGGAGCAGGTCCTCGGCGGCGTGTCGTTCGCCGTTGGTCAGCCCCAGCAGGAAGTTGAGCAGCGCCGTGGAATGCTCCGCGTGCAGCTCGGCCAGTCGTACTGCCGCGTCGGCTCCCGTCATCGACGGACCCCCCTCGGCTCGCAGTTCGGTAGTCACGGTCGTGGCCTTTCCGGAAAGGTCCGTTCCTCAAGCGGTCGGGACCTGCGTCTTCATGTCCGGCCCGTCCGCGACGCCATCCCCCCTCGGCAGCCCCCCGAACGAGCCGGCGCGAGCGTAGGAAGCCGTCAATGGATTCCGAATTGATTCCCAGTGGTTGCCGGCCGGTAGGGTTCCCCCGCCGCAGCCACGACGGGTGGCATAACCGCAGCTCAGGCATGCGACGGCGGCGTCTTGACGAGATCAGGTGACGTGTTGCCGACATCTCGCGAATTGCCCGGAATTATGGTCGCCGTCACGTTTGAACGTGCCCGCCGCGCACTGTTGCGGGCGGAATCAGTCGCGCAGGCTCCGGTCCGGCGTCCCGCCGAGGTGGCCGGCCAGCCGGGCGACCGCCGCCCGGCGCACCTGCGGCGGGTCCTCGTCCTCGCTGAGGTCGGCCGCGTACGCCCGGATCAGGTCGTGCATGTGATGGCGGCCGCCGCGCACCTGGGTCAGCATCTGCGCGCCGAGCTCACCCAGCAGGTGGCGGGCCGTACGGACGTCGATCCCGGCCAGCGCCGCCGCCACCTCCGGGGTGATCTCCGCGCCCGGGTAGAGCGGGATGAGCCGGAACAGCCGCTCCGCCGCCGGGGTCAGCTCCCGGTACGACCAGGAGAACACCGCGGTCAGGTCCTCGAAGCCGGCCGTCTCGCCGGCGATCGACGCCAGGGAGGCGCCGGGCGTGGCCACCGCGTGGGCCGCCACGATCGCCAGTGCGAGCGGATGCCGGTCGCAGGCGTCGATGATCCGGCGGATCGCGGCGGGTTCGGCGGCGGTGCGGGCTTGACCCAGACGCCGTACCAGATAAGCCTCTGCCTCCTCCTCGGACGGCAGATCCAGCGGCAGCGGATGAGCGCCCGCCGCGATCAGCCCGCCGAGCCGCACACGGCTGGTGACGATGGCCAGGCTCGTCGGCGTGCCGGGCAGCAGGTCGCGGATCTGCTGGTAGTCGCGGCAGTTGTCCAGCAGGATCAGCATGCGACGGCCGGCCACCAGGCTGCGGAACATCCCGGCCGCGGCGTGGTCCTCGGCGGGCAGGTCCGGCGTCCGTACCCCGAGGGAATGCAGAAACCCGCGCAGCGCCTCACCCGGCGTGAGCGGCGCCGGGATCGCGGCGTAACCCCGCAGATCCACCGAGAGCTGACCGTCCGGGTAGGCCGGCGCGAGCCGGTGGGCGAGATGCACCGCGACGGTCGTCTTGCCCACGCCGGGCAACCCGTCGAATGCCAGCGCGACGGTCCCGCGCCCGTGCCGCCGATCGTCGGCCAGCAGCTCCTCGGCCCGCGCCAGCACCTGCGCGCGGCCCGAATAGTACGGATGGTCGGGCGGCAGCTGCGCGGGCGTCACCGCCGGACCGTCCTGCCCCCGCAGCACCCGGTCGTGCGAGCGCCGCAGCTCGGCGCCCGGGTCGATGCCCAGCTCCTCGGCGAGCCGGCGGCGCACCTGGTGGTAGGTCTCCAGCGCCTCGGCCTGCCGCCCCTGCGCCGCCAGCGTCAGCATGATCCGCGCCTGCATGGCCTCGTCCAGCCGCGTCCACCCGCCGATGCGCAGCAGATCCGGCAGGATCATCCCGGCGGTCCCGGACCGCAACGCGACGTCCGCGGCATCCCGGGCCACCTGCGCGAGTTCCGCTTCGAGAGCGACGAAGACCGGGTGCGTACGGGACACCGGCTCCAGCCCCGCCGCACACGGTCCCTGCCAGAGCGCCAGCGCCGCGGCATGGAGCCTGGTCTTGTCGGCGTCGTCGGCCGCCTGCCGTGCCCGCCGGGCGTAGGCGCGGAACTGCAGCAGGTCCAGAGCGTCCTCGCCGACCTCGAGGCGGTAGCCGGCGGAGTGCCGCACGATGTGCTCGCCGGGCGCGCGCACCGGCAGGTCCGGCTCGATCAGCCGGCGCAGCACCCCGATCGCCCGGTGGATGGTGTTGACCGCGCTGACCGGCGGGTCGTCCGCCCAGATCGCGTCGACCAGCTCGGCCAGGCCGACCACCGACCCGGCCCGGGCGAGCAGGAGCGCGAGCAGCAGTCGTTGCTGGCGGCCGCCGAGCTCCAGATCCGTGGCGCCGCGCCGGGCCCGCACCGGCCCGAGGATGCTCAGCCGCAGCGCCGTGGTGTCCACAGCAGGCCATTCAACCAGCTGGTCAGGGGCCGTTCCCGGGGTGCGTGGGCGTGGTCACCCGGGTCAGGGCGGCGCGTCCGCTGACGCCGAGTTTCTGGAAGACGTGGGTCAGGTGCGTCTCGACGGTGCGGCGGGTGACGTACAGCTCCTGCGCGATCTCCGGGTTGGTGAGCCCGCGCGCCGCGAGCGTGGCGACCCGGTGCTCGGCGGCGGTGAGCGAGCCGGCACCCCAGGCGGCGGCGCGGCGGGGCCGGGCGCCGGCGGCGTGCAGCTCGTGCCGGGCCCGGTTGGCCAGGAGCACCATCCCGTCGCGATCGGCGAGGTCGAGCGCCCGGGCGAGCGGTTCCCTCGCGGCGGCGCGGTGGTTGGCCCGTCGCAGCGCGGCGCCCAGGTCGACGAGGGCCCGCACATGCTCGATACCACCCACCCGCGCTGCCCCGCCCCGCCCCGCGTCACCTCCACCACTCCGGGCCGGTCTGCCGGATATGTCGGCTGATCGGCGGAGGAGCGGGGTCGCCTGGTCCGGGGTGGCCGCCGCGAGCGCTCGCAACGCTGCCGCCTGCGCCGCCGGCAGGGCGGCCTTCTCCGCCAGCACCAGGTGGTCCTCGGCCAGCTGCCGCCCCTCGTCGGGGTTGCCGAGGGCGACCAGCGCACGGCAGGCGTCCACCCGCCACCCGGCGAAGCCCGGGTGCTGGATCTCCAGCCGGTCCCAGTTCTCCGCGGCGGCCAGCAGGTCGGCGTACGCGTCGGCCGGCCGGTGCTGGGCGAGCCGCAGCCGGGCGCGGGCCTCCAGCAGGAACGGCGTGGACAGGGCGCCCGGAACCGGATCGCCGGCGGCCGCCAGCACAGCCTCCGCCTCGTCCGGTTCGGCCAGCTCGGTCAGCGCGTCGACCAGCGGGAACACCGACCACATCAGCGCCTGCGGGGGACTGCTGACGAGCTTGACGTCGAACGCCAGCCGCGCGTCCGCCTCGGCCTCGCGCACCTTGCCCGCCCGCAGCGACGCCATCGCCCGCACGAAACAGCCGTGCGCGAGCGCGATGAGCCAGCCCCGCGGCCGGGCCACGTCGATCAGCTCGGTGCACAGCCGGCGGACCTCGTCGAGGTGGCCGCACGACACCATGATGATCTTCGCGCACGTGCCGGCGAGCGAGGCGTCGTCGGGTTCGAGGATGTCCACCTCCACCGGCCGGCCGTCGCAGAGCGCGTCGAACACGGCGAACGGCCGCCACAGCGGGGAGTCGCGCGCGGACCGGCGCACCCGCCCGCGAGCCTCGGCCACCCCGTCGGCGTGCATCCAGGCGGTGCCGACCAGCTCGACCTCGAGGCGTTCCCGCACGTCGGGCGCGACCCCGGCGGCCTCGTCCAGACCGCGCCGGCAGAGCCGGGCCGCGGCGTCGAAGTGTCCGGTCAGCCCGAGCGCGCGGGCGGCGGACAGCGCGATCCGGGCCCGCTGGTCCGGGTCGGCGGCCAGGCAGACCGCCTCGGCGAGCAGCTCCGGGGCGTCCGGGCGCACCTGGGCGGCGAGCACCAGGCCGAGCCGGGAGCGCACC
>NZ_CAKUCL010000217.1 GCF_934643405.1 uncultured Actinoplanes sp.
GCCGAGGCCCGGCGGCTGTACGCCGCGATGTCGGCGCGCTGGGATGTCGCCCGCACATCGACCCTCGGGTGACCTAGTCGACGTTGGCGGTGCCGAGCAGATGTCCATCGTGGTCGGCGACGCTCACCGAGCGCACGTCACGCAGCTGGAACGAGCTGGCCCCGATGACCTTGGCGCTGCCGGACGGGGTCGGCCCCCAGGTCGCCGCCTGCTCGACCTTGCCCTCGAGGCTGCGGACCTCGCAGCGGAACGGGCCCGAGCCGCGCAGCTTGGTCACGTCCAGCGAGACGGAGACTCCCCACACCTTGCCGGTCAGCACCGCCTGCCCGGTCATCCCGCTGCCCTCGGCCGCCTCGAACGCCGCGTTGACCAGCTGCGGGCTGGGCAGCACCTGCGGCGGCGGAGTCTCCCGGCTGGTCCGGATGACGCTGAACCCGATGGCGGCCGCGACCAGCACCACCGCCGCGGCGGCCAGCCAGCGGATCCCGGCGAGGCGACGGTCCCGGCGGCGCTCGGCCCGCATCCGCATGAGCAGACCCTCGATGTTCTCCGCGCTGGGCCGCGCCGACAGGCTGATCAGCGGTCCGGCCCCGCGGCCCGCGCCGGCCGGGCGGTGCACGTCCGGCACGCGGCGCAGCAGCTCCGGCACCGGCGACAACCGTTCCAGCTCGTCCCGGCAATCGTCGCAGTCGCGCAGGTGGGCGTCGAGCTGATCGGTGTCCGTCTCGTCCAGCCCACCGAGCAGATAGCCACCGAGCAGCCGCCGCAGCTCCTCGTGGTCGGCGCTCACCGCAGCACCCCCATCTCCTCGAACACCGCCCGCAGGGCCCGCACCGCGTAGTAGGCGCGGGACTTCACCGTTCCCTCCGGGATCGACAGCCTTCGTGCCGTGTCGGCCACGCTCTGCCCCTCGTAGTACATGGCCCGCACCACCGCCTGGTGCTCGGCCGACAACCGTTCCAGCGCCTCGGCCACCAGCCAGCCCTCGACCATCTGGTCGACGTTGTCCGCCTCCGGCACCGCGTTGACCGCCGCCTCGTCCTGCACCAGGTGGGGCCGGCGCTGCTCGGCCCGCCAGGCGTTGGTGACCACGTTGCGGGCGATGGTCAGCAGGTACGACCGGGTGCGGCCGGTGTCGGTGTCCAGGTGGTCGATGTGCTTCCAGGCCCGCAGCAGCGTCTCCTGCACCAGGTCCTCGCCCCGGTGCCGGTCGTGCACGTAACGCAGGACGAAGCTGAGCAGCACCGCGTAGTGCTCGGTGTAAAGGGCGGTCATCAGCTCCTCGTCGGGGCTCACCCGTCTCCTCATCCGCGCCACGCCTCTCGCCGTCGGTCCCGCCCACCTGGTTCTACACCGATCCGGCCGGTTCGGTTCAGACAGGCGGGTCCTCCCTACCCACGGGGGAAAAGGACGATGCCCGGTCCCCCTCGCCGGGACCGGGCATCGTGTCGCGGAGAACCTCAGCAGGCTCCCGGGCCGCCGAACCGGAAGGTGCGGTTGCTCAGGACGTTCACGCTGTAGACGTCAGTGGTGGAGCGGACGTTCATCCCCTCGGGCGGGCCGTTGAGGTAGGCGATGCTGCCCATCCTGGCGGCGGTGCCCTTGTCCGTCGGCTGGCCGTTGCCCATCTGGCTGCACGGCTTGGTGGTGGTCGAGGCCACCTCGCCGAAGGCCTGCACCAGACCCGACCGGTTGAACTTGACGCCCTCGTCGTTCCAGAGCGCCTCGGGGAAGTACCCGATCCACTCCGTGTCGTAGGCGATCCACCAGGCGCCGTTGAAGTACTGGATGCCGAACTTCTTCTGCACGTCGTACGGCAGGGTGGCGCCCGCGGTGACGTTCTTGCTGTACGGCACGAAGCCGCAGCCGTTGTAGCAGGCGGGCTGCTTGTTCACCCAGTGGAAGACGAACAGGTGCGGGTCGTCGTCGCCGTTGACCACCCGGTCGACCGTCCAGCCGACCTCGACGATCTGCTGTCCGTCGGCGGACTGGAGGGCGAGCTCGGCGAGGGAGTGGTAGTCGGCCTTCGACAGCGTCGGCTTGCCGATCGTCACGTTCGCGTAGATGCCGTCCGTTTCGGCCATCTGCGAACCGACCGCGTACAGGTAGTTGACGTCGTCGTTACCGCCCTGCTGCGCGTCGGCCGACGAGGACGGCGCGGGCGCGGGGGCCGGCGGCGCGATGTCGGTGTGCTCGGTGCGCAGGAAACTGGTGCGGTTGCTGCGGCCCTTCGGCCCGTACCGGCCGCGCGGCGTGGTGGAGCCGCTCGCGTCGGCCGGCGCGGCGGAGAGACCCTCGACGCGCAGGGTCTTGCTCGACTCGCCACCGCGACCGCGCTTGATCTTGTGCGGCCGCTCGCCCCAGGGCAGGACGGTCGGCGGGACTGGCTTCTCGGCGACGGCGGCCGGGGGCGCCGGCGGCGCGTCGGTGGCGGCGCCCGGAATCTGGTCCGCGCCCGCGTTCAGGGTTGAGGCGACGCCGAAGGCGCCGACTACGGCGACGGCTAGGCCGGCGGCAAGGAGACCGCGGCGTGACTTCAACACGTGTCCGTCCTCGTTGATCAGGGGGTCGGAGGAGGCGGGCGAGGTGACCTCCGGCACCGGTTCTCGGCGGCGCTGGTCACCATATAGCTTTCTCGATTCCGGATGAGCCTGGCGGCGAGATTTCCGCCTTAACGGTTGAGGTGGTGAGCCGATCCGGTGAGCCGAAGCTCAATTTCATTGACTGTGCGTATCGGCGCGACTCCGGAGGGCGTCTTTTGACGCGTTGTTCGGAAAGAGGCAAAGCGCTACGAGCTTCTTTCAGGTCTAGCGTGAGGACATGGCCGGGATCAGCGTGCTGTCCCTCGCCGGCGGCACTGTCCAGTCTCACCCGACCGACGAGGTCGCGGCACTGATCGCCCAGCCCGGCACGGTTGTCTGGGTGGACATTCCAGTGTGCACGGAAGAAGCCGTCGAGCTGCTCACTGACGTTCTGCGATGCCATCCACTGGCGGTTCGTGACTGCATGCAACGCAATCGCGTGCCTCGTGTCCGGATTTATCCACATCAACAGCTGTTGATCCTTCACGGTCCGGAGCGCGGGCCGTCCGGTCATGTGCACTATCTCGAACTCGATCAGATAATCGGCGAGAACTACGTCGTGACGGTGCACGGGCCGATCAATCCGAATCTTTCTCTCGAAGTCGCCTTGCGGGAGACCGACGGCGTACGGCGGAGGCTGGAATCCGGTCGGCTGAGGCCTGATTCGCCGTACGAACTCTCGTACGCCGTCTCGTCGGCGCTCACCCACCGGCTCGAGGCGTTCATCGAGGAGGTCACCAGCGACGTGTGGCACCTCGAGCAGCGGGTGACCAGCGGGCACATGGGCAATCCGGAGGAGTTCCTCGAGGAGCTGTTCCAGGCGCGGCACGGACTGCTCGCGGTGCGCACGATGGGCGCGCTGGGCGCCGAGGTGTACGGACGGATCGCCGCGCTCGGCTCCCGCATCCCGGCCGGCGACCTGCCGCTGGTGAACGACCTGGCGGACCAGCTGAACCGGATCCGGGCGCTGGCCGACGGCGAGCGCGAGTACCTGCAGGGCGTGATCGAGTTCTACCGGGCGCGGGCCGAGACGAAGATGACGGTGGCGGCGGAGCGGCTCGCCGTGATCGCCGTGGTGACGCTGCCCATCACCGCACTGTCCTCGATCTACGGCATGAACATCATCGTCAACGACCAGACCCACATACCGCAGCTGATAGTCGTCCTGATCGTCATGGCCGTCATGTCCGCGATGCTTCTGACGTGGGCCAAACGCCGGGGGTGGTGGTGATCCGCTCCCCGGCATGCCGCCACCACCGGCTCTCACATCGCGGAACCGGTTTGACGGGCGATCTCCGGCGAGCCACCATGGGCGTCATGCAGCGGACGGGTATCCCTCTCGTCGCCGACCTGGCGATCGATCTGGCGCGGTGCGCCAGCGCTTGCTGTCCCCGCTGAGCTGCCCTTTCGCTTTTCTCAGCAACTTTTCGCCACCATTACCCGCGCGCCGGGCCGCCCCGCGCCGCACTGTGGCGGTAAACCTATAGGCCTGATAGGCAATGTATACAAATCGAGGAGCCTCCTTGACCGCCGCCGACCTTCGCCTCGACCATCTGGCCCTGGCCGCCCGCTACGCCGCCGCCCCGGAGCAGTGGCCGGTCGCCCCCCGCTTCAACCCCGTCGAGCGCTGGTACCACCGGCTGGCCGTCGCCGGGGACCACGAGGTGTGGCTGCTGACCTGGCTCCCCGGCCAGGGCACCGAGCTGCACGACCACGGCGGTTCGGCGGGCGCGTTCCACGTGATCGGCGGCACCCTGACCGAGGAGACGGTCGTCGAGACTCCGGGCACGCCGGCCCGGGTCGCCGGCCGGGAGCTGGGCCCGGGGGCGGGGCGCCGGTTCGGCACCCGGCACATCCACCGGATCACCAACCGCGGCGGCCGGCCCGCGGTCAGCGTGCACGTCTACGGCCCGGCCCTGAGCACGATGACCAAGTACCGGGTCGGCTCGGACGGCCTCGAGGCGCTCACCGTCGAGCGGGCCGGAGCGCAGTGGTGAGCGCCCCGGTCCTGACCCCGCCGCCCGGCTCGACCGGCATCGACGAGCTCCTGGCCGCGGCCCGCACCCGGCTGCGCCGGCTCGGCCCGCACGCGGTGGCGGCGGCGATGAGCCGCGGTGCGATCCTGGTGGACATCCGTCCGGCCGCCCAGCGGGCCGAGTTCGGCGAGATCCCGGGCGCGGTGATCATCGAGCGGAACGTGCTCGAGTGGCGGCTCGACCCGCGCAGCGACGCGCGGCTGCCGTTCGCCGACAGCTACGAGCTCGACGTGATCGTCACCTGCCAGGAGGGCTACACCAGCAGCCTGGCCGCCGCCTCGCTGCAGGACCTGGGCCTGAGCAAGGCGACGGACCTGGCCGGCGGCTTCTCCGCGTGGCGCGCCGCCGGCCTGCCGACTGTCTAGTGGCCCTCGCCCTCCGGTCGCGCGTGTTTGGGCAGCAGGAAGGCCAGTCCGAAGACGACGATCAACAGGAGCAGGGTGACGCCGGTGGTGCGGATCGTGGCGTCCTGGAAGCCGCCGCGCACCTGCTCCTGGGCGTACCGGGCGATCTGCGGGCTCTGCGCCACGGCGCCACCGTCGCGGCAGCTCGGCGGGACCACGTCCGGGTCGTCCTCGGCGATCCGGTCGCTCAGGCACCGGCGCAGACCCGCGGCGACCGCCGGCTGAGTGTCAGCGGGGACGCCGGCCGCGGTCAACGCCGTACGCAAGGAGCCCGTTGACTCATCGACGTGGGTGGTGACCTGGCCGGGCAGCAGCGCGAAGAAGATCGTGCCCAGCACCGCGATGCCGAACGCGCCGCCCAGCTGCTGCACCGAGGTCAGCGCGCCGGAGGCCGAGCCGGTCTCCTCGTCGTCGACCCCGGCCAGCACGATGTTGAAGAACGGCGCCATCGCCAGGCCCATGCCGGCACCGACCAGGAACAGACCCGGGATCAACAGGTACGGGTTGATGTCCGCGCCGGCCCACCCGATCGTCGCCGCGAACCCGGCCGTTCCGGCCATCATCACGATCATGCCGAGCAGCAGGAGTCTGCGGCCCATCTTCTCGATCAGGCCGGTACCCGCCGCGACGAAGCCGACCACCGTGCCGATCGCCTGCGGCAGCGTGGTGAGACCGGCCTTGAGCGGTGAGTACCCCAGTCCGATCTGGAGGTAGAAGGTGAAGACCAGTCCGGTGCCGATCATGGCGCCGAAGAAGACCAGGCCGACCGCGAGACCCCCGGTGAAGGCACGCTTGCGGAACAGGCTCGGGGTGACCAGCGGGTCGAGGCCGTTCTTCTCGCGGCGGCCCTCGTAGATCGAGAAGATTCCGAAGATCACCAGGCCGAGGGCGAGCAGCACGAAGCACCAGACCGGCCAGTCCAGCTCGCGGCCCTGCACGAGCGGGTAGAGCAGCAGGAACGCGCCGGCCGCGGCGAGCAGCACGCCGAGCACGTCCAGCCGCGGCGCGCGCGCACTCGTGAACTCGGGCAGGAACTTGATCGCGCCGAACACCGCGAAGAGGCCGAGCGGCAGGTTGATGAAGAAGATCATCCGCCAGCCGGCGCCGAAGTAGTCCGCGTCGACCAGCCAGCCGGCCAGGATCGGGCCGCCGACCGAGGACAGGCCCATCACCGGGCCGAACGCGCCGAACGCCTTGGCCTGCTCGGCCGGGGTGAACAGCTGCTTGATCATGCCGAGGCCCTGCGGCAGCATGACCGCGCCGAACAGTCCCTGCACGGCCCGGGCAGTGATCAGCTGGCCGGGCGTCTGGGCGAGGCCGCAGGCCAGCGACGCCAGCGTGAAGCCGGCCGCACCGATCAGGAACATCCGGCGGCGGCCGAAGATGTCGCCGAGGCGGCCGCCGGTGAGCAGGCCGATCGACATCGACAGCGTGTACGCCGCGCCCAGCCACTGGATCAAGCTGTACGACCCGCCCAGCTCCTCCCGGATCACCGGCCCGGCGATGTTGGTGACCAGGGCGTCGAGCAGGTCCATCACCTCGACGGCCAGGATCACGAAAAGGGCGATCCATCGGTACGGGTGTTGCCGCGCCGGTGCCTCCGCCTTCTCGAGTACGGCTTCCATCGGAGTCCCCCAGTGATGTCTGAACAGTGTTCGTCCGTTACGAACACTGTTCTACTGGCGAACACCGTTCGCGTCAAGGTAAATTGGCCGACGATGAGCGAGCCTCCCTGGCGTCCCGGCAGCATCCGCCGGCCGAAGCCCGAACGAACCGCCAAGATCCCGCTGACCAGAGCGCAGATCGTGCAGGCGGGGCTGCGCATCGTGCAGCGGGAGGGGATCGACGCGGTGAGCATGCGTCGCATCGCGTCCGAGTTCGACACCGGGCCGTCGAGCCTCTACGCCCACGTGACGAACAAGGACGAGCTGCTCCAGCTCATGTTCGACGAGGTGTGCGGCCTGGTGGCGACGCCGGCGCCGGATGCGGGCCGATGGAAGGAACAGGTCAAGGAACTGGCCCGGGCCGGGCACCAGGCGCTGACCGAGCACAACGACCTGGCGCGCGCGGCGCTGGCCACCATCCCCACCGGGCCGAACGCGTTGCGCATCTCCGACGCGATGCTCGGCATGATGCTCGCCGGCGGCATCCCGCCGCGGGTGGCGGCCTGGGCGATGGACCGGATCTTCCTCTACATCACCGCCGACGCCTACGAATACTCCATCTGGCGCAGCGAGGTGAAGGACGCCGGGGCCGACGGGCAGCAGTTCATCCTGCAGCTCAGCGACGACCTGGTGGCCTACTTCAAGGGCCTCCCGCCCGACCGGTACCCGTATGTGCAGGAGAACGCGGAGGCCATGGTCGGCGGCGGCATCGATCAGCGTTTCGAGTTCGGCCTCGGCCTGCTGGTCGACGGGCTCGACAAATACCGGCCGGCCGCAGGCGCGCGGTCCACTGGGGACGATGTGGTGTCCGGTTCATGACCGACACCCGCCGTAGTTGATCTGGCCGGTTTTGTTAATACTGAGACGATGAACGGCGAGATCCGTACGCGTCTGCCGGTGCCGGTCACCGCGTTCGGTCCGCTGCACCTGCTCGCGCTGCGGGTGCACCGCCTCGCCACCACCGGCCACGGGCACGAGGCCCTGCGCGCCGCCGACGCGTACCTGGCGATCGCCCGAGCGGCCGGCGACACCCGCACGGTGCCGTTCCTGTTGCAGGGCAAGATGTACGCCGACCTGCACATGGGCCGCATCCACGAGGCCGCCGAGCTGGGCGAGCAGCTGCTCCGCCTGCACCGGGCCGCCGGGTCGACGCTCGGCGAGGCGAAGACGCTGTGCGACCTGGCCCATTTCGACGTGCTGCGCAGCCGCGACGTGGACGCGATGCGGAACCTGGCCCGCGCCGCGGTGCTGCTCGACCTGCCGTACACCGACAAGGATCGCCGGGTCTCCGCGCTCTGCTCGTTCGCCGAGGCGGCCACGGCCGCCGAGATGTACGAGACGGCCGCCACCACCTACGAGCAGCTCAGCGTCTCCCACGCGACCTTCGAGCTGGTGCAGGCCGTGACGCTGCTCTACTGGGGGCTGCGGCTAGACCACGTGGGCCGGCATGACGAGGGTGCGACTCGCCTGCGACGCAGCGCCGCGATCACCCGCCGGCACGTCGACGAGCGGCCGGACGACCCGGTCACCGCCGCCATGCTCGCGCTGGCACTGGCCAAGCTCGGCGACGTGATCCCGGCCGAGAAGCTGGCCCGCGACGCGGTGCTGCCGCTGCGGGAGGCGGAGAACTATCAGTACGCCCGGATGGCCCACCTCGCCCTCGGCATCAGCCTGCGCGCCCAGGGCGCGCTCTGCGAGGCCCGGATGGAGTTCCTGGCCGCCGGCGAGCTGTGCGCGCACGGCCCGCGCCCGGACGAGAAGCCGATCATCCGGTACGAGATGGCGCTGACCGCTCTGGAGTCGGACGCCGGCCAGGCCAGCCGGGACATGTTCGAGGCGGTCGAGGGGCAGACCCGCGACCTGTGGCGGCTGCGCCTGCAACGGCTGGCGATGCTGCGCCAGGCCCGCCAGCGAGAGGAGGCCGAGGCGGCGCGCGCCCGGGCGGAACGCGAGGTGCTGCGCGACCCGCTCACCGGGCTCGGCAACCGGCGGCGCTTCGACCTGCTGCTGGACCGGATCGACACAGGCCGCATCGTGCCGCCGCTGGTGCTGCTGCTGGTCGACGTGGACCACTTCAAGGCGATCAACGATGCGTACTCGCACTCGACCGGCGACCGGGCGCTGCGTGAGGTGGCCCGGATCCTGCGCGCGCACTGCCGGGCCGAGGACGTCCCGGTGCGCTATGCGGGCGACGAGTTCACCGTGTTCCTGCGCGGTGACCTGACCGTGGGCCGCGAGGTGGCCGAACGCATCCGGCTGGCGGTGGCCCGCTCGGACGTCCTGCCCGGGGTGCGCCTGACGGTGAGCGTGGGCCTGGCCGAACTGACCGGCGGCATGACCGGCGACGCCCTGTTCCGCCAGGCCGACGATCGGCTCTATGCGGCCAAGTGGAGCGGCCGCGACACGATCGCCGCCTAGTTCGGCCTCATGATCCCGGAACGGCCGGTGTAAAGACTTCGGGTGCCGTCCACGTCGCGCGGGGTGTCCGGCGCGTCGAGCCAGACGATGTAGGACTCCCCCGGGTTCAGGCCGGTGATCGTGCCGCCGGCCTCGCACTCCGAGCCGGTGGTGATCGTCTTCCAGGCCGGCTCGGGCTGGGCTCCGGAGACCAGGCTCTGCGGGACGGCGGCGATCCGGTACCGGTGGCCGTACCGGTTCGGCCACTGCACGGTGAACGACCCGGGACCCGGGGTCACCATCATGGGGATGTAGACCTGACCTACGTACGAAGGCCATGCGATCCGGCAAGCCGCGGCGGTCGGCAGGAACGACACCGGGGGCAGCGCCGGCTTGGGCGAACCGGCCCTGGCGGAGGTGACGCTCGGTGTCGGGCTGCCCGGATCGACCACGACCCACGGTTGCTCGTCCGACGCCTTCTCGCTGGCCGTCGTGGCCGGTGACGACGGTCCGCCGCAGCCGCCCAGCAGACACGTGAGCAGGGCCGCCGCGGGCAGGAGTCGCACCTCTTCCTGATCGGCGGCTTCCCCTTCTCGCTTAGCGGGGCATCCCCGTCGTGCCGCGCACGACCAGCCGCGGCGGGATCACCACCTCTCGATGCGCCACCGCGGCGCCCTCGATCCGCTCGACCGCCCGGGAGACGGCGAGTGTCGTCATCGTCTCGATGTCCTGCGCGACCGTGGTGAGATCGATGTGGGCGAGCCGGCTGAAGCTGCTGTCGTCATAACCCACCACGCTCACGTCGCCCGGCACCGACAGCCCGTTGCGGCGCAGCACGTCGAGCAGCCCGGTGGCGCTCAGATCGTTGAACATGGTCACCGCGGTCGGCGGGTCGTCGAGCAGCTCCCGGGCGGCCCGAGCCCCGTCCTCCTCGAGAAAACCACCGGCAACCACTCTTGCGTACGCCTGCAGGCCGTGCCGCCGCATCGCCTCGTGATAGCCCTGTCGCCGGTCGGCCGACGCGATCATCCGCTTTCCGCCGTCGACGTGCGCGATCCGCCGGTGACCCAGCTCGACCAGGTGGTCGACGGCCAGGTGCAGGCCGCGAACGTCGTCGGTGCGCACCACGTCGACGTCGCGATGCCGGACACCGCGCATCATCGACACCACCGGCATCCGGTCGGCCAGCGCGGCCAGCTCGGCGGCCGGCAACTGCGGCCCGAGCAGCACCAGGGCCGCGCACCGGTCCTGGAGCAGGCTCCCCACCGCGGTCCGCTCGTCGCGCCGCGGCGTGGTGGCGCTCAGGGTCAGCTCGTACCCGGCCGTCTCCGCCGCGGCGTAGAGCCCGGTGAGCATGTCGTCGTGAAACGGATGCTGCACGCCGAAGACCACCCCGAGCAGCCGGCTGCGGCCGCTGCGCAGCAGGCGGGCCCGGCTGTCCGGCTGGTAGTCCAGGCGGCGGGCCACCTCGAGCACGCGCTCGCGGGTGGCGGCGCTGGCCCCCGGCGCCTCCCGCATCACGATCGAGACCAGCGCGACCGAGACCCCCGCCTCGGCGGCGACGTCGGCCAGCGTCGGTCTCCCCGTCATGTCCGGAATATTACGTGTGACGCCTAGAACGTTTTACCTTGTCGGTTACTAGAACGTTCTAGAGTCGATCACGTGGAGAACCTCACCGCATCCCGCCGCCGGGCGGCCCTGCTGGCCCTCGCTCTGGGCGGCTTCGGCCTCGGCCTGACCGAGTTCGTCGCCATGGGCCTGCTGCCCGACCTGGCCCGAGATCTCCTGCCTTCCGAGTACGCGACATCGGCCCCCGACGCCGTGGCGAAGGCAGGCTGGATGATCACCATCTACGCGCTGGGCGTGGTGGCCGGCGCCCCCACGATCGCCGCGCTGACCGCCCGCATGCCGCGCCGGCGCCTGGTGGTCGGCCTGCTGGGGTTGTTCGTTCTGGGAACCGTCGCGTCGGCCCTGGCGCCGACCTTCTCGCTGGTGCTGGCCGGCCGTTTCGTCGCCGCGCTGGCACACGGCGCGTACTTCGGCGCCGCCGGCCTGCTGGCCGCCGCGATGCTGGGCCCCCGCAGCGAGGGCAAGGGCTTCGCGATCGTCCTGAGCGGCCTGACCGCCGCGAACGTCTTCGGCGTGCCCCTGATCACGAGCCTCGGCCAGGCCGCCGGCTGGCGCGTGGCGTACCTGGCCGTGGCCGGCGTCTTCGCCCTGACGTTGCTGGCCGTCCTCGCCACCGTGCCGCACATCGCCGCCGCCCCCGGCGGTTCCCCGCGGGCCGAGCTGTCGGCGTTCCGCTCCCCGCAGGTATGGCTGGTCGCCTTGGTGGCCGCCGTGGGTTTCGGCGGCTTCTTCGCCGTGAACAGCTACATCGCGCCGGTGACCACCCACGTCACGGGCTTGTCCGCCTCGGCCGTCCCGTGGGTCCTGGCCGTGATGGGCTTGGGCATGACGGCCGGGAACGCGGCAGGTGGCATGGCCGCCGACCGCAACCTGCGCCGGGCGATCCTGCTCGGCTTCACCGCGATGATCGCCACCGTGGCTCTCTTCGGCGTGGCAGCCGGTCACCCGGTGGGCCTGTTCGCCGCCGCCTTCCTGGTCGGTGCGGCCAGCCTGTTCATGGGCCCGGCTCTCCAGGCACGCCTGATCACCGTGGCGCCGAGGGCCCAGTTGATGGGCGCGGCCGTGAACCAGTCCGCCACGAACATCGCCAACAGCGTGGGAGCCGCGTTGGGCGGCGCCGTGATCGCCGCGGGTTGGGGCTATCTGTCCGCCGCATGGATCGGCGTGGCACTGGCCACGACGGGCCTGCTGCTGGCCGTCGTGAGTTTCCGCCTGGACACCCGCCGGACTGCCTCCACCCCGCCCTTGGACACGCCCCACCGGGAACCGGCGGGAGTCTGACGGCCACTCCCCAGGCCCCGCGCCCAGCCTCGCCACCGCAACCTGCGACGGCGCACCGGCCGAGGACGAGGGCCTGGACCGCGCCTCAGCCGACGAATCCGTTCCCGCTCCGGCCCGGCCCGCCACCGGGGACAACGGGCCGAGGCTGGACGAGCGGCTGGAGAACTCGATGGCTGACGCTCCAGGTGGCGGGCCGACGGTGGGCGAATGCCGACAACTGGGGACCGCGCGGACGGCCGCGTTACGGCGGCCGGGCGGCGGGCCGGCCAGGCGACGCCGGCGGCCCGGCACACCCGGATGGCATGGCAGCTGGAGGGCGGCTCGGCCGAGGCGGAAGTAGGCGGCTGGCGTCCGCAGCGGTGCGGCACGGCCGCTGCGCGAACGCCGATGGAGCGGCGATGCGGACGGC
>NZ_CAKUCL010000218.1 GCF_934643405.1 uncultured Actinoplanes sp.
CCACTGGGTGATCCGGGCGCCGTCGTTGGTGGCCAGGTTGTAGACGTCGAGCGCCTTGCCGCTGTTGCGGTTGACCAGCACGTACCAGGCGCTGGTGTCGACGGTTGCGGCCGACGCGGCCGGCGCGTTCACCACCGCGAGCAGGCCGCCGGCCAGCGTGGTCAGCGCCGCCGTTGCCGTCGCCAGCCAGCGCCGGCGGCGTTTCGGGGATGATGTCATGTCAGTTCTCCCTATCCGACCTTGCTCAGCTGCCATTGCTGGTTGGTGCCGTTCCAGTCGGCGTACTGGACGATGTTGCCGCCGTCGGCGGTGGAGGCGCCCTGGACCTCCACGGCCTTGCCGCTGTTGCGGTTGATCAATTGGATGTAGCCGTCGATGGTCTGGATGCTGAACTGCTGGTTGGTGCCGTTGTTGTCGGTCCACTGGACGATGGCGCCGCCGTCGGCGGTGGATTTGTTGTAGACGTCGAGGACCTTGCCGGACAGCCGCGATTTGAGCCGGTAGTAGCCGCCGCCGGAGTCGACGAACTGCCACTGCTGCTGGTTGCCGTTGTTGCGGGACCACTGGGTGATCCGGGCGCCGTCCGTGGTGGCCAGGTTGTACACGTCGACGGCCTTGCCGCTGTTGCGGTTGACCAGCACATACCAGGCGCTGGTGTCGACCGGCGAGGTGCCGCCGCCGGTGCCGGCGTTCAGCGCGTTGAGCACCGCGGTGTAGGCCGCCTTCTTGTTCCCGGAGCTGTCGAACAGCAGGGGGTTCTCGCCGGTGCGCCAGGAGTCGCTGTCGCGGATGCCCCACACCGTGATGCCGGTGCAGCGGGACACCGCGAGGCACGCGTTGGTCACCGCGGCGTAGATGTTCGCCTGGTTGGATCCCTGTGCGACGTCGAGCTCGGTGATCTGCACGTCCACGCCGGCGTCGGCGAAGCGCTGCAGGTTCGCCTGGTAGTCGCCGGGGATGCCGGTGCCGAGGTGGGACTGGAAGCCGACGCAGTCGATCGGCACGCCGCGGGCCTTGAAGTCCTTGACCATGGTGAGCACGCCGGTCGACTTCGCGTTGACGCCGTCGGTGTTGTAGTCGTTGTAGCAGAGCTTCGCGCCGGGGTCGGCGGTCCGGGCGGCGCGGAACGCGGCCTCGATCCAGTCGTTGCCGGTGCGTTGCAGGTTCGAATCGCGCCGGCCGCCGCTGCCGCCGTCGGCGAAGGCCTCGTTGACCACGTCCCAGGCGTAGATCTTGCCCCGGTAGTGCGAGGCGACCTGGGTGACGTGGTTGATCGCGGCGTTGCGCAGGGCGGTGCCGGACAGCGATTGAGCCCAGCCGGGTTGCTGGGCGTGCCAGAGAAGGGCGTGACCGCGGACCTTGGAGCCGTTGGACAGGCCCTGGTTGAGGATGCGGTCACCGTTGGTGTAGGTGAAGGTGCCCTGGGACGGCTCGGTGGCGTCCCACTTCATCTCGTTCTCCGGCGTGACCGCGTTGAACTCGGTGGTCAGGATGCGGGTGTAGGTGGAGTCGCCCAGCCGGCCGGCCGCGATGGCGGCGCCGAAGTACCGGCCCTTCGCCGCGGCGGAGGCGCCGAGGGTGGAGGCGGCGTCGGCGGGGCTCGCCACGGCGAGCGAGGTGCCGGCCATGAGCGCGGCGGCGCCCGCGGCGAGGGAGGCTTTCCACCAGCGCCGCCGGCCGCGTCGGACCATGTCGATCATCGGTTGTACTGCCTTTCGGGGAGCGGAGGGAAGGGGCCGCCGTGCGGCCGGGCGGGATGGCGCCGGCCACACGGTCGCATGGGGTTACGGGGCGGTCAGGTCGAACCGGCTGACGGTGACCGATCCGCCGAGTGCCTGGGTGGCGTAGTTGAAGATGCCGAAGCGGTAGCCCATGAAGAACTGCCAGTTGTCGGTGAGCGTGAAGGCCGGGCCGAGCGTGCTGAAGGTGCTGCCGTTCGTGCTGTAGGAGAACGACGCCGTACGGCCGGAGCCGGGCCGGATGTCGGCGGTGACCCGGAGCCAGATCGTCCCGCCGGAAACCGCCGTGCCCGCCGCCTCGGAGCCGGTGCCGGTGGTCGTCCAGCCGTTGGCCGACATGGCGAGACCGTTGGTCATCGAGACCCGGGTGACGCCGTTGTCCTTGCGGATGCCGATCCACGCCGACTGGTCCCGCAGCATCGCCAGGCCGGCCCGATCGCCGTTGGCCATCGACGAGTAGTCGAGCCGGATCGTCGCGGTGGAGGCGGGGCCCTGGATGCGGTGGGTCAGCGTGTTGCGGGCGTTGTAGAGGTCATTGGTGACGGTCGCGGTGGACAGCCGCAGGCCGGCGCCGGCGGTGAACCTCGACGTGTCCGGGTTGTGGTTCCACTCCCAGCGCGGCCCCAGCGTGGTGCCGGAGAACGTGTCCGGCCCGATCATCGACTGCACGGTCCGGGTGGTGCCGATGTTCGGCTTCGGGTAGCTCGCCCCCCACCGGCCGTTGACGGTCTGCAGCACCGGCCAGCCGTCGCCGCTCCAGGTGATCGGTGCCAGCGTGGGCATGCGGCCGCCGGGATACGCGTCGGTGAACGCCATGTACCACCAGTCGCCGTTCTGGGTCTGCACCAGGCCGCCCTGATGGGGGACGCCTCCGCCGCTGATCGGGCCGGGCAGGTCGAGCAGCACCTGGCGTTGCTCGTACGGTCCCCAGGGGCTGGTGGAGCGCAGGACGTACTGGCCGTTGGCCGGGCGGGTGAGCCAGATGTAGTAGTAGCTGCCCCGCTTGTACATGCGGGAGCCCTCCAGGGTGCCAATGCCCGACGGTGTCTGGTAGACCGTCTGGGCCCTGACCTGCGAGGTGAGGTCGCTGGAGAGCTGCGCGACGCTGATCGTGCCGTTGCCGTACGCGACGTAGGGGGTGTCGTTGTCGAAGAGCAGCCCGGCGTCGTAGTAGCAGTTGTTGATGCGGGCCTTCTTGCTCCAGGGGCCGCCGACCGCCGTGGCGGTGTAGACGTAGGTGCGGTTGAACTCGGTGCAACCCAGCCAGTAGTAGGTGCCGTTGCTGGGCCGGTAGCCGAAAGCCGAAGCCCAGATTCCCTTCACGTACGCGCGTGAGCCGTTGAGGTCGTAGGAGCTCGAGTCGAAGTCGAGCCGCGGTACCGAGTGCCCGGCGTACTCCCAGGTCACCAGGTCGTACGAGCGAAGAATGGGAGCGCCCGGCGAGTAATGCATGGTCGACGCCGAGTAGTAGTAGGCGTCCCCGACCCGGATGATGTCCCCGTCGGCGAAGTCCTGCCACACGACCGGATTGGTGAAGGTCCCGGCCGGGGGAGTGCCGGATCCGACCCGGACCAGCTGCCACTGCTGGTTGGCGCCGTTCCAGTCGGCGTACTGGACGACGTCGCCGCCGTCGGCGGTCGAGGCGTCGCGAACTTCGACGGCCTTGCCGCTGTTGCGGTTGATCAGCTGGATGTAGCCGTCCACGTCCTGGATGCCGAACTGCTGATTGACGGCGTTGTTGTCGGTCCATTGCACGACCGGACCGCCGTCCGCGGTGGATCGCTCGTAGACGTCGAGGACCTTGCCGGACAGCCGGGACTTGACCCGGTAGTAGCCGCCGCCCGAGTCGACGAACTGCCACTGCTGCTGGCTACCGTCGTTGCGGGCCCACTGGGTGATCCGGGCGCCGTCGCTGGTGGCCAGGTTGTAGACGTCCAGCGCTTTGCCGCTGTTCCGGTTGACGAGCACGTACCAGGCGCTCGGGTCCACCGTGGCGGCGGACGCGGCCGGGGCGACGACCGTGATCGCGATGCCGGCCAGCAGGGCGCACAGGGCGGCCGCCGCGGAGGACGCACGCGGCCTCGGTCGCCTCTGCCGCCTCGGACTGCCGGGCGATGTGTCGCTTGTGCTCACGCGCTGCTCCCGTCCGTGGATCACGATTCCGTAGTTAACGTTCACATCGCGCAGTGAGCGCGAGCCAATCGACTTTTCCGTGCCACTTTCGCCGGCCGTTATATGGATCTACGGAAAGGACTTCGGCGAGAGCGTTACCGGGCCGCCGTACGGGAGACTGGTTTGCAAGGGCGCGGTGAGGCTGCGCTCAATACGCTCGGCGACGGCGGCGTGGTAGGGCCGGCGGCGGCCGACGCCGCGTGGGTCCGATGTCCGTCGCCGCCCCTCGCGGCGGGCCGAGAGAGGCGACGGCCGTTCCTCCGGCGAAAGGACGTCGGGGCATCATGCGGCTCCTTCTTCCGGCGCCGCGCAGGCGGGCGGCGTGCGCTGCGGGCGACTGTCGCCGCCGGGCATGCGCGGTGTCCGAGGAAGTGGTGGGAGCGCTTCCATCCATGTTCGCCAATGGTGGCAGAGCGTTTGACGTACCGGCAAGGACAGACCAATCAACGGCTGCCGGCATAACGTCTTTTCACCAGTCGATTCTCCGGCCGGGCCGGACTGTGATCCAGCATCTCCGCCGGGGGAGGCGGGATCTCACGTACCGCCTGGAGAAGGCTCGCCGCCGGACGCATCACCGGCGCCGACTGTCTTCCGGGCCGGCAATCCGGCCCGCCACCCAGTCGGCCCGAGCCGTGACCCGCCCCGACGGCCCGGCATGACAGAGAACGACCAACATCCCGATCAGTGCGCATGCGATACCGCACGGGCCGCGCGGGGTTGCCGCAGTTTTTCCAAGCCGGGCACCGGTGTCCCAGGCGGTCACTGACCAGTATGGACCGCGCTTTCCGGGCGTCGATGAAACGATACAGCTCCCGCGTCGCCCAGCCAGACATTGACCGACGCCACTTGAATGCGGCACCACATTCTGGCAACCTCACGAAGCAAGCTTGTTAACGTTCCCATCCCGATCGCCTTCATGGTTCCGCTCCGTCGTGGATCGCTCGCCGCGGCGCTTGTGACCGCTAACAGCCCCATCGTCACCGAAAGGGAGACACCCTCATGCGACGAGGAAGACGATGGTTCGCCGCCATCGCGCTGGGCACCATGCTGGTGGCACTCGGTGTCGGTGCCCGGGCGGACGTCGCCGGCGCCGCGGAGTCGAACGGCGGCGTGCGGGTCATGCCGCTGGGTGACTCGATCACCGAGGGCACCCAGGTTCCCGGCGGTTACCGCATCGGCCTGTGGCAGCGGATGGCCGCCGCAGGCTACCGCGTCGACCTGGTCGGCACGCAGTTCAACGGTCCGGCGGCTCTCGGCGACCATGACCACGAGGGCCATCCCGGATGGCGGATCGACCAGATCGACGCCGGCATCGGTGCCTGGCTGGGCGCCACCCGCCCGCGCACCGTCCTGCTGCACATCGGCACCAACGACGTACTGCAGAACGTCAACCTGGCCGGCGCGCCGGGCCGGCTCTCCACCCTGATCGACCACATCATCGCCGCGGCCCCCTCGGCCGACGTCTTCGTCGCGACGATCATCCCGTTGAGCTCCGCGAGCCAGGAGGCCGCGGGCCGGGCGTTCAACGCCTCCGTCCCCGGCATCGTGCAGGCCAAGGCGAACGCCGGCAAGCGGGTCCACCTGGTCGACATGCACGCCGCGCTGAGCACCGCCGACCTCGTCGACGGCATCCACCCGACCGCGGGCGGCTACGACAAGATGGCCGCCACCTGGTATGCGGCCCTGCGGTCGGTGCCCGGGACGATCGGCGAACCCGGCGGCACGAGCACCGGGCAGGCTCTGGTCGGCAACGCCTCCGGCCGCTGCCTCGACGTGCCGAACGGCAGCAGCGCCAACGGGACGCAGCCGATCATCTGGGACTGCACCGGCGGCGCCAACCAGCGCTGGACGGTCACCGGCGGAACCTTGCAGGCCGTCGGCAAGTGCCTGGACTCACCGACCGACGCGGCGGCGGGCGCGAAGGCGCAGCTGTGGGACTGCCACGGCGGCACGAACCAGCGGTGGAACCTCAACGCCGACGGCACGATCAGCAACCAGCAGTCCGGGCTGTGCCTGGACGTGAACGGCAACGCCACCGCCAACGGCAGCACGGTCATCCTGTGGACCTGCACCGCCGCGGCGAACCAACGATGGACGAGGCGGTAATCGATGAAACTGTGGAAATCCCTGTTCGCCGCGGCGCTCCTGGTGCTGGCCGGCGGCCTCACGGTCGTCTCCGCCCCCACCGCGCAGGCACTGGAGAACGGCGTCGCCCGTACCCCGCCGATGGGCTGGAACAGCTGGAACACCTTCGGCTGCTCGATCAACGAGACGTTGATCCGGCAGATGGCGGACGCGATGGTCTCCAGCGGCATGCGCGATCTGGGTTATCAGTACGCCGTGGTGGACGACTGCTGGATGAACCCGAACCGGGATTCGTCCGGCAATTTGCAGGGCGACCCGAGCCGGTTCCCGAGCGGGATGAAGGCTCTCGGCGACTACCTGCACGGCAAGGGACTGAAGTTCGGCATCTACCAGGGACCGCTGGACAAGACCTGCGCCCAGTACTTCGGCAGCTATCCCGGCGCCACCGGCAGCCAGGGCCACGAGGCGCAGGACGCCCGGCAGTTCGCCGCCTGGGGTGTCGACTACCTCAAGTACGACTGGTGCTCGCCGAACGGCTCGATCAGTGACCAGGTGACGACGTTCGCGAAGATGCGCGACGCCCTCGCGGCGACCGGCCGGCCCATCGTGTACAGCATCAATCCCAACAGCATCCACGCCAAGACCGGGCCGCAGCGCGACTGGGGCGACGTCGCGAACATGTGGCGCACCACCGAGGACATCACCAACGCCTGGGACACCGGCCAGACCAACGGCTACCCGATGGGTATTCAGAACATCGTCAACGTGACCGTGCCGCTCGCCGGGTACGCGGCGCCGGGCGGATTCAACGACCCGGACATGATGGAGGTCGGGCGCGGCGGCATGACCGACACCGAGATGCGTAGCCACTTCGCGCTGTGGGCGATGCTGGCCGCGCCGCTCATCGCGGGCAACGACCTGAGGTCGATGAACACGGCCACTCAGACCATCCTGAAGAATCAGAACCTCATCGCGATCGACCAGGACGCGCTGGGTCTGCAGGCGACGCAGATCTCCAACGACGGCACCCGCCGCGTGCTGGCCAAGCGGCTCGCCAACGGCGACGTCGCCGTCGCGCTGTTCAACCAGGGCAGTGCGACCACGACGATCTCCACCACCGCGGCCGTGGCCGGCAAGAGCGGCAGCTCCTTCACCCTCCGGGAGGCGTGGAGCGGCACCACCACCAGCAGCACCGGCAGCATCAGCGCGAGTGTTCCCGGCCACGGCACCGTGGTGTACCGGGTGAGCGGCGGCACCAGCACCCCGCCGGCAAACACCAGGGCACTGGTCAGCGCCGCGTCCGGGCGCTGCCTGGACGTGCCCGGCAGCAACACCACCAACGGCACCCAGCCGGTCATCTGGGACTGCAACGGCGGCGCGAACCAGCGCTGGACGATCAGCGGGCCGGCGATCCAGGTGCTCGGCAAGTGCCTCGACGCCCCGATCAACGCCACCGCGGGCGCGAAGGCACAGATCTGGGACTGCAACGGCGGCGCCAACCAGCAATGGACGGTCGGCGGCGACGGCACCATTCGCGGCACCCCGTCGGGGCTGTGCCTCGACGTCGACCACAACCTCACCGCGAACGGCACGGTCGTGCTGCTGTGGACGTGCAGCGGAGCGGCGAACCAACGCTGGACCTCATGAGCCCGGGGTCGTTGGTTCGGTAAACCGAACCAACGACCTTCGTGGCAGCACGATTGGCCGCCCGGCCGCCACCTCGGAGGATGAGACGGACATCGTCACCGTCTTCAGGAGGCCCGCCGTGAATCGTCTCGCGACCGCCATCGATCGTCCCGCCCCGGCCGTCCGGTCCCGTCCGCTCGGCCGGGTCGCGGGGGCTTTTGCCCGAAGCGCGGTGTACTGCGCGCTGCTCATCCCGGTGGGCACGGCCGCCCTGCTCGCCGTCCTGGCGGGCCGGGCGGGCGTGGCCGTGTCGTGGTGGCGCCGGCTGCGCACCGGGCTGCTGCGAGTGGCGCCGGCGCCGGCCGGGCGACCAGGCCCGGCCGCGGTTCTCCGTCATGCGGTGGCCAGCATCCTGCTCGGCGCCGTGGCGCTGGTGCCGCTGGGCGTGCAGGTGCTGATGCTGCTGCGCGGGGTGCTCTACGGCCTGGTGGACCGGGGCCCGTACGACCATTCGTGGGGTGGTCCGGGCCGTGCCGGAGCGTGGCTGGCGCACTTCCTGGTCGGCGTGCCGATGTCCCTCGCGGGCCTGGCGGCCCTGGTGGGCATCGCGGCCCTGCACCAACGGCTCACCGGATCGCTGGACGGTGCTCGCTCGTCCCGGTGGCTGGCGCCGGTGACCGTCGTCGTCGGCCTCGCCGGGGCGCTGTTCGTGGTGGCGTGGAGCCGGCAGCTGTGACCTACCGCTGCTCCAGGTAACGCAGGACGGCCATGACCCGGCGATGATCGTGCTGAGAGGTGGTCAGGCCCAGCTTGGTGAAGATGTTGGCCACGTGCTTCTCCACCGCCCGTTCGGTGATGACGAAGGCGGCCGCGATCCCGGCGTTGGTGCGTCCCTCGGCCATCAGATGAAGGACCTCGCGCTCCCGGCGGGTGAGCCGGGAGACGGCGTCGTCGCGACGGCTCGCACCGAACAGCTGATCGATCACCTCGGGGTCCAGTGCGGTGCCGCCGGAGGCGACCCGCTCCAGCGCACCGATGAACTCGTCGATGTCGCTGACCCGTTCCTTGAGCAGGTAACCGATGCCGGTCGCGCCGTTGGCCACCAGGTCTCGGGCGAAACGGGTCTCCACGTACTGGGAGAACAGCAGGACGCCGATCCGCGGATGCCGCTGCCGCATCTCGATCGCCGCGCGCAGCCCCTCGTCGGTGTACCGCGGCGGCATCCGGATGTCGATGACCGCGACGTCGATCGGCCGGGTGTCGACGGTCGCGTGCAGGGCGGGCACGTCGCCGACCGCGACCACGTCGTGCCCGCGCATGCCGAGCAGCTGGGCGAGGCCGTCGCGGAGGATGGCGAGGTCTTCGGCGATCACGATGCGCACGGCCGGCTCACGGACGATTCGGGAGTTCGACGGTGATGGTGGTCGGCCCGCCCGGCGGGCTGACGATCTCGACGGTGCCGTCCACCGTCGCGGCGCGTCCGGTCAGCCCCCGCAGGCCGCTGCCGCCCGCCGGGCTCGCGCCTCCTCGCCCGTTGTCCGTCACGGTCAGACGCAACCTGTCCTCCGGTTGATGAATCAGGACTCCGGCCTCGCTCGCCCCGCTGTGCCGGGCGACGTTGGTCAGCAGTTCGGCGAGGCAGAAGTAGGCGATCGTCTCGATGGCGGCCGCGGGCCGGACCCGGATGTCGACCCGGGACCGGACCGGCACCGGGCTGCGCGCCACCAGCGTCGCGACCGCGGCGTCGAGCCCGCTGTCCAGGATCGGCGGATGAATGCTGTGGACCACCGCCCGCAGATCCCGGATGGTGTCCCGCGCGTTGTCGCGCGCCGCGTAGACCATCGCCCGGCCCGCCTCCGTGTCCCGGCCGATCGTCTCGGCGGCCATGGTCAGGTTCATGGTCAGCGCGACCAGACGGGCCTGGACGCCGTCATGGAGGTCACGCTCGATGCGGCGCAGCGTGGCGGCGGCGTCGTCGACGGCGCTGGCTCTGCTGGTCTGCAGGCCGGCGATGCGGGCGGCCCGGTCGTCGCGGCCGAGGAGGCTGCGGACGAGCAACCGATCGAGGATCAGTACGGTGCGCACCGCCCACGGCGCGACGAGCAGCAACGCCGCGCCACCGAGGCTGAGGGCGATCACCGCCGGCCAGGAGGCGAACAGGACGCCGAAGACCAGCAGGCCGTGCCGCGCCGGGCCGCCGTCGACCGTGACGGTGCTCTGATTGAGGTCCAGAGCGTGCTGCAACGGGGCGGTGAACGCGACGAACCCCCACGCCCAGGACAGAAGGACCACCGACAGCGCGATGATCGACAGCGGCAGCGAGGCCACCTGGAAGGTGACGGCTCGCCATCCGGGGCCGTCGCGCAGTCCCGAACGCACCCGGCCCAGGACGCCGCGCGCGGGCCGGAACGGTGGTGGCTGCGGCACGTTCTCGTGGAGCAGCACCCGCGCAAGACGCAGCCGGATGCGGGCCAGAGCCCGGGTGGCGGGAACCAGCGCCGCGAGCAGGGGTACGCCGAGGGCGGTGGCGGCCAGCCCCGCGCTGAGCACGAAACCCGCCAGCACATAGGAGAAACCGGCCGCCGCGAGGACCGCGGCGGCCAGCAGATAGGTCAGCTCCTGCCAGGCTCGTCGTTCGAAGGGCGCACGGACGATCGGCCGGACGATCCGTCGCACCAGCTCCACGCCTCCATTCTGCTCGAACCTCGCTCCGGTCCGGGGGCCGGCCCGAGCCGATGGTCATCGCCGGGCAGCGGTTCCTGCCGCCGGCGGCAGGATCGCCCCGCGCTCCTCCCGGCCGGCGCGACCCCGCGCCGTCCGAGATGGACGGAGTTCGGCGACCGCCACGACGAGCGCCGCCGCGACCGCCGCGATCGCGGCGGCCGGGATGACGCGGACCCCGGGCCCGGCGAGCAGCAGCCCGCCGAGGAACGAACCGGCCGCGATGCCCGCGTTGAAAACCGCGCTGGTGCCCGCGACCGCGAGGTCGGCACCGCCCGGGGCGACATCGAGCGTACGGGCCTGGATCGCGGGAGCGAGAGCGTTGAACCCGAGCCCCAGCGCGGCGAGACCGGCAACGGCCACGACCTTGACCGCCCCGGACGTCGCGAGCGCGGCGAGCGCGATCGCCACCGTGGCCAGGGGCAGCACGAGAGCCCGCCGTGGATACCGGTCGAGGATGGCGCCCATCGACCAGGTGCCGGCGACCCCCGAGATGCCCGCGACGAGCAGCAGGGCGCCCAACGCGGCCGGCGCGAAGCCACTGACCTCGACCAGGAACGGGGTGATGTAGGTGAAGGTCCCCATCACGCCGGTCACCGCCAGGGCCGTCACCGCCAGCACCTGGACGTATCGGCGGGCGTCCGGGGTGGTGCCACGGGTCACCGCGCCGCCCGCGTGGCCGCCCCGCGGCAACACGGCGAGCAGGGCGACGCCGGACAGGGCGCCCACAACCGCCATCACCAGGAACGGGACGCGCCAGCCGGTCAGCTGGCCGAGCCACACACCGGCCGGGACCCCGGCGACGGGGGCGAGGGCGCTGCCGATCGCCAGCCGGGCGATCACCCGGCCGCGTACGGCCGCGGGAAAGAGGCCGGCCGCCGCGGAGGCGACGACTGCCCAGAACATCGCCTGCGCGAGCGCGGTGAGGAGCCGGGCTCCCAGTAGTACGCCGTAGCTCGTGGCCAGGGAGGCGGCGAGTGTCGCCGCGGCGAAGATGGCCAGGGTGCCGACCAGGAGGCGGCGGCGGGACACCCGCTGCGTGAGCCAGACCAGCGGCACCGACGCCACCAGCACGACCGCCGCGTAGCCGGTGACGAGCAACCCGGCCGTCGACTCGGACCGGTGCAGATCCTTCGCCATCACGGTGAGCAGCCCGATGGGCAGCACCTCGGTGGTGACGAAGCAGAAGGCCGCCACAGACAGCGCCACCAGGGCGAGGGTGGCACGTCGCGGCGAAGGAAGCGATACCGAACTGAGCAGCATGGTGTCTCCTCGGTCGTCGTAGCTACCTGTAAAAGCCGTTACGGTGGTAGCATAAAACGCGCGCCGATGGACTTCAACACCGATCACGCGTGGCCGGTCAGGCGTGGTGGTAGGCGATCTGCCAGTTGCCTGCGACGACCTTGAGGAGCATGGTCTGGTGCCGTCGCCCTGCCCCGGTCTCCACCTGGGCGGAGCACAACGCCTCCCAGCGACCGGTGCCGACCAGCCACTCGACGCCGGACATCGATCCCAGCCCGGCACCCAGCAGCGCTTGCGCGATGGCTTCCCGGCCGCGGACGCGACGTCCCTCCAGCCAAAGGGTGGCGTCACCGTCGATCAAGGCGGTGAGCAGTGATGCCGATCCCCGGCCCAGCGCCCGTTGGTACGCGCCGACGAAGGTGTCGAGTTCGCGCATCGTTTCCTGGCCCGCGTCGATGGTGATCGGCTCACCCGTGGCGATGGGCCGCAGCGCGACCTCGCAGCACCGGTCGAAGTCCTGGTGACAGGACGGGTCGTCGGAGTGGTTCACGAAGCGCGCCGGCGAGGGGTAGAGGTAGCGGCTCCCGCCGAAGCTGTGCACGAAGAGCTCCTCGCCGTCCGGCAACGACAGGTATTCGGCTTCATCGAGCTTCCGAAGCTGGTAGGCCACCACGACCTCGCCGGCGGTGAAATCGCGGGCGGCATAGACGCCCTTGCCGGCGAGATTTCCCGGGCCGATCGTCACCTCTCGCACGCGGCAACCCTAAAAGGCCCTAACACGATCTGCTGAATCGATGCTGATC
>NZ_CAKUCL010000219.1 GCF_934643405.1 uncultured Actinoplanes sp.
GCCCAGGCCCGCGCCGCCCGCGCGGCCGCCGGCGCGGCGGGTGCCGATGTCGCGCAGAACACCGGCGCGGAGGTGGCCGACGGCGGGCGCAGCCCTCGAAGGTTTGATGTGTGGGCCGCGGCCACCGCGGATGCGGGTGTTGGCGGCGTTGAGCAACGGCCGACCGTGGATCATGATGGTCCGGGCGCCGCGGCGCCCGAGGACCGCGGCGACGCCACGGGCGACGATGCCCGCGACGGCGGCGCGGGGTGAACAGGCAGAGGGGACGGGCAGCGTGACGCTGACCATCGGAGTCGACGTCGGTGGCACAAAGGTCGCCGGTGGGGTGGTCGACGAGCACGGCACCGTCGGGGCCACAAACCGGCGCAGCACGCCGGCCGAGGATCCGGCCGGCACCCGCGACACGATCGTCGAGGTCGCCGCGGAACTCGCCCACCTGCACCCGGAGGCCACCGCGATCGGCATCGGCGCTGCCGCGTGGATCGACGCCGCCGCCTCCACCGTGCTGTTCGCTCCCAACCTCGCCTGGCGCGACGAGCCGCTGCGCGACTACGTGAGCAAGGCCGTGGGCCTGCCGACCGTGCTGGAGAACGACGCGAACGTCGCGGCCTGGGCCGAGTTCCGGTTCGGCGTCGCCCGCAAGGCCGACGACTCGATGGTGATGATCACCGTGGGCACCGGGATCGGCGGCGGCATCGTGCTGGGCGGCAAGTTGTGGCGCGGCGCGAACGGCATCGCCGGCGAGCTCGGGCACATCCAGTCGGTGCCGGACGGGCATCCCTGCGGGTGTGGCCGGCTCGGCTGCCTGGAGCAGTACGCGAGCGGCAACGCGCTGGTCCGGTTCGCCCGGGCGGGCGCGCGGCAGGAGCCGGAACGGGCCGCCCAGCTGCTCGAACTGGCCGGCGGTGACCCGCTGGCGATCACCGGACGGCAGATCACCGAGGCGGCGCGGGCCGGCGACGGCGTGGCCCGCGACGCGTTCGCCCAGATCGGGTACTGGCTCGGCGTCGCGATGGCCGACCTGGCGCAGAGCTTCGACCCGCAGATCCTGGTGGTCGGCGGCGGTGTGGTCGACGCGGGCGACCTGCTGATGACGCCCACCCAGACCACCTACCGCGACCAGCTCAAGCAGCGGGGCCGGTTCCCGGTCGCCGACGTGGTGGCCGCGGAGATGGGCAACACGGCGGGTGTGGTCGGCGCGGCCGACCTGGCCCGGCGCGTCTGAGTCAGAGCCGGCGAGAGAGGGACAACGGTGTCCGGTGTGCCGCTGCGGGTGATGAGCTACAACGTGCACGGGCTGAAGGACGATCGTTCGCAGCTGATCGGCCTGATCCGCGACGCCGACCCGGACGTGCTGATCGTGCAGGAGGCGCCGCGCCGCTTCCGCTGGCGGCACAAATGTGCCGCGCTGGCCGACGACACCGGGATGGTGGTCGCGGCGGGCGGTCTGCCCGCGCTGGGCAATCTGCTGCTGGTGAGCCTGCGCGTACGGGTCCATGAGTCCTGGTGCATCCGATACCCGCTCACTCCGGGCCGTCACCTGCGCGGCGCCTTCTTCGCCCGCGCCTCGGTGCGCGGGGCCGACTTCAGCGTCTCGGGTTCGCACCTGGCGACCGATCCGGCCGAACGGCCCGCCCAGGCGTCGGCCTGGAAGGAGGCCCTGGCCGGTCTGGAGGGCCCGGTGATCGCGGCCGCCGACCTGAACGAGGGGCCGGGCGGCGGCGCCTGGCGCACGGTCGGCGACGGGCTCGTCTCGTCGACCGCCGGGCGGCCCACGTTCCCGGCGACCCTGCCCGCCCGGCTCATCGACGGCCTGTTCGTCACGCCGGACATCTCGATCGAGAAGTACGACGTGATCGAGACGGAGCAGGCCCGCCGCGCGAGTGATCACCTTCCGGTCCTGGCCGACCTGAGGTTGCCCGGCCTGTCGGCGTAGGGCCGATGCCGGCGTCCGGGCGGTGGGACGGCTTCCGGGTGAGATCGACGTCTGGCATCATCCTCGCGTGCACGACACTCCGGACATCGCGGACCGGCGCGACGCGATCTGTGTCATCGGCGCCGGGGCCGGCGGCCTCGCCGCCGTCAAGAACCTCATCGAACACGGCTTCGCCGTCGACTGCTACGAGCGGGAGACGTCCGTGGGCGGCGCCTGGAACTGGCGGCACGACCGCAGCCCGGTCTACGCGAGCACCCACCTGATCTCGTCGCGGCCGCTGACCGAGTTCCCCGACTTCCCGATGCCGGACGACTGGCCGGACTACCCGCACCACACCCTCGTGCTGTCCTATCTGGAGCGGTACGCCCAGCACTTCGGACTGGGCGAGCACATCTGGTTCGGCACCGAGGTGGTCGCCGCCGCGCCGGTGGGGGACGGGCGGTGGGACGTGACGACCCGGTCGACCGGCGGCGGCGCCGAGCGCGTGCAGCGGTATGCGGGTGTCGTGGTCGCCAACGGGCACAACTGGCACCCGGCGAAGCCCGACATCCCCGGGGACTTCCGCGGCCAGGTCATCCACGCGTCGGCGTACAAGGACCCGGCGCAGCTGCGCAACCGCAAGGTCCTGGTGATCGGCGGCGGCAACACCGGCTGCGACATCGCGGTGGAGGCGGCACAGCAGGCCACGACCGTGTGGCACTCCACCCGGCGCGGCTACTGGTACGCCCCGAAGTATCTGTTCGGCCGGCCCTCGGATCAGCTCAACGACCGGGCGCTGCGGCTCCGGCTGCCGCTGAGGGTGCGCCAATGGTTGTACCGGCGGGCGGTCGCGATGACGGTCGGCGATCTGACCCGCTTCGGCGTGCCGGCGCCCGACCACCGGCCGTACGAAAGCCATCCGATCGTCAACAGTCAGCTCCCGTTCTACCTGGCGCACGGGCGGATCACGCCGGTGCCGGACGTGGCGCGGTTCGACGGCGCCGCGGTGGAGCTGACCGACGGCCGGCGCGTCGAGCCCGACCTGGTGATCACCGCGACCGGCTACCGTCCGCGGTTCGAGTTCCTCGCCCCGGAGCTGCTCGACACCGACGCCGACGGCCGTCCGGACCTGCACCTGCACGCGTTCGCCCGCAAGCACCCGACGCTGGCCGTGGTGGGCCTGCTCCAGCCGGACGCCGGGGTGATCCCGCTGGCGCACTGGCAGAGCGTGGCCATCGCCCGGTGGCTGCGGCTGCGGACGACCGACCCGGTCCGCGCGGCGGCCGTGCAGCAGAAGGAATCGGCCCGCCCGGTCCGCGGCTGGTCGCGCCAGGAGGTGGTGCGGTCGCCCCGGCACTGGTTCGAGGTGGATCACGTCGACTACCTGCGGTCGGTCGAGGGGCTGCTGCGCGAGATGGAGACGGCCGCGTGAAGCTCGTACGTTTCGCCGACTGGACGAACCCGGTGCCCCCGGTCCGGCGCGAGGTGATCAGTCACCAGCCGGCGGAGGCCGGTGATCTGCCGCCGGTGCTCTTCGTCGCCGGTCGCCGGCACAGCGCCGCGGCGTTTGCCGAGCACTGGCTGCCGCACGCGGCCGCCCGCGGCTTCGCGGCGCACGCGCTCACCCCGCGCGACCGCGGCGACCTGCGCTCACACGTGCACGACGTGGTGCAGACCGCCGCGTCGCTGCCCCGGCAGGCCGTGCTGATCGGGCACGGCACCGGGGCGATCGTGGTCGCGCACGCGCTGGAGCGTTACCCGGCGCGAGCCGCCGTGCTGGCGGCGCCCGCCCGCAGCCGATGGCTGCCGTCCCGTGGTGAGCTGCCGCGGCCGGTGGGGAACCCGCCGGTGCTGGTGGTCGGCAGCCCGGACGACCGGGTCGTGCCGCGCAAGTCGCTGGACGGCGTCGCGGCCCGTTTCGGCGGCGCGCCGCTGTTGTTCCCCGGCATGAGCCACGACCTGATGCGCGACGTGTCCTGGTCCGAACCGATCGACGCCATCCTCGACTGGCTGACCAAGGAGTCAGCGACGGCGCGGCACCCGCTGGGCTAGCTGCCCGGAGTCGTCCAGCGCGGTCAGGTACGCCCGGGCCCAGGCCAGGATGTCGTGCCGGGTGATGTATCTGCGCATCGACGCCATCCGGGCCGCGAGCTCGCCCGGGTCGGCGCCCATCGCCCGCAGCAGCGTGTCCTTCAGCCCGTCCACGTCGTGCGGGTTGACCTGGTACGCGTCGGTCAGCTCGTCGGCCGCGCCGGCGAACTCGGAGAGCACCAGCGCGCCGCTGTCGTCGCGCCGGGCCGCCACGAACTCCTTGGCGACCAGGTTCATCCCGTCGCGCAGCGGGGTCACCACCATGACGTCCGCGGTCTGGTAGAGCGCGGCCAGGTCGGCCCGGTCGAACGGCTGGTTCAGGTAGTGGATCGCCGGCTCGCCGACCCGGCCGTACTCGCCGTTGATCCGCCCGACCTCGCCCTCGATCCGGTCGCGCAGCGCCCGGTAGCTCTCCTGACGCTCCCGGCTGGGCACCGCCACCTGCACCATCACCGCGTCGCGCACCTTCACCCGGCCGTCGCGCAGCAGCTCGCTGTACGCGGTGAGGCGATGCTCGATGCCCTTCGTGTAGTCCAGGCGGTCGACGCTGACCAGCACCTTCTTGTGCGGGCCGAGGTCGTGACGCAGCCGGTTGGCGTGGCTGGCCACATACGGCCGGGCGGACAGCGCGCGCATCTCGGCCACGTCGATGGAGACCGGAAAGGCTCCCGTCCGTACGGTCCGGCCGTCCCGCAGCGTGATCGCCTGGTCCTCGCCGTGCGCGCCGAGCAGTTTCGCGGCGAGCTGAGCCACGTTGTGCGCCGCCTGCGGGCGCTGGAAACCGACCAGGTCGGCGCCGAGCATCCCGTCGAGCAGCTCGACCCGGCGGGGGAGCTGCATGAACAGTTCCGGCGGCGGGAACGGCACGTGCATGAAGAAGCCGATCAGCAGGTCGGGGCGCAGTTCGCGGAGCATCCTCGGCACCAGCTGGAGGTGGTAGTCCTGCACCCAGACCGCGGCGCCCGGCTCGGCCACCTCGGCGGCGGCCCGGGCGAACCGGTGGTTCACCGACTGATACGTCTCCCACCAGCCCCGGTCGAAGATCGGCGGGGTGACCGCGTCGTGGTAGAGCGGCCAGAGCGTGGAATTCGCGAAGCCCTCGTAATATCCGCTCAGGTCGTCCTCGCTGAGCGGCATCTCGTGCAGCCGCAGCAAGCCGATGTCGGGCAGCTCGCGAGCCGCGTTGACGCCACCGCCCCAGCCCACCCAGGTCGCCGGGTTCTTCCGCAGGATCGGTTGCAGAGCGCCGGCCAGGCCGCCGGGGCTGCGCCGCCACTCGCACGCGCCGTCCGGGGCAGCGTTGTCATCGATCGGAAGGCGGTTGGCGACGACCACGAGCGAACTCTGGCGCATCACCGAAGGTTACTCGACGGCTACCACCGATAATACCCACGGTGGTCTATACAACTGCTCCGTCGTCGTAGTCGTCCTCGTCGTCGTCACCGGAGCGCAGCCGCCACACCAGCATGACCGCGCCGGTGACGATCGCCGCGAAGCCGATCAGGGTCACATAGTCCTGATCGATCGGGATGACCTGGGGGAAGAGGAACAGCAGGAAACCGGCGATCACGGCGAGGACACCGATCACCGCGTACTTGGAGATGCGCGGCAGCGGCGGGGGAGGGGGCGGGACGTACCGCTCCTCCTCCTCGTCCTCCGCGGTGGCGTCCGCACCGCCGAAGGTGTCCAGGCCGTCCAGCAGGGACGGCTCGGGCAGCGGCTGATCGGTGCGGCGGCGGTGGTAGGCGACGCCGTCCGGCGACTGCGGGCCGGTGGTCCGCGGCGGCTCCGGCTTGGTGTCGATGTTCTCGGTGGCCGGCCAGGGCGCCGTGGTCGGGTCGATGTCGGTGTGGAAGCCCGCCACGATCTTCGCCCACTCGGCCTCGATGTCCGGTTCGGCGGTGGGATCGGGCGGCGGGGTCGGTGGCGCGCCACCGGTCACCTTGTGCAGCTGCTCGCGGGCCGCGTCGAGCCGGGTGCGGTCGACGTAGAGCCGGTCGGTCGGCCGCGCGGGCAGCGTCGTCGCCCGCAGGATCGGGTTGAGATCGGCGGTGGGCTGAAGATATGCCGCGATGCCACCGGCCGCGAGCACGTCGAGCAGGTGCTCACCGACGCGTGGATCCACGTCGCCCGCGACCGCGTAATCGGCCGCGTCGAGCCCGTTGTCCCGCCGCCCGCGGCGGGCGCCACCCGCTGTCACACTGCACACTCCCTCGCCGACCGTGCCTTGAATGGTGACACGACTGGCACCGGTTGCGGGAGTGCGTTGTGGCGCGCCGTCCCGCTTCGTACGCTCTCCCTGCGCCCGGATGTCGCCGAAAGGACGCCGTGTTCTACTGGCTGCTCAAGTACGTGGTCCTCGGACCTGTCCTGAAGATGGTGTTTCGCCCCGATGTGACGGGGCTGGACAACGTGCCCAGGACAGGACCGGTGATCCTGGCCTGCAATCACCTTTCCTTCTCGGACTCGATCTTCACACCTCTGATGGTGGATCGGCGGGTGACGTTCGTCGCCAAAGCGGAGTACTTCACCGGCAAGGGGATCAAGGGCCGGCTGATGCGGCAGTTCTTCACCGGCACGGGGACGATCCCGGTGGACCGTTCGGGCGGCGAGGCGGCCCGGGCGGCGCTGGACACCCTGCTGCGGGTGCTGCGCGAGGGCGGGGTCGCCGGCATCTACCCGGAGGGCACGCGGTCGCCGGACGGGCGGCTCTACCGCGGCAAGACCGGGGTGGCTCGGCTGGCCCTGGAGAGCGGCGCGGTGGTGGTACCGGTGGCGCTGCTGAACACCGACGAGATCCAGCCCACCGGCACGCTCATGCCCAAGATCAAGCGGGTGCGGATGCGGTTCGGGAAGCCGCTCGACTTCTCGCGGTACGCGGGGTCGCACGGTGACCGGTTCGTGGAACGAGCGATCACCGACGAGATCATGTACGAGCTGATGACCCTGTGCGGCCGGGAGTACGTGGACGTCTACGCGGCGAAGCTCAAGACGTCGGTCGAGGCCCCGTCCCGTACGCAAGCCCGGGTCAGCTCTCCGGTTCCTGGCGGTTCGCCCGGCGCTCGTTGACGCCGCTGTTGCTGCTGCCGTGTGCCGGCGTGGTGGCGGTCGGTGGCTCGTCGGTGATGAACGAGCCGTCCTCCTCCGAGCCGGTGATGTGCTGCTCGGTGCTGCTGCCGAGGTTGTCCTCGGCGCGGTGCCGTCCCGCGCCGGTGTGCGGTTCACTGGTCATGCCGGGGGTATTACCCCCATTTGCGCCGCCCTCACCCCGACCGGTGGCCCGGGATCAGCCGACGGTCATGCCCGCCCGGCGCCGCAGCGCCTGCAGATCGGTGACCACGATGCGGCGGCCCTCGGTGCGCAGCCAGCCGCGGCTGGCGAACGAGCCGATCGCCTGGTTCACGCTCTGTCGCGAACCGCCGGCCATCTCGGCCAGCTGACTCTGGTTCAGTTCGATGGTGATCATCGGGGCCTGGCTCTCGCCGGCCAGCCGCACCAGCGTCTTGGCCACCCGGCCGGGCAGGTCCAGGAAGACGTGGTCGGTGTTCTGCTCGGTGAGCCGGCGGATCAGGGCGCCCACCGACCGCATCACCGCGTCCAGGATGCGCGGGTTGGAGTGCACGAGGTCCATGAAGGCCGCCCGGGACAGCGTCAGCGCCTGGCAGTCCTCGATGGCCTCCGCCGACGTGCTGCGGGTAGACGCGTCCAGAAGGGACACCTCGCCCAGCACATCGGGCGGTCGCACGACCGTCAGCACGGCACGCTCGCCGGTCGGCGCGGTGCGGAAGATCGCCACCGCGCCTCGCTTGAGGATGATCAACGACTCGCCGGGATCGTTCTCGACGAAGAGGATCTGTCCTTTGCGGTACGTGCGTGGGACAGCGGTGGCAATCACCCGCTGCCGGACGTCCGGCTCCAGGCCGGCGAACATCTCCACGCCGGTCAGGGCGTCGCCGGAATCCGGCATACGGTGGTCCACGGCGTTATCCCTCCCCCGGTGGGGGCGGCGTCGACTTTGCCGGCCGGCGTCGGCCCCACGACGCGAACGATCACTCTTAGCACAAGGCCACACTCGAGCGCCATTCATGCGCACGACTGCCAGCTACGATCATGTCGCGCGCGTCGCTTTCTGTAAACCTTTCGATGCCAGGGAGTAGTTGTCACCCTGCTTGTCCGTCTCATTTACCGTTTGTGCGGTGATAATCCGGCCGTGCCGGATGACGACCTCCTTCGATCGACATTGCGGGATCAGTGGCATCTCGCGCCTGCCGAGATCTCGGCCCTGCCGGAGACGTTGATGTCGCGGGGATGGCTGGTGATCGCGGGAGCCGACCAGTACATCTGCCGGCTCAGCGAGGCGGGCGCCCGGATGCCGGTCGAGGCCGGCCTGGCCGCCGCGGAACACCTGCTCGGGCAGGACATCGCGGCCGGCGAGCCGGTGCGCACGCTGGGCGGCGGGCTGACCGTGCAACTGGACGACGGTGCCCTGGCGGTGCTGCGGCGGGTGCCGGGCCGCAGCCTGGACGGCGGCGACCCGATCGACCAGCAGTGGTGGGGCGACCGGCTGGGCGCGGTGCACCGGGCGTTGCAGGGCTTTCACCATCCGGGACTTCGCCCCTGGCAGCTGCTCGATCCGGAGGCGCCGCACCTGGCGGTCGAGCCCTGGCTGCGCGGCGCGGTCGCGGACGCGGTGGCGGACGCGGCCCGGCTGACCATCACCGACCGGCTCACCTACGGGGTGCTGCACGGCGATCCGGCGCCGGGCGGGTTCGTCGTCGATCCCCGTACGGGCCGGGCCGGCCTGCAGGATTGTGGCGCGAGCGGCCTCGGGCCGTTGGTCTACGACGTGGCCGCCGCCGTCGTCTACGCGGGCGGGATCGACCGGGCCGCCGAGATGATCGACGGCTACCTGGCGGCCGGCCCGGTGGCCGCCGACGAGCTGCACGCGGCGCTGCCCGTGCTGCTGAGGTTGCGCTGGGCCGTGCTGGCCGACCGCGCCGCCCGGCTGCACCTGGCCGGGGTGCTGCGAGAGGCGCACGAGGCGCTGCGGAGCATGCCCTGCTGACCATGGGCCCCGGCGCATCGGCAAGGATAGGAGGGTTGGTCTTTAGTCCCTTTTTGGGCGGCGGGTGGGGTGGTCGGACGGTGGTCTACCGCTATTTCTATGACTGCGAGTTCATCGAGGACGGGTTGACGATCGACCTGGTCTCGATCGGCGTGGTCGACGAGCACGGCCGCGAGTTCTACGCGGTCAGCACGGAGTTCGACGACTCCAAGGCGATTCCCTGGGTGCGCCGCAACGTGCTCGACCGCCTGCCCTCGCCGGCCGACAAGGCATGGCGGTCCCGCGAGCGCATCCGCGACGACCTGTACCAGTTCCTCTTCGAGCCGGTGCGCGGCCGCGGCGAGGAGATCGAGCTGTGGGCCTGGTACGCCGCCTACGACCACGTGGCGCTCGCCCAGCTGTGGGGCGCCATGCCGGCCCTGCCGCGGGAGATCCCGCGCTTCACCAAGGACCTGCGCCAGCGCTGGGACGACCGGGGGCGGCCGGCGCTGCCGACCATGTCCGGCCGGCACGACGCCCTGGTCGACGCCCGGCACAACCTGGCGCGCTGGCGGGTTCTGGACAGCTGATCTCGTTTCGCCTCCCTGGTCGCGGGCATGCCACCGGCGCGAAGCCCGAGCGACACGAGAGGTGCAAACGATGGCCGACACCGAGCAGGAGCGCCGCGACAAGGTCAAGGAGATGGTCGCGGACGCCAAGATCTGCATGCTGACCACGATGACCGCCGACGGGCGGCACGTGAGCCGCCCGATGGCGCTGCAGGACGTCGAGTTCGACGGCGACCTGTGGTTCTTCGCCTACGCGAACTCCGACCTGGTCGAGCAGGTGAGCGTCAACCCGCAGGTGAACGTGGCGTTCAGCGACAGCAAGCACAACAACTGGATCTCGCTGTCCGGCGCCGCCGAGCGGGTGGACGACCGGGCCAAGGCTGAGGAGCTCTGGAACCCGCTGCTGAAGGCGTGGTTCCCGGACGGCGTACAGACCCCGGAGTTGACCTTGGTGAAGGTGCACGCCGAGTCGGCCGAATACTGGGAGGCGGCGCACAGCTCCAAGGTGGTCACGCTGCTGGGGTACGCGAAGGCCGCGGTCACCGGCAAGACCCCGGACGCGGGGGAGAACGAGTCCGTACGGCTCTGAGTGTCTCTCTTCGAGGTACCGGTCGTGCGAGCAGGCGGTCCGTCCTACGCTGGCGGGTGACTGCGTGATACGAAACGCCCGGCGGTCAGCGGGCCGCCTTCGCCCGGGGTCGAGGCGGCGGCTAAAGTGCGCTTGCGCCCGCCCCGGGCCCGGCAACGCTGCCGAGCCGTGCTCGCTGACCGATCAGCGCTCCCTGGGGCTTCGACGGGCTAAGAGCATCTCGCAACCCGATCAGGGAGGACGAGCAAACTATGCGCATCGGCGTGCTCACCGGCGGCGGCGACTGCCCCGGTCTCAACGCGGTGATCCGGGCGGTGGTCCGCAAGGGCGTCGCCGCGTACGGTCACGAGTTCGTCGGATTCCGCGACGGCTGGAAGGGCCCGCTGGAGGGTCTGACGAAGCCGCTCGGCATCGCGGAGGTCCGCGGCATCCTGCCGCGCGGCGGCACCATCCTGGGCTCGTCCCGGACGAACCCGTTCAAGATCGACGGTGGCGTCGAGAAGATCAAGGCGAACCTGGCCGAGCAGCGCGTGGACGCGCTGGTCGCGATCGGCGGCGAGGACACCCTCGGCGTCGCGACCAAGCTCAACGACCTGGGCGTCAACGTGGTCGGCGTGCCGAAGACGATCGACAACGACCTCAACGCCACCGACTTCACGTTCGGCTTCGACACCGCGGTGAACATCGCGATGGAGGCGATCGACCGGCTGCACACCACCGCCGAGTCGCACCACCGCACCCTGGTCGTCGAGGTCATGGGCCGGCACGCCGGCTGGATCGCGCTGCACGCCGGCCTGGCCGGCGGCGCGAACGTGATCCTGCTGCCCGAGCGCAACTTCGACGTGGACCAGGTCGCCACCTACGTGACCAAGCGGTTCCAGGTCGAGTACGCGCCGATCGTCGTGGTCGCCGAGGGCGCGCAGCCGCTCGAGGGTCAGATGAGCCTGCAGAGCCAGGAGAAGGACGCCTTCGGTCACGTCCGGCTCGGCGGCATCGGCCAGTGGCTGGCCGAGCAGCTGGAGGAGAAGACCGGCAAGGAGGCCCGCACGGTCGTCCTCGGTCACATCCAGCGCGGTGGCACGCCGACCGCGTTCGACCGGGTGCTCGCGACCCGGTTCGGCCTGCAGGCGATCGACGCCGTCAACGAGGGCGACTTCGGCAAGATGATGGCCCTGCGGGGCACCGACATCGTGCGCGTGCCGCTGATCGAGGGCACCGGCGAGCTGAAGACCGTCCCGCTCTCCCGGTACGAAGAGGCCGAGGTCTTCTTCGGTAGCTAGATCTTGCTGAACCGGAGGGCGGCTGACCGGCCGCCCTCCGGCTTTTCTGGGGGAGTCGCGATGAGCACGGTTGCGGTGATCGGGGCGGGAAAGCTCGGGGAGCTGGTCCTGTCCGGACTGCTGCGGTCCGGCAGGCCGGCGTCGCAGCTGCTGGCCACGGCCCGGCGGGCGGAGCGGGCAGCGGAGCTGCACGAGCGGTACGGCGTCCGCACAGTGTCCAATCTCGAAGCGGTCGGCGAGGCGGACGTGCTGCTGATCGCGGTGAAGCCCAAGGACGCCGGCGCGGTGCTGAACGAGATCGGCTCGGCGGTGTCCGGCCAGCTCGTGGTATCGCTGTGCGCGGGGGTGCCGACCAGCTTCTTCGCGCAGCGGCTGCCCGCCGGGACACCGGTGGTGCGGGTCATGACCAACACGCCGGCCCAGGTGGGGGCGGCCATGTCGGTGCTGTCGCCGGGGGCGGGGGTCGACGACGCCCAGCTCGACCTGGCCGAGGAGATCTTCCGGCCGCTGGGGCGCACGCTGCGGGTGCCCGAGTCGCAGCAGGACGCGGTCACCGCGGTGTCCGGGTCCGGACCGGCGTACTTCTACCTGTTCGTCGAGGCGATGATCGACGCGGGCGTCCTGCTCGGACTGACCCGGCAGACCGCCCGGGAGCTGGCCGTGCAGACCGCCCTGGGCGCCGCCACCATGATGGGCGAGTCCGGCGTGTCCCCGGTCGACCTGCGCGCGCAGGTGACCTCCCCGGCCGGAACCACGGCGGCGGCGTTGCGGCAGCTCGAGGCCCACGGCGTACGGGAAGCTGTTTTCTCTGCTCTCGAGGCGGCCCGGGATCGCGCCGGGGCACTGGCC
>NZ_CAKUCL010000220.1 GCF_934643405.1 uncultured Actinoplanes sp.
GGGCGCGACGGCGGCGGGCGCGACGGCGCGCGTCGGGTCGGCGCGGCCTCTGCTCGAAGCTGGGCCGGTTGCGCCCGCCCTCAACGCCGAGCCGCCCCTGGTCGGCCGCGAGCAGGAGATCCGCGCGGTGCTCAGCCTGATCGACGAGGCCGAGTCCAGTGACCGCCCGCGGCTGCTCACCATCGTCGGGGTCGCCGGCATCGGCAAGACCAGGCTGGTCCGTGAGGTGGTCCTCCATCGGCGGCCGGACATGCGGGTGCTGCACGGGCGCTGCCTCGCGGCCGGCGACGGCATCACCTACTGGGCCCTCGGCGAGATCCTCCGGGACGCGTGCGGCATCCCGCTCGGCGACTCCGGCCGCCTGGCCCAGCAGCGGCTCCGGGCCACCCTGCGACCGCTGTTCGAACGGCAAGGGCTGGACCGGGCGCAGGTGGACGCGACCATCTTCGCCCTGGCCACCACCGCCGGAGTCCGCCTGCCGGACAACCCGCTGGACCGCGCCGATCCGCGCGACGTCGCCGAGGAGCTCGGCCGGGCCTGGCCGCGCCTGGCCACCGCGTTCGCCGCCGAAGGCCCGGTGGTGATGGTGGTCGAGGATCTGCACTGGGCCGGGAAGCCGCTGGTCGACATGCTGGTGCGGCTGGTGGCGCGGTCGTCCGGGCCGGTGGTGGTGCTGGCCACCGCGCGGCCCGAGTTCGTCGAGCATCATCCGGGTTTCGGGGTGGGTTCCGCGGACGTCTCGATGGTGTCTCTCCGCTCGCTGACCGAGCAGTCGAGCCGCCGGTTGCTCGACGCGCTGCCGCATGCGAAGACGCTGGATCGGCGGCGCCGCGACGAGATCCTGGCCCGCGCCGAGGGCAACCCGTACTTCCTGGACCAGCTCGCCGCGCACCTGGCCGAGGGCGGCTCGGTGGCGCTGCCGGACACGCTGCACGCCCTGCTCGCGGCACGGGTGGACGCGTTGCCGGTCGCCGAGAAGCGGACCCTGCAGGCGGCTGCCGTGATGGGCCGGGTGTTCTGGGCGGAACCGTTGCGCGGCCGGTCGGTGCAGGAGCTGGCGGCGCTGGAGAATCGCGGGCTGGTCGTCGCGCGCCCGGTTTCGGGCGTGACCGGGCAGGACGAGTTCGCGTTCCGCCACGCGCTGCTGCGGGACGTCGCCTACGCCAGCCTGCCGGCCGCGCAGCGCGCGCTCGGTCACGCCGACGTGGCGGCCTGGCTGGAGGACCTGTCCCGCGAGCGGGTCGGTGAGGTCATCGAGCTGATCGCCTTCCACTACTCGGCGGCCGCGGACAACTGGGACGCCGTACCGCCGGAAGCCGCGGAGAACCGCAAGGGCGAGTGGGTACGGGGTAAGGCGTTCCGTTCCCTGATGGACGCCGGGCTGGGTGCTCGCCGGCGGTACTCGATCGCCAAGGCGCTGGACCTGCATCGCGCGGCGCTCCGGTACGCGACCGGCGTGGGCGAGCGAGCCGAGGCGATCGAGGCGGTCGGGGACGATCACGAGACCGCGTACGCCGGGGACGACGCCGTTCGGGCGTGGCGCGAGGCGATCACGACGCTGCGCGGTGCGCCCGCGCACGCCGATCGCCGCGCGGAGCTGTGCCTGAAGACGGCGCAGATGGCGGTGGCCCGGTGGGGCGGGTTCCGGCTGCCGGCCGAGCCGGCCGTGGGGGACCGGGTGGTCGACGAGGGCCTGGCCGTGGTGCGCGATCAGCCCACCAAGGCGCAGCTGCTCTCGCTGCGGGCCCTCTGCGGTGGCCGATGGGCGTGGAGCGGCCGGCCCGACCCGGTTCCGGTCGCTCAGCGCCGGCGGGCCGCGGCCGAGGCGTGCGCGCTGGCCGACCGGCTCGGGGTGCCCCGGCTGCGCGGGCTCGCCCTGCTGGGGCTGGCCGCGGTCCACTTCCTCGACGGCCGTTACGACGACGCCGTCGACGTGGTGCTCGACGAGGCGAAACTCGTCGAGCGGGGTGGCCGCGACCGGGACAAGGCGCTGGGCCAGGCGATCGCCGGCCTGCTGGTCTCCGACGTCCGCGGTGAGTTCGCGCCGGCGCTCGAGCACGCCCGGCGCTCGTACGCGTCGGCCCGCAGCCTGTCCCCGCACGATCGGTTGCACGCCACCTACCTGGTGATGGCCTGCCTGGAACACCTCGGCCGCTGGCGCGAGCTCGACCCGTACCTGGAGGAGCACCTGGCGCTGCGGCAGGGCCCGGAGCGGGAGATGAGCTGCCCGTACATCCGCAGTGGACCGCTGATCGGCGCGCTCGCCCTGGCCCGTCGCGGCGACACGTCGTGGGCGCGCGAGGTGGCGGCGGGCGTGACCCCCGATCTCGATCACCCGGGCAACGCCGAGGCGCTGCGGGCCCGGCTGGCCATCGAGCTCGGTCACCCTCACGAGGCGCGAGAGCTTGCGGAGCTTCTCGTACGCCGTGGCCGGCGCCCCGGTCCGGAGGAGCTGCCGTACGAGGCGTTGGTGCTGGTCGAGGCCCTGCAGGCGCTCGGCGACCACGACGGTTTGCGGCGGGCGCTGCCGGCCGCCCGGGACACGGCCGGCTATCTCGCCGTCGTCACCCCGACCTGCGACCGCGCCGAGGGCGTCGTCCTCGGCGCGGCCGGTGATCGATCGGCGGCGGTGACGCTGCTCGACCGGGCGGTGGCCGGGTTCGACCGGCTGGCCATGCCGTTGCAGGCCGCCCGCACCCGGGAACTCCTCGCGGCGATCGATCCACAGCGTTCGGAGCAGCTCCTGGGCGCGGCCGTCGTCGCGTACACAAGCCTGGGAGCCGCACCGGATCTCGCACGTCTGGGGAAGCTCAGCCCCGCAGGGGCGCGCCGACCTCGTGCAGGTAGCGAAGCGCCTGGCGGTACGACTCGATGAGCCCGGTCTGCGCGTAGGGCACGCCGATCTCCGCGCAGTACCGCTCGACGATCGGCTGCGCCTTGCGCAGGTTCGGGGTCGGCATCGCCGGGAACAGGTGATGCTCGATCTGGTAGTTCAGGCCGCCGAGCGCGACGTCGACGAGCCGGCCGCCGCGGACGTTGCGCGAGGTCAGCACCTGCTTGCGCAGGTAGTCCTCGTCGCCGTCCGGATGCGGCATGCCCTTGTGGTTCGGCGCGAACGTCATGCCCAGGTAGACGCCGAACAGCGCCTGGTGCACGACGAGGAAGGCGATCGCCTGCAGCGGCGAGAGGATCAGGAACAGGGCGGACAGGTACGCGACCGCGTGCACGATCAACAGGGCGGTTTCCAGGCCGGGGCGCTTGACCAGGCCGGCCCGCAACGCCTTGATGCTGGACACCTTCAGGTCGATGCCGAGCAGCGTCAGCAGCGGGAAGAACAACCCGGCCTGGTGCCGGCTGACGAACGCGGCCAGCCCGCGACGTCCGACCGCCGACTCGGTGGCCCAGATCAGCACCTCGGGCGCCACATCCGGGTCAAGATCGTCGTGGTTCGGGTTGTTGTGGTGGCGCGTGTGCTTGTCCATCCACCAGCCGTAACTCATGCCGATGCCGAGGTTGCCGGCCAGCCGCCCGGCGATCTCGCTGGGCCGCTTCGTGCGGAACACCTGCCGGTGCGCGAGATCGTGCGCCACCAGCGCCAGCTGCGCGAACGCGACGGCGAGGAAGGCCGCCACCGCGAGCGTCCACCAGGAGGAGCCGATCAGGAAGAAGGCGGTCCAGCCGCCGACAACGAGCAAACCCACTGCCGCCAGCCGTACGGCGTAGTAGCCCGGGTGTCGTTGCAACAACCCGGCCGCGTTGATCCGCCGGTTCAGCTCGGCGAAATCACTGCGGGTCGTCGTGGATCTGGGGATTGTCGGTGCCGTCATCTTCTCAGTATTCGATTTCCCGGCCGCCGGATCAGGAGTGCGAGTCCCCACCGGTAAGGGGGTGCCAGCACCCTTGTGAGGGTTGGGATGATGGCGGTCATGAGGTCGAGGAACTGGGCACGCGCCGGTCTGAGCGCGACCGCGGACGCCCTGTTCGCGACCTGTCTCGCGATGTTGAACCTGCCGGTGCTCGGGGTCTGGCTGCTGGGCCTGGTGCTCAGCCCGGTGCCCCTGTTCGGCACCGATCTGCTGGCCGTCACCACCACGGTCGTGCGCTGGCGGACCGACCTCGAACGGCAGATGGGCGCGCGGGCCGGCGTCCCGATCCGCCGGCCGTACCTGCCTCGGCCGGACCGCGTCCAGACGGGCAGCCGGCCCTGGGCGCGGTGGATCATCACGGACCCGGCCACCTGGCGGGACATGGCCTGGCTGCTGCCCGGGGCGCTGGTCGGGCTGGTCCTCGGTCTCGTGGTCGTGACCGTCACGGCGTACGGGATCGCCGGCGTCGGTCTTCTGCCGTTGTGGCTGTTCCTCGGCGAGGTCCGGTTCGGGTACGGCCTGTTCTGGCCCACCGCGGATCTCGCCGAGGCGTGGCTGGCGCTGCCCCAGGGCCTGATCATTTTCCTGGCCGGCGTGGCCGTGACGCCGCTGCTGCGCAAGACGACCGCCCGCTTCGCGCGCATCTTCCTCGCCCCGACCAAGGCCGCCGAGCTTCGGCTCCGGGTCGCCCACCTGACCGTGACCAGGGCCGACGTCATGGACGCGCAGGCCGCCGAGCTGCGCCGCATCGAACGCGACCTGCACGACGGCGCCCAGGCCCGGATGGTGTCGGTCGGCATGGCCATCGGACTTGCCGAGCGGCTGGTGCGCCGCGACCCGGAGGCCGCGCTGAAGCTGCTCGCCGAGGCGCGCGCATCCAGCACCGCCGCGCTGGTCGATCTGCGGCATCTGGTCCGCGGCATCCATCCCCCGGTGCTGGCCGAGCGCGGCCTGGAAGGGGCCGTCCAGGCGCTCGCGCTGAGCCTGCCGGTGCGCACCACGGTCACCTCGCATCTGCCCGGCCGCCTCGACACGCCGGTCGAGTCCGCGGTGTACTTCGCGGTCGCCGAGGCGCTGGCCAACATGGGCCGGCACAGCCGTGCCCGGGCCGCCTGGGTCGACATCCACCATGCGGACGGCGTCCTGGCGGTGGAGGTGGGCGACGACGGGGTGGGCGGCGCGGACGCGGACGGCGGGACGGGTCTGCACGGCATCGAACGGCGGCTCAGCGCCTTCGATGGGACCATTGCCGTGTCCTCCCCGCCGGGCGGCCCGACCGTCGTGACCATGGAGTTGCCGTGCGCGTTGTCATCGCCGAAGACCTGACGCTGCTGCGCGACGGACTCACCCGTCTGCTCAAGGCGTTCGACTTCGACGTGGTCGCGGCGATCGACAACGGGCCCGCGTTGCTGCCGGCGTTGCTCGACCACCGTCCGGACGTGGCGATCATCGACGTACGGCTCCCGCCCACCCACACCGACGAAGGCCTGCGGGCGGCGATCGCGGCGCGTGCCGAGGTGCCCGGGCTCCCGATCCTGGTGCTCTCCCAGCACGTCGAGCCGCTGTACGCGCATGAGCTGCTCACCGACAAGCAGGGCGGGGTGGGTTATCTGCTCAAGGAGCGCGTCTCCGACGTGGACCAGTTCATCCAGGCGGTGCACCAGGTCGCCGCGGGCGGCACGGCGTTCGACCCGGAGGTCATCGCGCAGCTGATGGGCCGCCGCGAACCGCTCGCCGGGCTCACCCCGCGCGAGCGGGACGTGCTGCGGCACATCGCCGAGGGCCGGTCCAACGCGGCCATCGCGGCCCGGCTGTTCATCACCGAGAAGGTGGTCAGCAAATACATCAACAACATCTTCAGCAAGCTCGGGATGCCACCGTCCGACGACGACAACCGGCGCGTGCTGGCCGTGCTGATGTTCCTCGACGCCTGACTCGCCGCCCGGCGTTCATGGGCCGGGGCGCGTACAGTTGCCCGGGTCCGACCCACCTTTCCTGTCCACCTGTCCTGGCCCCGGCCGCTCCGGCAACCGCACTGAGGATGCCGCTCCGCTCCCACGGCAGATACCTGAGGAGCACTGTGCCCCTGACCCCCGCCGACATCCACAACGTGGAGTTCACCAAGGCTTCGCTCGGCAAGCGCGGCTACGACGAGGAGCAGGTCGACGCCCTGCTCGACGAGGTCACCCAGGAGATGATCAAGCTCCTGGAGGAGAACGAGCTGCTGGCCCGCCGCGCCGAGTCCGGCGCCGTCGAGAACCTCGCCGCCGCGCTGGAGACGGCCCGCCGCGAGTGCGACCGCGCCGAGCAGCACGCCCTTCGGGTACGGGACGAGCTGAACCAGGCTCGCCGGGCGACCCCCGCCGCGGAGCCGGACCAGCGGGTCATGGCCCTGGCCCAGCGCACCGCCCACGACCACATGGACCAGGCCGACCACGAGTCGGTGGCGATGGTCGCCGACGCGCGCGAACGGTCCGAACGCATGATCCGCGAGGCGGAGCAGACGGTGACCGCCATCGAGCAGGACTCGCGGCGTCACCGCACCGAGGCGGAGGCCGAGACCCGCAAGCGCCAGGCCGACATGGTCCGCGAGATCGCCGAGCTGACCCGGTTCACCCAGGATTACCGGTCCGCCCTGGAGGACCACATCGCCCGCCAGTTCGACCACCTGGCCGGCACCGAGGCTCCCTGAAATTCTTCTACTCACCGTAGCCGCGTGGTGACAGTATGTATCCATGACTGTGGAAACGTGGGCGGTGCCGGCCGCCTTGCTCATCGCGGCGGTCACGCTGGCCGTGTCGGCGGGCATCCTGGTCGCGTACGGCCGGGCCGAGAAAGAGCTGCTCCGGCGGCGCGTCCGGCGCATCCGGGCACTCGTCGCACTCCTGCTGGCCCCGCCGCCGCCCGAGGAGGCCGACCACCCGGCCGCGCCGGCGCCGGTCGGTGAACGCTAGAAGCGCCTGGCGGATGCGGCGGACCTTCAGGAACTCCAGAACCGCGCATCGGTCTACTCGGGCGTTGCTGCCATCCGGTCCAGGCGGGCGAGGATCATGTCGCAGCTGCGCAGCACGATCTCGGCCGCCCGGCGCTGCGCCGGCTCCTGGTCGCGGCGGTAGACCTCGGAACGCCAGCGGTCGGCCGCCTCGTTCGCCCGGGCCCAGATCTCGGCCGGACCGGCCTCGGCCGGCACGCCCAGCCGCTCCCCCACGCTGATCCCGGAGCCGCCGAGCAGCCGGCGCGCGTCGACCGCGATGTCCGCCGGCAGGTTCACCCGCCCGCACCGGATCGCCGACAGCAACCGCAGCTCGCGGAACTCGTGCGTCTCCGCCACCAGCAGTTCGAGCCGCGCCAGCAACGGCCCCGCCTCGGGCAGCGACCGCAGCAGATGGTCGAGCGCGGTCAACGCCGACCGCGCCTTCAGCAGCGCTCGCCGGGCGGTGAACAGCTCGGCGATCGACGACTGGAGGTATGTGACGCCGCTGTACTCCGCGAGCAGCTCGGACAGCGCGGCCGTCGACGTGGCGGTGTGCCGGGCCAGCACGATCGCGTGCCGGATGCCGCCCATGCCGAATCGTTGCAGCAGCCGGGCCCGCTCGTCGGCGTCGACCGTGCCGAGCGAACCGGCCGTGGTGAACCGGTCGGTCGACAGCAGGTACGGCCCGACCTCCTCGCGCGGCAGCCGCGCGAGCGTGGCGATGGCCCGGAACTCCTCGTCGCGCAGGGTGCGGGCGGCGTGCCCGATCAGCGGCGACACGGCGAGCATGTCCTGGCAGAGCGCGCCGATCCGCGGGTCGGACCGGCGCCGCCGGGCGATCTGCTTGATCCGCAGCACGTCGCCCGCGTTGCCGCCGCCGGTCTCGTCCGCCCGTGACAGCACGACCATGGTCTGCACCGGGAACACCGACGGCCCGCGGATCCCGCGCCCGGCCCGCAGCTCGAGCAGGTGTGTCTCGTCGACGTGCGGGGTCACGTAGAGCACGGCGTCGGCATCGACGAAGGGCACCGGGCCGCGCGTGTCGATCAGCCGGGTGCGCCGCAGCACCCGGCTCGGCCACTCGACCACCACGCGGGTCCCGGGCGCCGCCGGGCCGTCGACGGACAGCCGCAGCCCGTGACCGGCGGGGGCCATCGGAACCTCGTACGGAAGGCCACCCTCGGCATGCCACCAGGCCCGCGGATGTGTCCCGTCGCGGTAGGCGACGAAGTCGCCACCGGCCGCCACCGGCGCCACGTCCTCACCGATCAGCGCGTTGACCAACGTGGACTTCCCGGACCCGGCGGGACCGGCGACGGCCAGCCGCAACGGCTCGGTGAACCGGTCGAACGCCTCGTGGATCGCCTGGTTGCCGCGATGGAGATGGGCCGCCTCGGCAAGCAGCCGGTGGGTGCGCTGCTCCAGCTCCTCGTCATCGATCATGTGCGGCGGGATTCTGCGGGAGGGCCAGCGCCTGCCCCTGCAACTCGGCGAGCCGGGCCAGCTCCTGCTGGATCCGCCGGGCCCGCTGCTGCCGCGCGGCGACATCCTGGTCGGCCGCCGCCTTGGCGTTGCGCAGCGACTCCATCACGACTTCCTGCAGGTCCTCGGTCACCGCGGTGAAGTGGTCGCGCAGCGCCCGCTGCACCCGCCGCACGGTGTCGCGCGCCTCCTTGTTCAGCCGCACGAACACGTCGTCGACGTGGCGCTGCACGGCGTTACGGGCCTCCGCCTGGCGCCGCTTGAGCAGTTGCTTGCTCTCGTCCCGCACGCTCTTGCCGCCGAACAGCGCACCGCCGCCGATCGAGATCGGGTTGATCAGTGACATCCCGGCGAGGCTGGTGGCCAGGCCGAACATCACCACCCCGCCGTACGATCCGCGCAACCCGATGAACAGCTTCTGCCCCGGGCTGAAGCGGGCGACCGGCGGCGCGTCCAGGCCGAGCGTGCTCTCCGCCGGCTCCGAGGCGACGACGAGTTGCGGCGGCGGCAGCACGGTTCCGGCCTCGGCCGGGAACTGGTCGGCGACCCGCTGGGCCATCCACTCGGTGCGTTCGGCCAGCCACGTCAGGCTGGTCTGGGTGAGCTCCTGCAGCGCCTGGCGCAGCCACGGCTCGAAGTCGTCCCACGCCTTCGCCGGGTCGGCCGTGGTGAAGTACTCCTCGGTCTCGGCGAGCACCGCCCGGGTGCGCTCGCGCAGGTCGTGCTCGATGTCCGACATGAGGTCGCCGACCTCGTCGGACAGCGTGTTCTGCCAGCGCACCGCGCACTTGCGCAGGTCGTCTAGGCGACGCTGGGTGCCGTGCAGGCGGGCCATGGCGTCCGAGGTGCCGGCGTCCTCCTGCGCGGCCAGGTCCTCGCGCAAGGGGGCGGCGAGCCGGTCCAGGGCGCTGCGGCTGAGCACCGCGACCGTGTTGCGGGCCAGCTGGTCCGGCTTCGCGGCGACCATCCGTTGCAGGTGGACGATCAGGTCGGCGAATCCGGACTCGTTGTTCAGCGTGGTGTCGCCGGACTTCAGCGCGTGCAGCCGCAGCGAGGCGGACACCGCGGTCACCGTGGCCGGCACGCCCGCGCGGGCCAGCCGGCTGCGGTTCTCGGCCAGGTTGCGCCGCCAGTCCATCGCGTAGTCGGTCTTGGTGAAGACCACCAGCAGCCCCGGGAAGAACGAGGCCAGGTCGCCCAGCGCGGCCATCTCGGCGTCGCTGATCTCACGCCCGGAGTCGCAGGCGAACAGCACCAGGTCGGCGGCCGCGTCGGTGGCCAGCGTCTGCAGCTGCGCCCCGTCACCGAGCGGGAGAGCCGGCGTGTCGATCAGCACCAGCCCGGAGGCCAGCAACGACCGGGGAACCCCGATCTCCGCGTGTACGGGCGTGTTGCGCGGCAACCGCGCGGCCGTGTCGGCGATGGCCGTGTCCAGGGCGTCCAGCGCCAACGGGATCCGGTCCTGCGGGCCGACCACGGCGGTCCAGTCCGAGGTGGACGATCCACGGCGGATCAGGTGTGCGGCCGGTGACTCCGAGTGCCGTACGACAATCGGAACCTCGGTCCCGCCGTCCTGCCGCACCGCGCACACCGGCGCGTTGATCAGCGCGTTGACCAGCTGGCTCTTGCCCTGGCGGGCGGCGCCCACGACCAGGACGCGGAGCTCCGGGTGCAACAGTTGCGCCCGGCGGCGGGTCAGCCATTCCGCGATCTCGGTACGGCCGTGGGCCGTGCACGTGCGGATGGTGTTGTCCATGACGTCCAGCCACCAGGGCGCCGTGCCGGACGACCGCAACGGATCGGCCTCGGTGCGCTGGCGGGGGACGAGGGGGGCCGGACCCGCGTACGCCGTCGATCCGGCCTCCCAGCTCGCCATGCCCAGCCTTTCGTCGTGCCGCCGGTCGCGCGCGGGCCCGTACGCGCCCCGACCGGCGGCACGCCGGTCAGAAGTGCAGACCCGTGACGTCACCCAGGACGTCGTGCGCGGGTTCCTGCTCGGTCGCGTGCCCGGTGACCCCGCCGAGGACGCCGCCGACCGCGTGCCCGGCCTCGCCGACCGTGCCGGTGACCGCGTGGTGCACGTCGTGCACCGGGTCGTGCAGGGTGCCGCCGAGGTCCGGCTTGACCAGGGACCCGACCGAAGAGGTTGCCGCGTCCACCCCCGGCACGTCAAGCACGCCCGAGTGACCCAGGTCGATCGCCGACGGCAGGTTCGCGACGGTGTCGAGCCCGCTGTCCAGCACGCCGACCGGGCCCGCCCCGGTCACCGGGGCGAGGTGGCCGAGCGTGTCGCCGACGGTGGTGTCCACCGGCGCGACGACATTGCTGTCGAGGTCGAGAGCCGGGTCGCTGCCCGCGTCCAGACCGCCGACGCCGACCGGCGCAACGGTGCCGACGGTGCCGACGGTGTCGACCCCGGAGATGCCGAGCGAGTTGCCGGAAAGAACCGAACCGTGGACGCCGGTGTCGCCGGTGACCCCGATCACGGCGGCGTTCACCGAGGCGACCGTGTTACCCAGCGTGTAGTTGACGTCGCCCAGCGCCTGGCTCGGCACCACCGCGATCTGCGACGTGATCGCCTGGAGCTGGGAGACCGCGCCGGCCACGTCCAGATTCGCCACGCCGGTGGTGATGTCGTCCACGCCGGTCGTGCCGCCCAGGCCGTACACGGGGGCGGAGTCGACCACCAGCGGGATCACCTGCTGCACGTCGGCGGCCGTGATGTCACCCAGGCCGGCGTGCTGGAGGGTCGCCTCCGGGTCCAGTTCGAACGCCGACCGCGCGGCCGGGTCGTAGATCAGGTTGAGCACGAAGTCCTGCAGCGTTCCAGGCGCGTCCATGAGGCTCCTTCAAGCCGTTCGCGGTGATGACCGGCAGAACCGTACGGACGAAAGGCCCCCGGGGGCATCGGGGCAGCACCCCCAACCTGTCCCCCGGCGATCGGGGAAGCCGGACCGGCCCCCGTTAGGGGGTTAGGGGATCGAGAGCGGCGATATTGGGGGGACTGTTCGGCGGCGGTCTTTGGTACGAACGTGGGGTCCAATCGACAGGAGTGACCACGTGCCCTACGTCCTGGGGATCGACATCGGCGCCGGCACCACCAAGGCGGCGATCTGCCGGCGCACCGGCGGTCCCGCCTGGGGGCCGCCGCAGCCGATCACGCTCGGCGCCCGCTCGCGCGTGGTCTCGTCCGCGCTGACGATGACCGAGACCGGTGACGTCGTCGCGACCGAGCTGGACCACGACCCGGCCGACGCGGTCGGCGGCTTCCTGCACCGGGTCGGCGACAATCTGCCGATGTTCTTCGGCGGCGACTACTTCCCGGCGCACGGGCTGGTCGCCGCGATGGCCCGCTGGGTGGTCGACCGGGTGTGGCAGCTGACCGGCGAGCCGCCCGAGCGGGTGGCGCTGGCGTATCCCACCGGCTGGGGCAACGGCCGGCTGCGGCTGGTGAACGAGGCGCTGGCCGAGGCCGATCTGGGCGGAACGGCGCTGGTGACGCGCGCCCGCGCGGTGGTCGAGAGCCAGCAGGCCGCGGGCCGGGTGCCGGCCACCGGCGGCGTGCTCGCGGTCTACCGGATCGGCGGCTCCACGGCCGAGATCTCGGTGGTGGTGCCGCACGGGCCGGGCCGCGTGCAGCTGCTCGGCTCGGCCGAGCTGGACGAGATCAGCGGCTTCGACCGGGACGGCGCCGTGCAGGCCTCGGTCGACCTCGCGGTGCACACGGTCCGCAGTTGCGGCAAAGCACGGGGCGATCTTTCCGCGGTACTGATCGCCGGAGGTGCCGTATCCGTATATCCGCATGTGTCCGATCTGCTCTCCGCGGCCTTCCCGGCGCCGGTCCTGCGCGACCAGGACCCCGCGATGACGGTCGCCGCCGGCGCCGCGCTGGCCTTGCGCCCGCCGGGCCGCCAGCAGCCGATGCCGGCGTTCGCGCAGCCGACCGTGCAACTGTCCACCGAGGTCGTCCG
>NZ_CAKUCL010000221.1 GCF_934643405.1 uncultured Actinoplanes sp.
CGTCGCGGACCCTGCCGGGTACGTGGAGCGGATGACCGACTTCGCCCATTTCATGCGCACCGCGGCCGTATCGGGGTGATCGCCGAACTCGCCGGCCATGTAGGCCGCGCAACGGCGGATCCCCATGGTCCGCAGGGTTGTCGTGACCGCCTCCCGGACCTGATGGGCGGAGGGCTGGTCCGTCGGCTGCAGGACCGAGGCGAACAGGGCCTCGGCGCGGACGTTGTCGAACGTGGTGCGAGCTGCATAGCGCAGGTGATGCTTCTTCCGGGTCGACGTCAGCATCGGTCTCGCCTCGCTTCCTTCACGACAGTGCTCTGCGAGGGTTACTTCCTCTTCTCAGGTTCACGCCTCGGCGGGCTTCTGTCGTCACGGCTAGCGCCCAACTCCACTACCGGCCAGCAGGAATCGGCCCGGGTCCGAACGGCCGCCCGGCTCGTCACCCGGAGAACACAGCTCCGGCGGGAAACCCCCGCTCGCGCAGGCGACCGCTCAGGGCAGGGGCTCGATCGACACCGCACCGGAATCGGTGCGGACCTGGATGCGGTTCGCGGACGAGGCGTCTCGCGCGACCTTGACCCGGTCCGCGCCGGCCTTCGTGTTCACGTCGACGGCGTACGCCGTGCTGCCGGGCACCCGCAGCTCGACGGAGCCCATGCCGGTGGTGGTGCTGATCAGGCCCGGCGCCTCGGTGAACTCCAGGTCGGTCGCCCCGAGTTCGGTCTTGACGGTCACCTCATCGCTGGTGAGCGCGCGGCCCTCGACGGCGCCGGCCTCGGTCTTGACCCGGATCTGCCCGGCCACGCCGTCGACCTTGACCGCGCCGGCCTGCGCGGTGATGTCCACCGACATGGCGGCGGGCATGCGGATCCGGTAGTGCACCTCGCAGCGCGCGTCGTCGTTGCCGCAGCCCGACTCGGTGAGCCGCAGCGTCGTCCCCTCGACGCGGTGTGCCGTGGTGGGTTTGTCCTGGGAGTAGCGGTGTTCCTCGGTGACCGTCACCGGCCCGTCGCCGGTCACGATGTCGAAGCTTGCCGCGCGGGCGCCGGCGACCAGGGCGGTGACCCGCTCATCGATCCGGTAGGCGGTCTGGTCGGTGGTGGAGGGGCCGCCGGCGCAGGCGGCGACGGGTAGCAGCAGGGCAAGAGGAGTCAGCGTCAGCGCGATACGTCGGGACATGGCGTCACCTGCCTGAGAGAAGTCGTTCTGCGATCCCCTTCGACGTTCGCAGCCTGCGGCGGCGGCGCAAAGGCGGCTTCCTGGCCGGTCCGGGGGGCGGTTTTCTGGTGTGAGCCGGGCGTGGCAGGGGCGACAGTTCCCGGTCTCGATGAACGGTTAGCATCCTTCCACTCACGACACATGGGGGAACCGATGAGCCGCATCCGGCTGGCTCGTCTTGGCTCTGCCGTGGCCGTCGGGGTGCTGGTCGCGGGGGCTTTCGCCGCGCCGGCCCTCGCCGCCACCGGCACGGTCCAGGGCGTCTTCACCACGAGCACCGGCACGCCGATCGCCGGCGCCGGCGTCACCGTCTATTCGGGCGAGGGTGACTGGCTCGCAGACACAACGACGAACACCGCGGGCAGCTACCGCCTCTCCGGTGTGACGGCCGGCGGCGTACAACTCCAGTTCAACAACAACGGCCTCGAGCACTGGTCTCCGGGCGTCCGCGACCAGGAGCACGCGACGACCTACTCGCTGGCCGCGGGCGGCACGCTCACGGTCAACGAGACACAGCCGGCCACCGGGACCATCGCCGGGCGCTTCAGCGACGCGAGCGGCGGACCGGTGCCCTACGCGAACATCACCGTCAAGGACGTCGGCTCGTGGGCGTGGCTGTACGGCTACACCGACGAGCAGGGCGCCTATTCGATCGAGGCCCTGCCGGGCAGCTACAAGGTCTCGTTCAAGTGGGACAGCGCTGAGCAGTGGGCCGTCCAGGCGGCCGGCGAGGACGCCGCGACCGTCGTCACCGTCACGGCCGGCCGGACCACCACGGTCGACGACCACAAGCTGGCGACCGGCACGGCCGGCGGCCACCTGACGGCGAGCGACGGGTCACCGCTGGCCGACGCGCGTATCACCCTGCGCCGAGGCGAGGAGCAGGTCGGCTGGGCGACCACCGACGAGGAGGGCAACTACTCGCTCGGCGAGGCGTTGTCCGGCGACGGCTACACGGTGTCCTACGCGGTCAGCGACGGGCCCGAGATCTACGTGCCGGGCACGGCCGATCCGGCCAAGGCCCGCAAGATCACTATCGTGGCCGGTCAGCAGACCACGATCGACGACACCCAGCCGCTCCCGGCAACTGTGCACGGCACGCTGGCCGGCACTGACCACAGCCCCAAGGCGGGCTACCAGGTCACGGTCGCGCTCGCCAGCAACGACAACTGGGTCCAGTTCAACGGCACCACCGACGCCGACGGCACCTGGACTGTGCGCGGTGTTCCCCCGGGCGACTACCGGGTCTCTTTCGTCGGTCCGGACGGCGGGCGCAGCCAGTGGGCGTACGGAAAAAGCAGTGAGGAGACCGCTTCGCTGATCCCCGTCCCGGGCGGTGGCGACGTCACGGTCGACGACACCTGGCTGGCCGGCGCCACCCTGGTGGTCGACGCGGTCGACGCCACCACCGGCGCCCCGGTCACCGACTACTGCGTGTCGATCACTTCGCCCGGCGATGGCTCGGGCTGCGCCACCACCGGCAGCCGGATCACCATCACCGACCTGCCGGGCGGCGACTACCAGTTGTCGGCCACCCCGGGCGAGGGCAGCTACTACCTCTTCACCGGTTCGCAGCCGGTGACGCTGACACCCGGCGAGACCACCACGGCGACGATCAAGCCGACACTCGGCGGCAAGGTCACGTTCACGGCCACCGACCATGTGAGCGGTACCGCCGTCGACCGCGTGTGCCCGGTGTTCATGATGCTCGGCCACGGAGGTCTGCCGGACGGCTACGACAACTGCACCGACACCACGGGCAAGGGGACGTCCAACAGCATGGCCGCCGGCACCTACGAGATGTATGCGGTCGCGCCGGCCGGCTACGGCGACCAGTGGGTCGGCAGCAACGGCGGCACCGGCGACCAGCAGGCGGCGGCTCGCATCAAGGTCACGCCGGGCCGGACCGTACGGGCGCCGGCCGCGCTGCTCGACCAGGCCGGCACCATCGCCGGCGTGGTGACCGATGCCGCCGGCAAGCCGCTGGCCGGGATGGACGTCGCGTGGAGTGCCTGGGGCGACGCCGGCCCGAGCCGGGACACCGAAACCGATGCCCAGGGCCGCTACACGATCACCGACCTCGGCCCGTACGCGTGGCCCTTGCTCTTCGGCGGCGCCGGTTACCCGCGGCAGTGGTCGGGCCACGTCGGCAACCGGTACCAGGCCGAGACGGTGAGCGTGCTGCCGTCCGGAACCACCACGTACAACTTCACCCCGGTGGCCGGCTCGACCCTGAAGGGCACGGTCACCGCACCGGCCGGCGCGACGTGGCGGATCCATGTGTTCAACGCGGCTACCGGCGACCAGATGGGCACCTTCGACTCGACCGCCGCCGGTCCCGGCGGCACGTACGAGCTGAAGGTGATCGGTGGGCAGCAGGTGAAGATCGACTGGAGCTGGTATGTCGGCGACAGCGGTCATCACGGCTGGTACGACAACTCCGCCGACATCGTCACCGCCACCAAGGTCGGTATCCCGGCCGACGGTGGCACGAAGAGGTTGAACCTGACGCTTGGTTAGGCGCTCGCAGGGGCGGACCTGGTCTGGTCCGCCCCTGCGCCGCGCGGGGGGACGTCCGAGCGCCTGATGGTCTTGTGCCCGGCCATCGAAAAGCGAGATCATCACGCATGCTCGACCCCTCGCCCGAGGACGACGGGACCTCACCGACCGTTTCCACGCCACGTTTCGTCGGTCGCGATCGGGAGATGGCGGCCCTGCGGGGCGCCCTGGCCCGGCCTCCGGCGATAGTGCTGGTGGAGGGCGAGGCGGGGATCGGCAAGAGCCGGCTGCTGCGCGAGTGGTTGGCCGCGCCGGACCAGCGCACCGCCCTGGTGTCGGTGTGTCCACCGCTTCGTGAGTCGCTGACGTTGGGGCCGATCGTCGACGCGTTCCACGGCATCGAGAACCCGGTGCCGCGCCTGCGGCTCACCGAGCTCGCGGGCGCGTTACGGCCCCTCTTCCCGGAATGGTCCTCGAACCTCCCACCCGCATTGCCCTCCTTGAACGACGCGAAGGCGGCCCGGCATCGCCTGTTCCGTGCCCTGGACGAGTTGCTGCGGGCTCTGCGTGTCGACGTTCTCGTGGTCGAGGACGCGCACTGGGCCGACGAGGTGACCCTGGAATTCCTGCTGTTCGTCATCTCCCGGCAGCAATGGGACGGGCCCAGCCTCGTGATCTCGTATCGGCCGGAGGAAGTGGACGACGGATCGCTGTTGCTGCGTCTGACGTCCCGGTTGCCCGCCGGTGTGACCCAGCTGAGGATCGCTCTGGCGCCCATGCGGCCCGCCGACACGGCGGCGCTGGTGTCCTCGATGCTGGACGGCAAGCCGATCTCGCAGGAGTTCACGACGTTCCTGCACGAGCGGACCGGCGGCCTTGCCCTGGCCGTGGAGGAATCGGTCCGCCTCATGTGCGACCGTGCCGACCTCGTCTTCCGCGACGGACAGTGGGTACGGCTGAAGCTGCGCGAGCTCCAGGTTCCGCCGACGGTGCGCGACTCCACCCGGGAACGGGTGAGCCGTCTGTCGCCGACGGCGCAGCGGGCGTTGCGGGCGGCGGCCACGTTGGCCGAGCGTTCCTCGGTGACCACGATCGCGATGACCGCCGACCTGTCATCAGCCGCGTGCCGAGGCGCCATCGCGGAGGCGGCCGGCGCCGGTGTCCTCGACGGAGACGATCACGGCCGGTGGCGGTTCCGGCACGTGTTGGCCGCCACCGTCGTCTACGAGGCGATCCCGTTGACCGACCGCAGGCGTTTCCACCTGATGGCCGGCCGGGCCTTGGAGCATCTCCATCCCCCGCCCGTGGCGCGCCTCGCCCACCACTTCCGCGAGGCCGGCGAGACGCGGTCCTGGGCGCGGTACGCCGAGCAGGGCGCCGAGCTGGCCATGGCCTCGGGTGACCACACCAAGGCGGTCGATCTGCTGGTCGATCTGCTCTCGTGGGCGGTACTGCCGCCGGTGGACCGGGCGCGGGTCGCGCGCGTCGCCGGGGTCGCCGCGTTGGGCCGTCGTGAACCGGTCGACGAGGTCCACCACCGCGTGATCCGCACCCTGCGCTCGGTGCTGGAGACACCCGGCCTCTCCGCCCGTCAGCAGGCCGAGATCCGCAACCCTCTCGGTCGGCTCCTGATCACCGGGGGCGAGGCGCAGGCCGCACTCGGCGAACTGGAGCAGGCGGCGGCCAACCTCGGCCACGACCCGGTCGAGGCGGCTCGGGCGATGACCTACCTCGGCTGGGCGTACGCGGGACCATGGCCGGCTTCGACCCATCGGCGTTGGCTGGATCGCGCCGCTGAACTGACCGACCGGATCGACTCTCCCGCGCACCGGCTGAACCTGGCCGGGAACCGAGCCGCGGCGCTGCTCATGCTGGGCGAGGAGGAGGCCTGGGACGTCGTCGCCGACCTGCCCACCGACGGCACGACGGCGGCGGAGCGTCTCGACGTGGCCCGCATCCACGTCAATGTCGGTACCGGGGCGCTGATCTGGGGTCGGTACGCCGACGCCGAGGAACACCTCGCCGTGGCCAGGGGCCTCGCCGAGGCCGAGCAGGCGTCCCGGTTGCTGCACAACGTCCGCCTCGAACAGGCCAATCTGGCGTGGAACACCGGCCGGTGGGACGGTCTCGCCGGGACAAGCGCGGCCCTCGCCGATGCCGGCCGGGACCGGCCGGCACATTACCTCGGCAGCGTTCGGCTCGCGGCCCGGCTGGCGGCCGCGGCCGGACGGCGGCGCGCCGCGGAGGAGCAATTCCGGCTGGTCCTGGAGGAGTCCGCCCGTCTCGGCGCGGCCGACGACACGATGGAGGCCGCCGCCGCGCTGGCCCGGCTGTGGCTGACGGACGGAAACAGCCGCCGGGCGTTACGGATCACGGACGAGCCGATGGACACCGTACGCCGGAAGGGCATCTGGGTCTGGGCGACGGACCTCGTTCCCGCCCGGATCGAGGCGCTCCTCGCCGCCGGCGACCTGACGGCCGCGACACGCCTGGTCGACCAGTTCGCCCGAGGACTGCGTGGCCGTACGGCACCCGCGCCTCGCGCCGCGCTCACCCTGTGCCGTGCCCAGCTATCCGCCGCCGCCGGAGACCACTCCCGGGCGGCGGCGGCCTACGACCGGGCGGCGCGCGCCTGGAGCGCTTTGCCGCGCCCCTACGACGCCATGCGCGCCCGCGAGCGCCAAGCCGAGGCGCTCGTGGCACAGGGCCGGATCGAGCAGGGCCACGAGCTGCTGGCGGCGCAGTACGAGCAGCTGTTCAGGCTGGGCGCCCGGGGCGACGCGGACCGTGTCGCCCAGCGGCTTCGCGAGCACGGCGCCGAGGTCCCGCGATTGTGGCGCGGTGGTCGCCGCGGGTACGGGGACCAGCTCTCACCTCGCGAGCTCGACGTGGTCCAGCTGGTCGTCGCCGGCAAGACGAACCGGCAGATCAGTCAGATCCTGGCCAAGTCTCCGGCCACGGTGGATCAGCAGCTGCGCGCGGCGATGCGCAAGCTGAAGGTGAGCTCCCGGACCGCGCTCGCGGTTAAGGCAGTGGAAGCCGGCGTGTTCGCCGAAGAGGACGCCTCATGAATTTTGACGTATCCGCCGGATAGCTAAGGTCACTCGTTCCGCCCGAGCATGGCTCCATGATTCATAGCCAACGGGCGATGTATGCCTGAGCGATCTGTCGTGCGTGACGACTCCGCCATCGAGCACCCGCCCTCTCCCGAGCTGTCCCGGGAGCCGCACGACCGCGTCCCCGATGCCTCCGACGCCCACGACGCCGACGGTGCCGCCGGCCACCAGAGCCACGACCCCTACCAACCCCTGTAGGCGGAAGGGACCCCCCATGAGACTCAAAGCCCTCGCGGCTTCATTGGCCGCAGCGGTCGGCCTGTGCATGCTCCAGCCACTGCCGGCGTTCGCGGCCGAGCCGGATCCCGGCACGGCCGCCGGCAAGATCGCGCCGACTCTGCAGGACCGCTTCCGTCAGCAGCCGTCCTCCGACTTCTGGATCACCTTCGAGACCGGGGCCGACCTCGGGCCGGCGAAGAAGATCGCCGACTGGACCGCTCGTGGCCGGTTCGTCTACGACGCGCTGACCGCGGCGGCGAAGGAGTCCCTGGCCTCCGTCTCCACCGAACTCGACCGGGCCGGCGTCAAGTACACCTCCTACCCGATCGCCAACGCCGTCCTCGTCAAGGGCGGCACCGAGAAGCTTGCCCTCGACGTGGCGTCGCGGGTGCAGGTCGCCGAGATCCACGCGACGCCGCAGGTCGCACTCGTCGATCCGGTGGACCAGGAAACGCCCCGGTCCGCCCGAGCCGCCACCCCGAAGGACGACACCGTCCCGTGGGGTCTGGAAGCCATCCACGCCCCACAGGCGTGGGCCATGGGCGCCACCGGCGCCGGCATCACCGTGTCCAACCTGGACTCGGGCGTGCAGTTCGACCACCCCGCCCTGATGCACCAGTACCGCGGCACGAAGCCCGACGGCACCGTCGACCACAACTACAACTGGATGGCCACCCGGGGCTCGTGCGCGGGCGCGCCGTGCGACGACAACGGACACGGCACACACACCATGGGCACCATGGTCGGCGACGACGGCACCAACCACGTCGGCGTCGCACCGGACGCGCGGTGGATCGCGACGAACGGCTGCTGCGGGGACGGCGTCGAGTCGCTGCTGCGGTCCGGCTGGTGGCTGCTGGCACCGACCGACGTCCAGGGGAACAACCCCGACCCGTCCAAGCGCCCCCACGTCATCAACAACTCGTGGGGTCAGACCGTCGAACACGCCTTCGACGACTTCTTCCAGGCCATCGACGAGGCCTGGACCGCCGCGGGCATCTTCAGCGTCTGGTCGTCGGGGAACAGCACGCCGTACGCGGCCTGCGACACCGTCTCCTCGCCCGGCTCCGCCGAGAGCGCCTACTCCGTCGGCGCCTATTCATCGGACGGCACGCTCGCGTCGTTCTCCCGCAAGGGAGAAGGTGAAGGCGGCCGGATCAAGCCCGAGATCTCCGCGCCGGGTGACGGCGTCCGGTCGTCGTACCCGAACAACAGCTACACCGAGATGTCCGGTACGTCGATGGCGGCTCCGCACGTCGCCGGTGCCGTCGCGGCGCTCTGGAGCTACGACCCGACCCTCATCGGGCGGGTCGACGAGACCCGCCGCCTGCTCGGCGAGTCGGCCGTCGACGTCGACGACACCGAGTGCGGCGGCACCGCCGAGGTCAACAACAAGTACGGCGAGGGCCGGCTTGACCTCGTCCGCCTGCTGGAGCTCGCGCCCCGCAAGGGCGGCACCCTCACCGGTGTCGTCACCGCCGGCGGTGCCCCGGTCGCCGCCGCGGACGTGACGATCAGCGGACCGTTCAGCCGGTCGATCGGCACCGACAAGGACGGCCGGTTCACGATAAACCTCCCGGTCGGTAACTACCGGCTCAGCACCAAGGTCTTCGGCTACCTCACCGCGACCGCCGACGTCACGATCACCCTCGGCCAGGACACCTCCGTCAAGCTGCCGCTCACGGCCGCCGCGAAGCACGACATCAGCGGGCGGGTCGTCGACGACAAGAAGCGGCCCGTCCCGAACGCCGACGTCTCCGTCATCGACACGCCGCTGAGGGCGGTGCGCACCGATGCCGACGGCAGGTTCACGATCACCGCTGTTCCCGAGGGCACGTACGAGCTGACCGTCAAGCCCAACGCCTGTTTCTCGCCCAAGACGGTCCCGCTGACCGTCGGCGCGCAGAACGAGTCGTCCGAGATCCCGGTCGGGCTCGTCGTCGACAAGGGCGGCTACAGCTGCGCCGTGTCCGAAGGCGAGTACCTGCGCGGCACCGACCCGGTCGCGTTCACCAACGGGGTGTGGGCCACGGCGAAGCTGCCGTTCCCGATCGCGCTCTACAACGGCAGCCACGACACCCTCGATATCAGCCTGCGCGGCGTGATCGCCCCGGACGGCGGCACCGGACCGGGCTACGGCGGAGCGGGCGTCTTCCCGTTCTCCGTCGAGAGCCCCGTCGAGTTCGCCCCCGGCGGCGGTGTCTTCACGGCAGCCACCAAGGTCAACGGCGAGGACGCGTTCGTCGTCGAGTTCCGCAAGGCCAGGCTCTGGGCCTACCCGACACGTTCGGAGTACACGGAGCCGGTCAGCTATTCGGCCACGTTCACTCGCTCGGGGACGGTGATCTTCGGGTACGGCGACGGCGTCGGCACCGACGACCCGGTGACCGCCGGCGCGCACGCCGTCACCGGCATCCAGGGCTGGGCCGGCGTCGACGGCATCCGGTTCTCCGACAAGGCCCCGGTGCTGCGCGACGGCATGACGGTCACCTACGACATGCCTGACTTCGGGTACCTCGACGCGACCGTCGTCGACCAGAACGACGGGCTGCCGGTGGCCGGGGCCAAGGTCTCCTTCACCAACAAGTTCGGGCTCGTCGAGGCGGTCACGACCAACGGGACGGGCATCGTGCACCGGCAGCTTCCGGTCGGCGACTACACCATGACGGTCGACGCGCCGCACTACACGACCGCGGCGTACCCCTTCTCCCTCGACAAGCTTTACGCGAACGCCAAGATCGACGCGCGTCTGACCACGGGCGTCGCCGGTCTGAAGGCCGATGGCCTCGACGCGTTGTTGGGCACCGACCAGAACGGTGTGGGCTCGCTGAGGCTGACCAACACCGGCTCCGCGCCGCTCACGTACGACCTGGGCGAGGCCGCGCGCCACCCCGAGCTTGACGCCACCGGCGCAACCGCCCGCACCGGGACGGGTGCGCGCAGCACGATCGACCTCACCGCGTGGAAGGCCGGTGCGGGCGGCATGAAGCCGTCGAACGTCGACGGCAAGGCGGCGACGTCCAGCGCCGCGGAAGCACAGGCGGCCGGCAAGGTCGGCGTGACCTCCGGCGGAGACGTCATCACCCGGATCGCCATCCCGGGCACGATCCAGGAGAAGGAGCCCTCCGGCATCGGGTACGACGGTGACGTCTGGGTCCACGACTACAACGCGCGGACCAACACCGCCTACACGGTGACGGGCAAGCGGACCGGGAAGGTCTTCGACGCGTCGTGGAATCCCGCGTACCGGGCGTTCGACATGGCGCTCGACACCAAGACCGGTGACATGTGCCAGATGGAGGACAGCCCGGCCAGTTACATCCACTGCTTCGACCGGGAGACCGGGAAGGAGACCCGGCAGATCAAGGGTGACTGGTCCACGCTGCAGCTCACCGGCCTCGCCTACAACCCGGCGGAGGACGTGTTCTACGTCGGCGGCCGGGCGAACGGCATGATCGGCACCGTTGCCGGGACGTCGCACGACAACCCGGGTGCGCTGCTGTCCTTCTGCGCCCCGCCGCTGCCGGAGGTGATGGGCCTGGCCTACAACCAGGCGTCCGACACCATCTGGTACACCGACCTCACCGTCAACAGGCCCACCCGCCTGCTGCAGGTCGACCCCGACGACTGCTCGCTGGTCAACGCGTGGTGGTTCCCGGGCCGGAAGGCGGGTCAGGGCGGTGGCCTCGAGACCGACTCGACCGGCGCGCTGTGGGCGGCCGACCAGGTCGCCGATGACGTCGTGCTGGTCGACGTCGAGGACGACCTGCTCACCGACCTGCCGTGGCTGTCGCTGTCCTCGACGGGCGGCACCCTCGCCCCGGGTCAGTCGACGACCGTCAAGGTGTCGATCTCCTCGAAGGACGCCAAGCCAGGCGTCCTCGGCGCGAACATCGTGGTGCGGTCCGACTCCGGACGCCAGTCCAAGACGTACGTCCCGGTGACGCTCACGACCACGAAGTACCAGGTCGGCGTCGACGCCGGCGGCTCGAAATTCACCGACGGCTCCGGCTTCACCTGGTCCGGGGACCAGGCCGCCGGCAAGGGGGCGTGGGGCTACGAGGGGAAGACGAAGGTCGCCTCCACACGGTCCGGGATCGACCGTACGGCGGACGACGCCCTGTTCCAGTCGCAGCGCACCACGGCGGACAAGCAGTTGTTCTACCGCTTCCCCGACGCGCCCAAGGGCACCTACGCGATCGACCTCGGGTTCGCCGAGATCGACAAGGCGGCCAAGGGCAAGCGGGTGTTCGACGTCCTCGTGAATGGAACGCTGACGGAGTACGCGTACGACGCGGCCGCGGCGGTGGGGCAGAACGCCGCCGACTGGCGCACCGCCGTCGTGAAGCACGAGGGTGGTCCGCTGACCGTGGAGCTGCGGGGCTCGAAGGGCCTGAAGGCCCCGACCATCGCCGCGCTGCGGGTGACGCTCGATCCGCGCGCAGACACGGCGCAGCCGGAGCCCATGCCCGAGCAGCCGGAGCCGGGCCCCGTGCCGGTGGCCCCCGCCGGTCGCTCGTACTCGATGAAGGTGACCGACGGGCTCTACCGCCAGGGCACGGAGGAGTCCGGGTGGCACGGCGATGATCTCTGCGGCGTGCTGTGGTTCGACTCCAGCTTCCTGTTCCCGTTCTACGACACGGCCTGGGACGGCGTGTGCGTGACGACGAACGGCCAGCTGATCTTCGACCAGGCCAGCGCCGTGGGGGACAACACGGAGCTGCCGTCGCCGTACGCGTTCGACGCGATCTATCCGCTCTGGGACGACCTGGTCGTCGACGACGAGGCGGGGATCTACTTCGGCAGGACCGAGGTGGACGGCCTGGCCGCCGAGGTCATCGAGTGGCGCAACGCCACCTTCTACAGCGATCGGACGGCTCGCGTGAGCTTCTCGGTCACCCTGATCGCGGACGGCCGCATCCAGATCGGGTACGGCGTCGGCGTCGGCGGCGACAACGCCCTCACCCGGGGGTCGTCGGCGACGGTCGGCGTGGAGAGCCTGACACGCAACCCCGCCGGTCAGTACTCCTTCAACCAGCCCATCCTGAAGGCCGGCCTGGGGCTGGAGTACACCCTCCCGGCCGCGGGCACGATCGAGGGCACCGTCACCGACAGGAACGACGGCAAGCCGATCGAGGGCGCGATCGTCACGCTCAAGGGGCCGAACGGTGAACGGGTCATCACGGCCGACGCGAAGGGCCGGTGGAAGGCTCAGGCGCTGGTCGGCGAGA
>NZ_CAKUCL010000222.1 GCF_934643405.1 uncultured Actinoplanes sp.
GTGGAGCTTCGTCCCGGCGGTGGCGCCAAGCTGGCCCGCTCGGCCGGCGTCGGCATCCAGCTGCTCGGTCGCGAGGGTGTGTACGCCACGCTGCGTATGCCCTCCGGCGAGATCCGTCGCGTCGACGTGCGCTGCCGCGCCACCGTCGGTGAGATCGGCAACGCCGACCAGTCGAACATCAACTGGGGCAAGGCCGGCCGCATGCGGTGGAAGGGCAAGCGCCCGACCGTCCGTGGTGTCGCCATGAACCCGATCGACCACCCGCACGGTGGTGGTGAGGGTAAGACCTCCGGTGGTCGCCACCCGGTGAACCCGGCTGGTAAGCCCGAGGGTCGTACCCGCCGCAAGGGCCAGGAGAGCGACAAGCTGATCGTTCGCCGCCGCTACGCCACCCGCAAGCGCGGGTAACGGGAGTTAGAAGATGCCACGCAGCCTGAAGAAGGGCCCGTTCGTCGACGACCACCTGCTCAAGAAGGTGGAAGTCCAGAACGAGAAGAACTCGAAGAACGTCATCAAGACCTGGTCGCGGCGCTCGATGATCATCCCCGACATGCTCGGGCACACGATCGCCGTGCACGACGGGCGCAAGCACGTCCCGGTGTTCATCACCGAGGCCATGGTCGGGCACAAGCTCGGCGAGTTCGCTCTGACCCGCACGTTCAAGGGTCACGAGAAGGACGACCGCAAGAGCCGCCGCCGCTAAGCAGATACACGGATCAGAGGATTTAGGAGCTACAGCGATGCCAACGAAGGGCGACGCTCCGGTGCTTCCGGGCGCGCGGGCGGTTGCGCGACACGTGCGCATCTCGCCGAACAAGGCGCGCCGGGTGGTCAACCTCGTCCGCGGTCTGCCCGCGAAGGAGGCGCTCACCGTCCTGCAGTTCGCGCCGCAGGCCGCGAGCGAGCAGGTTTACAAGGTGCTCGCGAGCGCGGTTGCGAACGCGGAGAACAACGAGCGGCTGGACCCCGACGCTCTCCTCGTCAGCGAGGCGTTCGTCGACGAGGGCCCGACGCTCAAGCGGTTCCGTCCGCGGGCGCAGGGCCGGGCGTACCGGATCCGCAAGCGCACCTGCCACATCACGATCGCCGTCGAGGCGGTCCAGGTCGCGCGGCCTGCCAAGAAGGCCGCCGCGGCGAAGAAGGCCGCTCCGGCTGCGCCGGCAGCCGAGCCGCAGCGCACTAATGCCGAGCAGGAAGGCGCCGAGTAATGGGTCAGAAAGTTCACCCCACCGGGTTCCGCCTCGGCATCTCCACCGACTGGAAGAGCCGCTGGTTCGCGGACAAGCTCTACAAGGACTACATCGGCGAGGACGTCAAGATCCGCCGCATGATGTCCAAGGGCCTGGAGCGCGCCGGCATCTCCAAGGTGGACATCGAGCGGACCCGCGACCGGGTCCGGGTCGACATCCACACCGCCCGGCCGGGCATCGTCATCGGCCGTAAGGGCACGGAGGCCGACCGGATCCGCGGTGAGCTCGAGAAGCTCACCGGCAAGCAGGTCCAGCTCAACATCCTCGAGGTGAAGAGCCCGGAGTCGGACGCTCAGCTGGTGGCGCAGGGCGTCGCCGAGCAGCTGTCCTCCCGGGTCAGCTTCCGCCGGGCGATGCGTAAGGCCATGCAGTCGGCCATGAAGAACCCGATCTGCAAGGGCATCCGGGTGCAGGTCTCCGGCCGTCTCGGCGGCGCGGAGATGAGCCGCACGGAGTTCTACCGTGAGGGTCGCGTTCCGCTGCACACGCTGCGTGCGAACATCGAGTACGGCTTCTTCGAGGCCCGCACGACGTTCGGCCGCATCGGCGTGAAGGTCTGGATCTACAAGGGCGACGCCGTGCCGGGTCGCGAGGTCGTCACCGAGGCGCCGGCGCGTCCGCGCCGCGAGCGCGGTGACCGTCCCGAGCGTCCGCGTCGTGGCCGTTCCGGTTCGTCCGGCACGACCGCGGGCGGCACCGAGGCCGGCCGCGCGGCGGCTCAGGCCCGTGGTGGCGACACCCCGGCCGGCGAGAACGTCAACGACGCCGCGGTCGCCGCGGCTCCGGCTCCGGCCGAAACGCAGCAGGAGGGCTGACAGATGCTGATGCCGCGTAAGCCCCCGAAGGGCTTCCGCAAGCCGCACCACCCGGACCGCCACGGCGCGTCCAAGGGCGGCAACCGGGTCGTCTTCGGCGAGTTCGGTATCCAGGCGCTGGAGCCCGCGTACGTGACCAACCGCCAGATCGAGTCGGCGCGTATCGCGATGACCCGCCACATCAAGCGTGGCGGTAAGGTCTGGATCTCGGTCTTCCCGGACCAGGCTCTGACCAAGAAGCCGGCCGAGACCCGCATGGGTTCCGGTAAGGGTTCTCCCGAGTGGTGGGTGGCGAACGTCAAGCCGGGACGCATCCTCTTCGAGATGTCGTTCCCGAACGAGACGATCGCGCGCGAGGCGATGCGCCGCGCGATCCACAAGCTCCCGATGAAGTGCCGCATCGTGACGCGCGAAGTGGGTGAAAGCTGATGGCAGCGGGCGTTAAGGCGGCCGAGCTGCGTGAACTCTCCGCCGAGGAACTGACCTCACGTCTGCGTGAGGCCAAGGCGGAGCTGTTCAACCTTCGCGTGCAGCGCGCGACCGGACAGCTCGACAATCACCGTCGGCTGCAGGTCGTCCGCAAGGACATCGCGAAGATCTACACGATCATGCGTGAGCGTGAGCTGGGGCTCTCGGTTGCGCCGGATGAGGTGACAGCATGAGTGACGAGAGCACGACTCAGACGCGCGCTACCCGTAAGGTCCGCGAGGGCCTGGTGGTCAGCGACAAGATGGACAAGACCGTCGTCGTCGAGGTCGAGGATCGCGTCAAGCACGCCCTCTACGGCAAGGTTCTGCGCCGCACCCGCAAGCTCAAGGTGCACGACGAGCAGAACGCGTGCGGCATCGGTGACCGCGTGCTGCTGATGGAGACTCGTCCGCTCTCCGCCACCAAGCGGTGGCGGGTCGTGGAGATTCTCGAAAAGGCCAAGTGAGTGAGCTGGGCCGGCTACGGCCGGCCCGGCACCCGTCCAACCGCCCCACCCGCCGCCCAAAAGCGGTCTGAGGGCGGAGACTCGTTCCGCCAAGCTTCGGGCGAGCTGTTCGAAGAACTGGCAGACATAGGAGACCCCAGTGATCCAGCAGGAGTCGCGACTTCGTGTCGCCGACAACACGGGTGCGCGCGAGATCCTGTGCATCCGCGTACTCGGTGGTTCCGGCCGCCGATACGCGAGCATCGGCGACGTCATCGTGGCCACGGTCAAGGACGCCATCCCGGGTGCGGGCGTGAAGAAGGGCGACGTCGTCAAGGCGGTCGTCGTCCGCACGTCCAAGGAGAAGCGTCGTCCGGACGGCTCGTACATCCGCTTCGACGAGAACGCCGCCGTCATCATCAAGGACGGTGGCGACCCCCGCGGTACCCGCATCTTCGGCCCGGTCGGGCGCGAGCTGCGCGACAAGCGGTTCATGAAGATCATCAGCCTGGCACCGGAGGTGCTCTGACCGTGAAGATCAAGAAGGGCGACACGGTCGTCGTCATCGCCGGCAAGGACAAGGGTGCCAAGGGCAAGGTCATCGCGGCCTACCCGCGGCAGGACAAGGTCCTGGTCGAGGGCGTCAACCGCGTCAAGAAGCACGAACGCATCCGCACCACGCAGCGTGGTTCGAAGACCGGTGGCATCGTGACCCAGGAAGCCCCCATCCACATCTCCAACGTGCAGATCGTGGACGACCAGGGCAAGCCGACGCGGATCGGCTACCGGATCGACGATAACGGCCAGAAGGTCCGCATCGCGCGTACGACCGGTAAGGAACTGTGATGACTGCCCCCACCGAGACCAAGACGCTGCCCCGCTTGAAGCAGAAGTACCGCGAAGAGGTCGTCTCTGCGCTCAAGGAGCAGTACAAGTACGGCAACCCCATGCAGATCCCCGGCCTGGTCAAGGTCGTCGTGAACATGGGTGTCGGCGAGGCTGCGCGCGACGCGAAGCTGATCGACGGCGCCGTCCGTGACCTGACCACCATCACCGGCCAGAAGCCGCTGGTGCGGCGGGCCACCAAGTCCATCGCGCAGTTCAAGCTGCGTGAGGGCATGCCGATCGGCGCGAAGGTCACCCTCCGCGGCGACCGGATGTGGGAGTTCCTGGACCGGCTGCTGAGCATCGCGCTGCCGCGTATCCGTGACTTCCGCGGACTGGACGGCCGCAAGCTCGACGGTCACGGCAACTACACGTTCGGTCTGACCGAGCAGTCGGTGTTCCACGAGATCGACCAGGATCGGATCGATCGTCCGCGGGGCATGGACATCACGGTGGTCACGACCGCCAAGACCGACGACGAGGGCCGGGCGCTGCTCAAGCTCCTGGGCTTCCCGTTCAAGGAGAACTGAGCATGGCCAAGAAGGCGCTGATCCTCAAGGCTGCCGCGAAGCCGAAGTTCGCTGTGCGTGCTTACACCCGTTGCCAGCGCTGCGGACGGCCGCACTCGGTCTACCGCAAGTTCGGCCTCTGCCGGGTGTGCATCCGGGAGATGGCTCACCGCGGTGAGCTCCCGGGCGTGTCGAAGGCTTCCTGGTAACCCATCCAACCGCCCCGCCCGCCGCCCAGAAGCGGATCGCCGGCGGAGTTGAAAGCAATACCGCTTCGCCGTAGGCCCGACATCCGGGAACCCCGGCGAGAAAGGTTGACGAACACCCATGACGATGACGGACCCGATCGCAGACATGCTGACGCGTCTGCGTAACGCCAACCAGGCGTACCACGACAAGGTGACGATGCCGTTCTCGAAGATCAAGGCGAACATCGCCGAGGTCCTCAAGTCGGAGGGCTACATCGCCTCGTGGACGGCCGAGGAGCCTGAGGAAGGCGCCGTCGGCAGGCGTCTGGTGGTTGAGCTCAAGTACGGCCAGAACCGCGAGCGGAGCCTGGCCGGCATCAAGCGCGTGTCCAAGCCCGGCCTCCGGGTGTACGCCAAGTCCGACGAGCTCCCCCGGGTGCTCGGTGGCCTGGGCGTCGCGATCATTTCGACGTCCCAGGGGCTGCTGACCGACAAGCAGGCCCGCAAGCGGAGCGTTGGCGGGGAAGTCCTCGCCTTCGTCTGGTAACTGGAGACTCAGACATGTCGCGAATCGGACGTAAGTCGATCCCGGTCCCGGCCGGCGTCGACGTCACCATCACGGGCCAGACCGTCAAGGTCAAGGGTCCCAAGGGCGAACTCTCGCACACCGTCGCGGAGCCGATCACGGTCGAGCAGGACGGCGGCGAGCTGCACGTCAACCGCCCCAACGACGAGCGCAAGGCCAAGGAACTCCACGGCCTGTCGCGTACCCTGGTCGCCAACATGATCGTCGGCGTCACCGAGGGATACAAGAAGACGTTGGAGATCAACGGCACCGGTTACCGCGTGACGGCGAAGGGCAAGGACCTCGAGTTCGCCCTGGGCTTCTCGCACCCGGTGAACGTGGTCCCGCCGGCGGGCATCACCTTCTCGGTGGAGCGCCCGACGCAGTTCACGGTCTCCGGTATCGACAAGCAGCTGGTCGGCGAGGTCGCCGCGAACATCCGGAAGATCCGCCCGCCGGAGCCCTACAAGGGCAAGGGCGTGAAGTACCAGGGCGAGGTCATCCGCCGTAAGGCTGGAAAGGCAGGTAAGAAGTGACCGCCACGCTGCTCAAGCGCCGCAATGGCGGCGGTGTCGCCGCCAAGCGTGCCGTGGGGAAGGCGCGCCGGCACTTCCGGGTCCGCAAGAACGTCCGCGGTACCGCCGAACGTCCCCGCCTCGTCGTCACCCGGTCGTCGCGGCACATCACCGCGCAGATCATCGACGACCTCAGGGGCCACACGCTGGCCTCGGCGTCGACCCTCGACACGTCCATCCGGGGCGGCGAGGGCGACAAGAGCGCGCAGGCCGGCAAGGTCGGTGCGCTCCTCGCCGAGCGGGCGAAGTCCGCGGGTGTGTCCAAGGTCGTCTTCGACCGTGGTGGCAACAAGTACGCGGGGCGGATCGCCGCTCTGGCCGACGCCGCCCGCGAAGCCGGACTCGAGTTCTAGGAGGAATTGACCAATGCCTGGTCAGCAGCGCCGAGGCGGCGGGTCCGGCGGTAACACCGAGGGTGGCAACCGCCGGGACAACCGCCGCGAGGGCGGCCGCGGCAACGCGCCCGTCGAGAAGACCCCGCATCTCGAGCGGGTCGTCGCGATCAACCGCGTGGCCAAGGTCGTCAAGGGTGGTCGTCGCTTCAGCTTCACCGCCCTGGTGATCGTCGGCGACGGTGACGGCACCGTCGGCATCGGCTACGGAAAGGCCAAGGAGGTGCCCGCGGCCATCGCCAAGGGCGTCGAGGAGGCCAAGAAGCACTTCTTCAAGGTTCCGCGGATCGGGGCGACCATCCCGCACCCGATCACCGGTGAGGCCGCCGCGGGTGTGGTGCTCCTCAAGCCGGCGTCCGCCGGTACCGGTGTCATCGCCGGTGGCCCGGTGCGCGCCGTGCTGGAGTGCGCCGGCATCCACGACGTGCTCTCGAAGAGCCTCGGCTCGTCGAACCCGATCAACATCGTGCACGCGACCGTCGCGGCCCTGAAGGGTCTCGAGTCGCCGGAGAAGGTCGCGGCCCGCCGCGGTCTGCCGGTCGAGGACGTCGCGCCCGCGGCCATGCTGGCGGCGCGTGCGGAAGCGGCGGTGCACTGATGGCACGCTTGAAGGTCACCCAGATCCGGTCCGAGATCGGCCGTAAGCAGAACCAGCGGGACTCCCTGCGGTCGCTCGGCCTGAAGCGGATCAACGATGTGGTGGTCAAGGAGGACCGTCCCGAGATCCGGGGCATGATCTTCGCCGTGAGCCACCTCGTGAGTGTTGAGGAGGTCGAGTAATGGCGATCAAGGTCCACCACCTTCGTCCGGCACCCGGTGCCAAGACCGCGAAGACCCGGGTGGGTCGCGGTGAGGGCTCCAAGGGCAAGACCGCCGGTCGTGGTACCAAGGGCACGGGTGCTCGCAAGAACACCTCCGCGCGCTTCGAGGGTGGGCAGATGCCCATCCACATGCGCCTGCCCAAGGTGAAGGGTCTGAAGAACAGGCCTCGTAACAAGGTCGTCTTCCAGGTCGTCAACCTGGACCGTCTCGCCGAGCTGTTCCCGAACGGCGGCGAGGTCGGCCCGGCGGAGCTCGTCGGCGCCGGCGCGGTCCGCAAGGGCCAGCCGGTCAAGGTGCTCGGCACCGGCGAGCTGGGCGGCGTGTCGCTGACCATCTCGGCGCACGCCTTCAGCGAGTCGGCCAAGGAGAAGATCGCAGCCGCCGGTGGTTCCGCCACCGAGCTGTGACGCCCCTGGGGGTGCTCGTCGAGGGGCGCGAAACGCGCTTCCGGGGCGGGCATCCCCTTTGTGGCGTCTGACCTGCCATTTCTCCGGCAGGCTGGATGACCACCCGTGGTGACGGCTACCGTGAACCACCGCGGCGCTACAAGACTGTTAGAGTCCGTTCCCAGCTAGGGATATCGGTCGTCCGGACCGATGCCTTTCCCCACCCGCCCGATGGGCGGTAAACCTCGCGCAGGAGGAAGAAGTTGCTCTCCGCCTTTACCAGTGCGTTCCGGACGCCTGACCTGCGCAAGAAGCTTCTGTTCACGGTCGCGATCATTGCGCTGTACCGGCTCGGCGCTACCTTGCCCAGCCCCGGTGTGTCTTACACCAACGTGCAGCGGTGTCTCGACGCCGTGAACGCGTCCGGCTCGGGCGGCACCGTTCTCAGCCTGCTGAACCTGTTCTCCGGCGGGGCGCTGCTCCACCTGTCGGTCTTCGCGCTCGGCATCATGCCGTACATCACCGCGTCGATCATCCTGCAGCTGCTGACCGTGGTGATCCCGCGCCTGGAGCAGCTCCGCAAGGAGGGCCAGTCCGGCCAGGCGAAGATCACGCAGTACACCCGGTACCTCACGCTCGGCCTCGCCGTCCTTCAGTCCTCGGCGTTCGTCGCGCTGGCCCGCACCGGCCAGCTGTTCGGCAACGCGTGCGACCAGAACGACCCGCGCCTGCAGATCATCCCGGAGAACACCGGGCTGTCGATGTGGCTGACGCTGACCATCCTGGTGCTGACGATGACCGCCGGTACGGGTGTGGTGATGTGGCTCGGTGAGCTGATCACGGACCGCGGCGTCGGCAACGGCATGTCCGTCCTGATCTTCACCTCGATCGCGGCCCGCCTCCCCGGCGAGGGCTGGACCATCAAGGAGTCCAGCGGCGTCGGCAAGTTCTTCCTGGTGATCGGCCTGGTCCTGGTCATCATCGGTCTGGTCGTCTTCATCGAGCAGGCCCAGCGCCGGATCCCGGTGCAGTACGCCAAGCGCATGATCGGCCGGCGCATGTACGGCGGCACGTCCACGTACATCCCCCTGAAGGTCAACCAGGCGGGTGTCGTCCCGGTCATCTTCGCGTCGTCGCTGCTCTACCTGCCGCAGCTCTACCTCCAGTTCTTCGACCCGAACAACCTCAAGGGCTACCAGATCTGGATCAAGGACTGGCTGGCCGACCCGACGAGCTCGCTCTACATCGGCGTCTACTTCCTGCTGATCATCTTCTTCACGTACTTCTACGTCTCGATCACGTTCAACCCGACCGAGGTCGCGGACAACATGAAGAAGTACGGTGGATTCGTCCCGGGTATCCGCCCGGGCAAGCCGACCGCGGACTACCTGGACTTCATCCTCAGCCGGATCACCCTGCCGGGCGCGCTCTACCTCGGCGTGATCTCGGTTCTGCCGAACTTCTTCTTCATCTGGCTGAACCAGCAGCAGTACCAGAACTTCCCGTTCGGTGGTACGGCCGTGCTGATCATGGTGGGTGTGGGTCTCGAGACGGTGAAGCAGATCGAGAGCCAGCTGATGCAGCGCAACTACGAAGGGTTCCTCCGGTAGTGGGGACGCGGAGCCGGGGGGCTCGTGCGTCTGGAGTTTCTCGTTCTCACCGAAGCGAGGCGATGTAGGTGCGGCTGGTACTGGTGGGCCCTCCCGGGGCCGGCAAGGGGACCCAGGCTGAGTTCATCGCTGCCCATCTCGCCGTACCGAAGATCTCCACCGGGGACATTTTCCGGGCGAACGTCTCGCAGGGAACGCCCCTGGGCGTCGAGGCCAAGCGCTACATGGACGCCGGCCAGCTGGTTCCGGACGAGGTGACCATCAACATGGTCCGGGACCGGCTCGCCGAGCCGGACGCCGGCGACGGCTTCCTGCTCGACGGCTTCCCCCGCACCGTGCCGCAGGCGTCGGCCCTGGACAAGCTCCTGGCCGACCTCGGGACCGCTCTCGACCTCGTGATGGAGCTCGTGGTCGACGACGACGAGGTGATCCGGCGGCTCTCCGGCCGCCGGACCTGCCGTGGTTGCGGCAAGATCTGGCACGTCGAGTTCGACCCGACCAGCAAGGAGAACATCTGCGACCGCTGCGGGTCGGAGCTGTTCCAGCGGGACGACGACAAGGCCGAGACGATCGCGAACCGCCTGGTGGAGTACGCGGAGAAGACCGCCCCGCTCGTCGACTTCTACGGCGCCCAGGGCAAGCTGGTAGGGATCGACGCGACCGGTCCGGTCGAGGACGTCACCGTTCGCGCGATCGACGCCCTGCGGTCGTACGGAGGCTGACATGCGCCGCCCCCAGCTGGACATCCAGCTGAAGACACCGGAACAGATCGAGCTCATGCGCGGCGCCGGCCTCGTGGTCGCGGCCGCGCTGGACGCGATGCGCGACGCCGTCGAGCCGGGCGTGTCGACCGCCGATCTGGACGCCATCGCCGAGAAGGTCATCCGGGACGCCGGCGCGATCCCGTCGTTCAAGGGCTACCACGGCTTCCCCGCCTCGATCTGCTCCTCGGTGAACGAGCAGGTCGTGCATGGCATCCCCAGCCCGAGCCAGGTGCTCAAGGAGGGCGACCTCATCTCGCTCGACTGCGGCGCCATCCTCGAGGGCTGGCACGGCGACTCGGCGATCACCGTCGGGGTCGGCGAGACCGATCCGGCGCTGCTGAAGATGGCCGAGGTGGCCGAGGACGCGATGTGGGCCGGGATCGCGGCCGCCGCACGCGGCGCGGCGAACGGCCGGGGCCGCCTCACCGACGTCTCCTTCAACGTGGAGAAGGTCATCCGCAAGGCCGGCCGGTACGGGATCGTGGACGGCTACGGCGGTCATGGCATCGGCACCGAGATGCACCAGGACCCGCACGTGCTGAACTACGGCAAGCCGGGCAAGGGCCCGCGGCTGGAGCCCGGCCTGTGCCTGGCGATCGAGCCGATGATCACCATGGGGTCGCCCCGGACGGTGGAGCTGTCCGACGGCTGGACCGTGGTGACCCGGGACGGCTCGATGGCCGCCCACGTCGAACACACGATGTGCCTGCTCGACGACGGCGTCTGGGTGACCACCGCCCCGGACGGCGGCCGAGCGCGCCTCGGCGACCTGGTGACCGCCAGGCAGCCGAAGGTCTGACGAACCGGCCACATCGGGGTCGCGACTTCTCTCGCGCGGCTGGCATGCTGGTACGCATGGGGCGCGATGACATGCGGGCGGGCGACTCCGACCGTAAAGCGGTGGCCGATCAGCTGAAGATGGCGCTCGACGAGGGCCGCCTCGATCTGAACGAGTACGACGAGCGCCTCCAGAAGACGTATGCGGCGAAGACCTTCGGCGATCTCGACGGCCTGCTCGACGACCTGCCCGGCACGGTGCCGCCGGAGCGCTCCCAGGTGCAACCCGCCGCGGCGGTGACGCCCCCGGCGAAGGAACCGGAACCCGTGGAGCCGAGCTGGTTGCCGCGCTACCTTGGCCCGTACGGCGGAGTGTTCCTGGTCTGTGTGCTCATCTGGCTGGTCACCAGCCTGAGCGCCGGCCACCTGGTCTACTTCTGGCCGGTCTGGATGGCGATCCCGCTCATCCTCGGCTTCTTCGGGGTCTGGGGCGGTCACAGCCGGGACTCCCGCCGGGCCGCGCGGCGGGACCGGCGCGGTCGCTGACGGTAGCCGCTGGAGGTCGCCTGGACATGGTGGAACGTATGGGTCGCGACGACATGCGTGCCGGCGACGCGGACCGGCAGCTGGTCGCGGACCGGCTGCGGGCCGCGCTCGAGGAGGGCCGGCTCGACCTGCACGAGTACGACGAGCGCGTCCAGCGGGCGTACGCCGCGAAGACTTACGGCGATCTCGACGGCCTGCTGACGGATCTCCCCGGCAGCCTGGCCGTGCAGCCGCCGGTGGAACCGATGGTGCGGGTGGCGCACCCGACCCGCGAGTGGCTGGCCACGGTGTGGGGTTCCTGGCTGGGCGTGGTGGCGATCACCACGGCGGTGTGGGCGGTCAGCTGCGTCGCAGCCGGCCAGATGAACTACTACTGGCCGGTCTGGGTGGGCGGGCCGTGGGCCGTCTTCCTCGTGATCGCCACCGTTGGCGGCCTGGCCGGCGGCGCGCCGCAGAAGATGGTGGCCGATCGCGAGCGCAAGGCGCTGGCCCGCGACCACCAGCAGAAGCGCCGGGCGCTGCAGCGGGAGGCGATCGCCCGGGGCGAGCTGCCTCCCAATCCGACCAAGGAGCAGCGCCGGCGGTTCATCGCGGAGGCGATATCCCGCGGTGACCTGCCGCCCAAGCCGGAGAAATAGGCTGTTTGTCCGGTTTACGCCTCGGCGACACACCCGACCCCGGGTAACGGTGACCTCGGTTTGGTGTCCCTGCTGAGGCGCGCGTACACTGGCTAGTCGGCGCGCAGCGTCCACTCCCGCATGTCCTCAGCGCTTCGAGGGCGCGCGGGAGCCGCGGCTGGTTTCCGAGTCGCCCGTCGGCTCGGCTATGGCGTTGCATGCCTGCCCCGAACCCCAGTGTCAGGTAGCGGAGGACATGCCTAAGAAAGACGGAGCTATCGAGATCGAGGGCCGAGTGATCGAGCCCCTGCCGAACGCCATGTTCCGCGTGGAGCTCGCCAATGGTCACAAGGTGCTGGCTCACATCTCCGGCAAGATGCGGCAGCACTACATCCGCATCCTTCCCGAGGACAGGGTCGTCGTCGAGCTTTCGCCGTACGACCTGACCCGTGGGCGCATCGTCTATCGCTACAAGTAATCCGGGGCGGGGAATCACGTCCCGTCCGACTGAGAGTTAAGGCAAACCGTGAAGGTCAAGCCGAGCGTCAAGCGGATCTGCAATAACTGCCGGGTCATCCGGCGGCACGGCCGCGTCATGGTCATCTGCAAGACCGACGCGCGCCACAAGCAGCGCCAGGG
>NZ_CAKUCL010000223.1 GCF_934643405.1 uncultured Actinoplanes sp.
GCGGGCTTCGCGGGTTCGCGAGCTTCGCGGGTTCACGATTTTTCTCGGTTCCTCGGCTCTTGCCGGTTCCCTGGTCCTTTGCCGGGTTGTCGCCGCCCGCGGCGCGTCTCCGGGCAGCGAGCGCCGCCGCCCCCGTCACGCCAGGTTCTGCGGCAGCGGTTTGGTGTGTACGACGGTGAGCCGCGAGACGGCGCGGGTCAGCACCACGTAGAGCCGGTTCAATCCGCGCGGTTCCGCGTCGACGATGTCGGCCGGCTCGTGCACGACCACGTGGTCGTACTCCAGGCCCTTCACCACCGAGGCCGGCACCACCATGACCCGCGCCTCGGACTCCACATCGTCCGGCGACGCGTTCTCGATGCCCGCCGCCGTCAGGTGCCCGCGCAGCCGCTCGACCGCGGCGTCCGCGGCGATGACCGCGACCGAACCCTCGTGCGCGAGCGCCGCGGTCACCTCGACCAGCGTCTCGGCGTCCAGGTCGGCCGGATCGGCGACCGGGGTGATGGTCAGCTCGCCGTCGCGCCGCAGCGACACCGCCTCGGGCACGTCCACCCCCAGGGCCGGCAGCAGGCGGTTGGCCAGGGCGACCACGGCCGCCGGCACGCGGAAGCCGACGGTCAGCGGGACGACCGCGGCGTCCGGCTTGCCGAGATGACCGAGGGTGTCGCGCCAGTCCGAGGCGGCCCACGGCGCGGTGCCCTGGGCCAGGTCGCCGAGCAGGGTGATCGAGCCGTGCTCACTGCGCCTGGCGATGGCCCGCGCCTGCATCGGGGACAGGTCCTGCGCCTCGTCGACCACCACGTGGCCGAAGCTGGTCTCGCGTTCGATCAGGCCGGCGGCCTCGTCGATCAGGACCAGGTCGGCGGCGCTGAACTTCGCCGCCTTCACGGTCCGCGGCGGCTTGGGCCAGCGGATCGCCTCCTGCTCCTGCGGATCCAGTACGCCGTCGGCCACGGACGGATCGACCAGAACGTCCACGACCAGGGACTCGGCGGTCACCACCGGCCAGGCCTTCTCCAGGAACTCGGTGACCGGGGCGACCTTGCCCATCCGGCGCAGCCAGCCCTCGCTTGGCGAGTTGCCGGTGCGGTACTCGGATTGGCGCTGCAGCAGGCCGACCACGCGGGCGCGGACCCGGTCGCGGCCCACGGCGTACGGGAGATTTTCCCGCCTTGCCTCGTCGACGATCCGGCGCAGTGGTTCCGGATCGATGCGCCACCGGTAGGAGCCGTCCGACACCATGATCGGATCGGTCGGCTTGCCGAGCCTGCGCCAGAGCGCCTTGCGCAGCACCTCGGCCATTCGTACGTCGTGCTTGACGAGCGCCGCCGCGTCGCAGTCGGTGGCACGCACCGGCACCCGGGAGATCAGCTCGTCGACGGTGCTCTGCTGCACCTCGATCTCGCCGAGGGCGGGAAGAACGGCGGAGATGTACGAGAGGAAGGCCTTGTTCGGCCCGACGATCAGCACGCCGGAGCGGCGCAGTCGTTCGCGGTGCAGGTAGAGCAGGTACGCGGCGCGGTGCAGGCCGACCGCGGTCTTACCGGTGCCGGGCGCGCCCTGCACGCAGATCGAGTCCTCGAGGTTCGCGCGCACCAGTTCGTCCTGCTCCGGCTGGATGGTGGCGACGATGTCGCGCATCGGGCCGACGCGGGGGCGCTCGATCTCGGCGGTCAGGATGCGGCTGTTCGTGCCGAGCTCCTCGCCCCGGTCCAGGTGCTCGTCCTCGAAGCTGGTCAGCTCGCCCTTGACGAAGCCGAACCGGCGGCGGGTGGCGACGCCCTGCGGATCGCGCACGCTGGCCCGGTAGAACGAGCGGGACAGCGGCGCGCGCCAGTCGAGCACCATGGGCTCGCCGGCGTCGTCGGTGACGTGACGGCGGCCCACGTGGTAGGCGGTCGCGTCGATGTCGAGGCGGCCGAAGAAGAGCGGTGTGGCCGGGTCGTCGGCCAGCTCGGCCACGCGACGCGACAGCTGGCGGCCCAGGGACTCGGCGGCGAAGGCGTCGCCGGCCACGTCGGAGCCGGCGTCGAAGAGCTCCTCGGCCCGGCCGCGCATCCGCGCCAGGGCGGCGCGGGACTCGGCAAGGTGTTCGCGTTCGGCAGTGAGTTCGTGATCGAGGTCGGTTCCGGGCACGGGTCATCCTCGCAGGCTCATCAGAAAGGCTGCTCCGCGTTTCCGTCGGGCGTTCGGCGGCCCTCGGCGCGGGGACGTCCGCTGCGGTGCATGCTCACCACGGCCGTCAAGCGGCCCTCCACGCTACGCCGAGACGCCAGCCACCTCCACCGAATTATCACGGCGGGCCGCTCGTCGGCAGCTCGAGCCGGGCGAGGCCGCCGAGGCGTTGACAATGGGGGCATGACCGACGCGCCTTCCACGTCCGGCGGGGTCCGGGTCAGCGATCCGCAAGTCATGCGCGCGCTGGCCCACCCGGCCCGGATCGAGATCATCGACTATCTGAACAACACCGGTGCGGCGGTGACCGCGACCGAGTGTGCCGACATGGTCGGTCTCTCGCCCAGCGCGACCAGTTACCACCTGCGGGAGCTGGCCAAGTACGGGCTGGTCGAGCAGGCGCCGAGCCGCGGGGACGGGCGGGAGCGGGTCTGGCAGTCGGCCGGGTCGGGGCTGCGGGTCAAGGGCGACATGGCCCAGCCCGGAGCACGTGAGGCGGAGCGGGCGCTGGTCGACGCGTACCTCACCAAGGATTTTCAGAAGACGCGTGACTGGGCGGCCCGGCTGGGCGGCGAGCCCGCCGACTGGCGCGAGGCCAGCGTGCTGATGCGCATGCACCTGCTGCTCACCGCGGAGGAGCTGATCGAGGTGAACAAGCAGGTCACGGCCATCCTGGACCCCTATCGGCAGCGGGTGCGGCGCGCGGACCCGCCGGCGGGGGCGCGGCAGGTGCTGATGCACTACTCGGCGTTCCCGGACGAGGAGGGAGGGGTTGCGCGGCGAGATGTGAAGGAATAACTTCGAAGTATGCCCTTCGCGTCTCGGTGGTCCGACGTCTCCCTCATCGCGGGAGCACGCGGCGTCTCGGTCTGCGGCGACTTCCTCGCGGCAACGACTCTGGCGCTGGTCCTCCAGCAGAACGGGCACGGCGGCCTGGCAGTCTCCGGCCTGCTGCTCGCCGCGAGCCTGCCGCTCGCGCTGCTCGCGCCGGTGGCCGGGCGGGTGGCGGATCGGGCCGACAGCCGTACGGTCCTGGTGGTGGCCGGGCTGGGCCAGGCGCTCGTCTGCGCGGTCCTCGCCTTCGCCACGCATCCGGTGATGATCATCGCGCTGGTGGCGGTGCTGGCGTGCGGGCTCGCGATCACCCAGCCGACCACCGCGGCGCTGCTGCCCGGCATGGTGCGCCAGGACGACCTGGCGAAGGCGAGCGGCATCCTGCAGACCAGCGGGCTGCTCGGCATGCTGATCGCGCCCGCGCTCGCCGGCGTGCTGGTCGGGCAGACCGGGTCGCGGCTGCCGCTGCTGCTGGACGCGGGAAGCTATCTCGCGCTGGTCGTGGCGGGGTTCCTGGTGCGCACCCGCCGTCGCGGCGGCAGCTCGGAGGCGGGCCCGGCGCAGGCGGTGAGCTGGCGCCTGCGCGACGACCACACCCTGCTCGCGATGGTGGTCGCCCTCACCGCGGTGATCGCCGGGGTTGGCGCGATCAACGTGGTCGAGGTGTTCTTCATCCGCGACACGCTCGGCGCGTCCACCACGATGTTCGGGCTGATCTCGGCGTCCTGGATGGTCGGGATGCTGGCCGGCAGTTTCGGGTTCGGCCGGCTGCCGCGCGGGCGGATCTCCGTGCCGGGGGTGCTGCTCCTGGCGGCTGGTTCCTGCGTGCCGGTGCTGGTCGCGGCCGCCGTCCCCAGCGCCGGCTGGCTGATCCCGCTGTGGATCCTCGGCGGCATCTGCAACGGCGGGATCAACGTCTTCACCACGGTCATCGTCGCCGGTCGGGCGCCGGCCGCGGCACACGGCCGGGCCTATGCGGCGCTGAGCGCCTCCGTGCAGGGTGGCAACCTGCTCGGGCTTGCCCTGGCCGGGCCACTGGTGGAGCACTTCGAGCCGCGCGTGCTGGTCGCCGCGCTCGCCGTGGCCGGTTTGCTGGCGGCGGCGGCCTGCGTGCCGGCCGTTCGATTGCGACCTGAACCACCTTCACGTCCGGCCAACGGCGGTGATCCACGCCCGCGGGATAGCGTCGGAGCATGAGCGACAACGTCAGTCGGCCCCGGGTCGGGCATATCCAGTTCCTCAACTGTCTGCCGATCTACTGGGGGCTGATGCGTTCCGGCGCTCTGCTCGACGTCGACCTGCGCAAGGACACTCCGGAGAAGCTGAGCGCCGACCTGGTCTCGGGTGGTCTCGACATCGGCCCGATCACCCTGGTCGAATACCTTCGCCACGCCGACGAGCTGCTGCTCCTGCCCGATCTCGCGGTCGGCAGCGACGGCCCGGTGCTCTCGGTCAACCTGATCTCCACGCGGCCGCTCGCCGAGCTGGACGGCCGGCCGGTGGCGCTGGGCTCGACGTCGCGCACCGGGGTGATGCTCGCGCAGATGCTGCTCGCCGAGAAGTACGGTGCCGAGCCCGACTATTTCCGGTGCCCGCCCGAGCTGACCCAGATGCTCATGGAGGCCGACGCCGGTGTGCTGATCGGCGACCCGGCTCTGCGCGCGATGTACGAGGCGCCGAAGAGCGGCCTGCAGGTCGTCGACCTGGGTCAGGCGTGGAAGGAGTGGACCGGGCTGCCGATGGTGTTCGCGGTGTGGGCGGCCCGCAAGGACTTCGCGGCGGCCAATCCCGGCGCGGTCAAGGACGTGCACGAGGCGTTCCAGCGCTCCCGCGACCTGTGCCTCGGCGAGCTCGACCAGGCGGCCGAGGCGGCCGCCCGGTGGGAGCCGTTCGACGCGGCGACCCTGGCGAACTACTTCCGTGCGCTCGACTTCTCGCTGGGCGAGCGGCAGGTCGCCGGCCTGCGCGAGTTCGCCCGCCGGGCGGCGGCGCGCGGCGAGGTGCCGCCCCTGCCGGCCGGCGGTCCGTTCTTCGCCGAGGTCTGAGCGGCCCGCCGGGGCAGCGGCCGGGAGTCGGGCTTAGCCGGGCGCCGCGCTGGGCCGGGCTCCGAGCACGCGGCCGCTGCCCCGTCCGGGCTCAGCCTGCGAGGACGGCGTCCAGGGCGGCCACGTCCTCCGCGGTCAGCTGCCACGCGCCCGCGGCCACGTTCGCCTGGACCTGCTCGGCGGTCGTGGCGCCGGCGATCACGCTGGTCACGGCCGGGCGGGCGGCCAGGCCGGCGATCGCCACGTCCAGCAGGCTGTGGCCACGCTCGGCGCCGAACGCCGACAGCGCCTCGATCGTGTCCCAGTCCGCGGCGTCCAGCCAGCGCTGATACCGGTCCTGGGCCAGCCGGGTGCCCGCCGCCGGCTTCTCACCCCGCCGGTACTTGCCGCTGAGCAGGCCCGAGTTCAACGGGAAGAACGGCAGCAGACCCAGCCCGAAGTGCTCGCAGGCCGGCACGACCTCCGTCTCCACCTCGCGCTCCAGCAGGCTGTACTGGTTCTGCACGCTGACGAACGGCGTCAGGTCACCGGCGCGAGCCGTCCAGTCGGCGTCCGCGATCTGCCAGCCCGAGAAGTTCGAGCTGCCCAGGTACCGCACCTTGCCGGAACGGACCAGATCGTCGAGCGCCGCCAGCGTCTCGTCGATCGGGGTCGCCGGGTCCGGCTCGTGCATCTGGTACAGGTCGATGTAGTCGGTCTCGAGCCGGCGCAGCGACGCCTCCACGGCACGCACGATGTACCGCCGGGACCCGCGGGCGCCGAAGTCCTTGCCGTTCAGGCCCTCCATGTTCATGCCGAACTTCGTCGCCACGATCACGTCGTCCCGGCGGCCCTTCAGCGCCGCGCCCAGGAACTCCTCGGAGGTGCCGTGCGGGGTGCCGTAGATGTCGGCGGTGTCGAACAGCGTGACGCCGGCGTCGAGCGCGGCGTCGACGACCTCCCGCGTGCCCTCCAGGTCAAGCTTGCGGCCGAAATTGTTGCAGCCGATGCCCACGACGGACACGACCAGGCCCGATGTACCCAGACGGCGGTAGTTCATCTCGCTCATGGTTTCGACCCTATGCCCGTTGCACTCCACCCCTTGCCCGGGCTCCCATGGTCACGCGCGCCCTCGCCGCGCTGGGCCTGGCCTCGGGATTGTTCTGTCCCCGTTCTCCGGCTCCGGGGGAGCGGAAGCAAGCGTCGGCCTAATCGCCCTCCGGGTCGGGTGCGGCCAGGTCCCGGTACGCCGGCCGCAGCAGATCGGTCAACGGGATGTGCCGCACCTTGACCGGTGGGGCGTCCAGCGCCCGCAGCAGCAACTCCGGTGGCGCCGTCACCCGCGTGGGCCGCTCCCGCAGCCGGCTCAGGCTGATGCCGGGGGAGTAATAGTCGGAAAGACGAGATTCCAACGGCGTTTCCGGTACGGCGAGCGGGTCCACCGCCGGCAGCGGCTCCGGCGTGCCCCGCAACGCGTCCAGCAACGCCTCCCGGGCCCGGCCGCGCCAGGCCAGCACCAGGAACGGATCGTCGTCGAAGGCCTCGGCCAGTACATAAAGGACCGCCGAACCGTGTTTACAAGGGACACTCCAATCCGGACACGAGCAACGGATGTCCAGCCGATCCGGGAACAGTGGCAGCTCGTGCTCGGTGAAGAGGTCGACGATCTCGTGCGGCATCTCCCCGGCCAGCAGCGCCGCGCGATACAACGCGCGGGCACCGAGCGCCTCCGTCAACGATGTCCACTGTGTCTCGTCGAACGCGTCGATCGCGATCGTCACCTCGTACGGCTGCGGACGGGAACCCTGCACCCGGGCCGTGACCGAACCGGGCGAGAGGGAGAAGTCCATGACCTGGCCCTTGCGGGCGTAGGCCCGCCCCCGTGTCAGCCGCCCGGGATCGCAGAAGCGTTCCAGCACGTCGACGAAGCGGCGGGACCACCACTGCTCGCCGATCTTCCCGCGCTTGGCCCGCACCGCGATCCCGCCGTCGACCTCGATCGGCCGGCCGCCCTCGAAGAACTTGCCCTCGCGATCGAACGGCATGTCAACGCACCGCCGAGGCGTCGAGCGCGAACAACTCGCGCAGCTGATCGGTGCTGAGGTCGGTGATCCAGTCCTCGCCGGTGCCGACGACCGACGACGCCAGAGCCTTCTTCCGCTCGATCATCGCGTCGATCTTCTCCTCGAGCGTGCCGGTGCAGATGAACTTGCGGACCTGGACGTTGCGCGACTGTCCGATGCGGAACGCTCGGTCGGTCGCCTGGTTCTCGACCGCCGGATTCCACCACCGGTCGAAGTGGACGACGTGATTCGCCGCGGTGAGATTGAGCCCGGTGCCCGCCGCCTTCAGCGACAGGAGGAACAGCATCGGCTCGTCGTCGGTCTGGAACCGCTCGACCATCTCGTCGCGCTTGGCCTTGGGCAGTCCACCATGGAGCCAGAGCACCGGCCGGTCGAGATGGGCCGTCAGATACGGCTGGAGGAGCGAACCCCACTCCGCGTACTGCGTGAAGACGAGCGCCTTGTCGCCGTCCTCGATGATCTCCTCGGCGAGCTCCTCGAGCCGGGCCAGCTTGCCCGAGCGCGCCGGCAGCCGCGAGCCGTCCTTGAGCAGGTGGGCGGGGTGGTTGCAGACTTGCTTGAGTTTCGTCATGGCGGCCAGCACGTTGCCGCGCCGCTGGATGCCCTCGCTGCCCTCGATCTCGGACATCATGTCCTCGACCACGGCCTGGTAGAGCGTCGCCTGCTCGGCGGTGAGCGTGCACCAGACCTTCATCTCGTTCTTCTCCGGCAGATCCGAGATGATCGACTTGTCGGTCTTGAGGCGTCGCAACACGAACGGCCCGGTCGCTCGCTTCAGCGCGGCCGCGGCGTCCTCGTCCTGCCGCACCTCGATCGGCTCCTGGAAGCGGCGCCGGAAGCGCTTCGCCGGCCCCAGCAACCCCGGATTGGCGAAGTCCATGATGGACCACAGCTCGGCCAGGTGGTTCTCGACCGGCGTTCCGGTCAGGGCCAGCCTGGTGCGAGCGGGCACCGACCGTACGGCCTGGGACTGTCTTGTTCCGCTGTTCTTGATCGCCTGTGCCTCGTCGCACACCACCCGGCCCCACGCGATCTCGCGCAACGCCTCCAGATCGCGGGTGGCCGTGCCGTAGGTCGTGACAACCAGATCCGCCTCGGCAACCGCCACCAGGAACTCGTCGCCGCGCTTGCGGGTACCGCCGTGATGCACGTAGACGCGCAGACTCGGCGCGAACCGGCCGGCCTCCTTGTGCCAGTTGCTGACCAGAGACATGGGACAGACGAGCAGGGTCGGCAGAATCGGCCGGTCGGCCTCCTCGGCGCGTTCGGCCAGCAGCAGCGACAGCGTCTGCGCCGTCTTTCCCAGGCCCATGTCGTCGGCGAGGATGCCGCCCAGCCCCAGCCGGCCGAGGAAGTGCAGCCAGGACAAACCTCGTTCCTGGTACGGCCGGAGAGTCCCCTGGAACGTCTCTGGAGTCGGCACCGGCGTCAGTCGCTCCGCGGCCTGCCCGGACAGCAGATCGCCGAGCATGCCGTCCGCGTCGACCTCGACCAGCGGCAGATCCTCGTCGCCGCCGTCGACCACCTGGTGCAGCACGTCGCCCGCGGTGAGCTCGCCCTCGCGCCGCCGGCCGACCGCCTTGAGCGCCGCCCGCAACTGCCGGTCGTCGAGCTCGACCCACTGGCCGCGGACCCGGACCAGCGGCACCTTGAGCCGGGCCAGCTCGGCCAGCTCCTCGGCGGTGACCACGCCGTCGCCGATGACCAGATCGAGCCGGAAGTCGACCAGCTGCTCCAGTCCGAAGCCGGAATCGGCGACCGCCCGGGACGCGCCCTTGCGCGACCGGGAGCGGGTGGTCAGCTTGAGCCCCACGCTCTTGCGTCCGGCCCAGGCCGGCAGCTGCACGCCGAAGCCGGCCGCCTGCAGCAGCGGCGCGGCCTGGCGCAGGAACTCGTGCGCCTCGCCGGTGTCCAGCGTCATCGCCTCGGGCTGCTGGTCGCGCAGCGCCACGTGCAGCAGCGGGAAGAGCCGGACCGCGCGGCCCAGCCCGGCCAGCAGCGTCTCGTCCGGCCGGGGCGGCAGGCCGGGGAAGCGCCCGCCCGCCCATATCTCGGCGGCCGGCAGGTAGAGGCTCGGGTCCTCGGCGGACTGCAGGGCGAACTCCAGCCCCCACGTGTCGTCGCCGGGCAGCGGCTCGGTGAGGCGGAAACTGACCCGGTTCGGCCCGTTCGCCTCGTTCGCCGCGCGCATCCAGTCGCCCAGCGCCCGCCCGAGCTCGCGCACCTCCTCCGGCCGGGCCCCGGGCAGCGCGGGGTCGTCCGCGGTCAGGGCGGCGATCCACCGGTCGGGCAGCGGCGCCTTCGGCCCGGCCCGGTGACCGTGCAGGAGGCGCTCCGGCATGATCGCGCGGCAGGACGCGTCGACCAGGGCGTCGAGCGCGTCGTGCAGGGTGCGCGCCACGGTCTCGCCGGTGGCCCGCACGACCGGCGGCATCGCGGCCGCGAAGTCCCGGTAGGACGCGGCGTCCGCGCCGGTCAGCACCGGCCGCCAGCGGGCCGCCGGCACGCCCGCCTCGCTGACCAGCTGCGGCAGCATCCGGCCGCGCTTGGCGAGGTCGCAGGCGTGGCCGGCCAGGACGCACAGGTACCGCAGTGAGGAGCCGGCGATCCACTCGTCGGCCGGGTCGGCCAGCGCGCCGAGCGCCGCGAGAGCGGCGTCGCCGGGCACCAGCAGGACCGGGACGGTCCAGGTGTGCAGGCGGACGGCGCGCGGGGAGCTCTCGACCCCGGTCTCCGGTGAGGGCAGGGGCCCGCGGGTGGTTCCGGGCAGCCGCAGCTCGAGGGTGCCCGCGGCGGCCTTGGTGAGGGCCTCGCGCAGGTCGTCGGAGGAGTCGGTGAGCTGGGCGCTCAGCTCACCGGCCGACGCGGCGAACGGGTGCGGCCGCTGCCTGCCCTTCGACGCCGAGGCCGGCGGCGGGCGTGACGGCTCCTCCGCCCAGAGCGCCAACGACCCCGGACGATCCCCAGCCGGCACCCAGCCGCCGTGTACGACGAGCACACCCACCCCCTGAACGACGCATCGAGAGTAACGACCTGGCCGGGGCGGCGACCGCTCCGCGGTGACCCTTGCCTCTGACGTCCACCGCGCGGGGCACGTACTCTTTGGGACGTGACGGCGAACCCGGAGATCGACAGCATCCTTCAGCGAGCCGCCGACGGCGGGCGGATCACGCCCGAGGAGGCCCTGCTGCTCTATACCGAGGCGCCCTTCCACGCGCTGGGCGAGGCTGCCGACGCCGTACGCCGCCGCCGTTATCCGGACGGCATCGTCACGTACCTGATCGATCGCAACATCAACTACACGAATGTCTGCGTCACCGCGTGCAAGTTCTGCGCCTTCTACCGCGCGCCCAAGCATGCCGAGGGCTGGACGCATTCGATGGACGAGATCCTGCGCCGCTCCGGCGAGGCGGTCGACCTCGGCGCCACCCAGGTGATGCTCCAGGGCGGCCACCACCCGGAGTACGGCGTGGAGTACTACGAGGAGCTCTTCTCCACCGTCAAGCAGGCATATCCGCAGCTGGCCATTCACTCCATCGGGCCGAGCGAGATCCTGCACATGGCGAAGGTCTCCAAGGTCTCGATCGAGGACGCGGTCCGGCGGATCAAGGCGGCCGGGCTCGACTCGATCGCCGGGGCCGGCGCGGAGATGCTGCCCGACCGGCCGCGCAAGGCGATCGCCCCGCTCAAGGAGAGCGGCGCCCGCTGGCTCGAGGTGATGGCCGTCGCGCACCGCAACGGCCTCTCGTCGACCGCGACCATGATGATGGGCACCGGCGAGACCAACGCCGAGCGCATCGAGCACATCCGGATGATCCGCGACGTGCAGGACCTGGCGGTCGCCAACGGCTACTCCGACGTCGCCGTCGAGACCAGCCACGAGGTCGGCGGTTTCCGGTCGTTCATCCCGTGGACGTACCAGCCGGAGAACAACCACCTCAAGGGCCGCACCCAGGCGACCACCCTGGAATACCTGCGCTTCATCGCGGTGTCCCGGCTGTTCTTCGACAACGTCGCGCACCTTCAGGCGTCCTGGCTGACCACCGGCAAGGACGTCGGCCAGCTGTCGCTGCACCTCGGCGTCGACGACCTCGGCTCGATCATGCTGGAGGAGAACGTGATCTCCTCGGCCGGCGCCCGGCACCGGTCCAACCTGCACGAGCTGATCTGGATGATCCGCACCGCGGAGCGCATCCCGGCGCAGCGCGACACGCTCTACCGGCACCTGGCCGTGCACCGCACACCGGCCGACGACCCGACCGACGAGCGCGTGGTCTCGCATTTCTCCTCGATCGCCATGCCGGGCGGCGGCGCCGGGCGCAAGGACCTCCCGTTGGTCGAGGTCAAGTAGTCGGACGGGGTCCCTCGGTCGGCCCCGCGGTGCCGACCGAATGAGCGACTGACACGGCGACGACTGTCGATGCACGCTGTCTGCCATGCCGAACAGCAGCGTGTCTCTGCTGACCGCGATCATCACCGCGGTCGTCGTCTTCCTCTTCGCGACCGCGTGGATCACCGCGAAGGCCGCCCGGAACACCCTGCGCGGTGCCAAGGCGGCGGTGCCGCCCGCGCGCAAGGTCTTCTGGTCGACGATCGGCGGCGTGATCAAACTGGGCCTGTTCGCCGCGATCCTGGCGATCGCGTTGATCGCCTGGACCGCCCGCGACCTCCAGAGGGCCGATCAGCAGACCCCCGGTCCGACCCCTTCGGCGACTCGCCGATGACCGTTCGGCCAGGTATGGGTCGGCGAACCGGTGATGCCCGGTTGCTCATTCGTAACGAGCGACGTGAACCTCTGTACCACTTGCGGAGGCGCTGGTTACGTTGCCTTGCGTAAGGCCTGAGAACTTCCTTGAGCGGGCCGGGGCCGCAAGCCTCGGGGGGACGCTCGCGGACCCGACCGATGGCGGTCGTATATATAACGCACGAGGCGCGGGCGGGATGGGCAACCATCCCGCCCGCGCTGTCTTCGGGGCCGCGCCGCGGGCCGGCGCCCGCAATGGGCTGAGCCGCCTCGGCGCGCGCCGGCATGCGGCGCTCCCGCGTTCAGCGGGGAAACCCCCGGTTCTTCGCGTGGCTTTC
>NZ_CAKUCL010000224.1 GCF_934643405.1 uncultured Actinoplanes sp.
GGCCGCGTCGGCTCCGGCCGCGCCGGCCGCCCGCGCTCCCAAGGCGGCGCCGAGCCCGCTGCGCGGCCGCACCGAGAAGCTGACCCGCACCCGCGCGACCATCGCCCGTCGCATGGTCGAGTCGCTGCAGATCTCGGCGCAGCTCACCACGGTCGTCGAGGTCGACGTCACCCGGATCGCGCAGCTGCGCAACCGGGCGAAGGCCGACTTCCAGGCCAAGCACGGCGTGAAGCTGAGCTTCCTGCCGTTCTTCGCGCTGGCCACGGTCGAGGCGCTCCAGCAGCACCCGGTGGTCAACTCGTCGATCGACGTGGAGGCCGGCACGGTCACCTACCACGACGCCGAGCACCTGGGCATCGCGGTGGACACGCCGAAGGGCCTGATCGTCCCGGTGCTCAAGGACGCCGGCGACCTGAACCTGGCCGGCCTGGCCAAGCGCATCGCCGACGTCGCCGACCGCACCCGGAACAACAAGATCAGCCCGGACGAGATCTCCGGCGGCACGTTCACGCTGACCAACACGGGCAGCCGAGGCGCGCTCTTCGACACGCCGATCATCAACCAGCCGCAGGTGGGCATCCTCGGCACCGGCGCGGTGGTCAAGCGGGCGATCGTGGTGGACGACCCGAACCTGGGCGAGATCATCGTCCCGCGCTCGATGGTCTACCTGGCGCTGAGCTACGACCACCGGATCGTCGACGGCGCCGACGCGGCCCGCTTCCTGGTCACCATCAAGGAGCGGCTGGAGGCCGGTCACTTCGAGGCCGAGCTCGGCCTCTGAGCAGTCCATAGAAAGGGGCTCGCCGTCGCGGCGGGCCCCTTTCCGCTACCCACGCGCCGCGCAGCAACCGCCGCCCCGCCCGCACTCCCCACAACACCAACACCCGCCGCACCGTGGGGACCTACACCGCCCCCACCGGCGCAAATCCCCACAACAGCAATCGCACCCGCACTGTGGGGACCTGCGCCGCCCCCACCGGCCGAAATCCCCACAACACCAACACCCGCCGCACCGTGGGGACGTACACCGCCCCCACCGGCGGGAATCCCCACAACACCAATGCCCGCCGCACCGTGGGGACCTGCGCCGCCCCCACCGGCGGGAATCCCCACAACACCAACGTGTGGGGACCTGCGCCGCTCCCACCGGCGGGAATCCCCACGGTGGGAGGGGGTGCTGGTTGAACGGGTTCATTTTTGGGGAAGATGACGGGATGCGGATCCTCATGGCCGGCGCTTCCGGGTATCTCGGCTCACGTCTCGCGGCGCGTCTGCGGGAGGCCGGGCACGACGTCACCCGGCTGGTGCGACGGCCCGCGCAGAAGGCCGACGAAGCCATGTGGCGGCCCTCGCACAACGAGCTCGACCAGCACCTGGTGGCCCGGGCCGACGCGGTCGTCAACCTGGCCGGGGCGAACGTCGGGCACTGGCGCTGGACCAGCCGGTACAAGGGCGTGCTGCGCTCCAGCCGGGTCGACACGACCGCGACCATCGCCGGAGTGATCAAGCAACTGCCGGAGGCGGACCGGCCCCGGACGCTGCTGCAGTCCTCGGCCGTCGGCTGGTACGGCGACACCGGGGACCAGGCCGTCACCGAGGAGGCGCCGGCCGGCACCACGTTCCTGGCCGACCTGTGCCGGGTCTGGGAGGCCGCGGCCCGGCCCGCCGAGGATGCCGGCACCCGGGTCGTCCTGCTGCGCACCGCCCCGGTGATCAGTCGCGACGGCGGGCTGGTGCGGCCGCTGAGCATCCCCTTCAAGCTCGGCGCGGGCGCGAGGATCGGCAGCGGCAAGCAGTGGATGGCCTGGATCGCGCTCGCCGACTGGCTGGCCGCCGCCGAGTTCCTGCTGGAGCGCGAGGATCTGGCCGGACCGGTGAACATCGTCGGGCAGCCGTGCACCAACGCCGCTTTCACCCGTGCCTTCGCGCAGGCTGTGCATCGGCCCGCGGTCCTCGCCGTACCGGGAATCGCCCTTGATCTGGCCTTGGGCGAGCTGGCCGGCGAGGTGAAGCAAAGCCAGCGTGTGTTGCCCGCGGTGCTGGAGCGGGCCGGGTTCGGCTGGGCGTATCCGGACATCCGTGACGCGATGGCGGCGGCATTCGATCAAGAAGCGGCCACGCCGCACTGAGCGCGCAGTTTCACTTGCTAACCTGCGGCTGATGTCCCTCGCCGCTCCCGCCACCGCCGCCGCCGAGAAATCGCCGGTTCCGCCCGATGCCCGGATGGCGGCCCGCCGCCGGCGGGCACATCTGCTGGTCGCGCTCGTCGCCCTCGCGATCGCCGGTTACGTCACCGGTGGCCTGTGGCGCCAGCCCTATCTGAACGCGGTCGCGGACAACGTCGGTGATCAGGCGTTCTTCGAGTGGGCGCTGGCCTACGGCGTCCAGCTGCTGCACCACGGCGGCAACCCGTTCTTCACGACGATCATGAACACGCCGGACGGGGTGAACCTCGCGGCGAACACGTCGATCACCGTGTACGCGATCCTGTTCGCGCCGCTGACCGTGCTGGCCGGCCCGCAGATCAGTTTCGTCAGCATCCTGATGCTCAACCTGGCCGGCTCGGCCTTCGCGTGGTACCTGTTCCTCGGCCGGTGGGTGACCCGCACCCGAGCCGCGGCCGCGATCGGCGGGCTGTTCTGCGGTTTCGCGCCCGGCTTCATCTCGCACGCCAACGGCCACCTGAACTGGACCTCCGGCTGGATCGCGCCGGTCGTGCTGTGGTGGCTGCTGAAGCTGCGGGAGAGGGGCCGCTGGATGCGCAACGGCGTGGTGCTGGGGGTGCTGCTGGCGATCGGGTTCTCGGTCGCCGCCGAGGGGTTGTTCTTCACCGCGCTGGCCGGCGGCATCTTCGTGATCACCTGGTCGCTGGCCAAGGTGAGCCGCGGTGAGGCACGGGCCGCCCTGCCCACCATGCTGGCCGGGCTGGGGGTCGCCGCGGCGGTTGCCGGAAGCCTGCTGGCGTACCCGATTTACATGCTGTTCGCGGGGCCGCAGACCTTCAAGGGCACGGGGTTCAATCAACGGCACTATGCCGAGGACCTCGCCGCGTTCTTCAGCTTCTCCGACCGTACGGTCGCCGCCGCAGCCGGACTCGGCGCCGACCTCTCGCCGAACCCCACGGAACAGACCTCCTACTTCGGCCTGCCGTTGATGGTGCTGTTCATCGTGTCGCTGGTGCTGCTGTGGCGGCGCGCCGAGCCGGGCCGCCGCGCCACCCTGCGAGCCCTGATGGTGGTCGGCGGCCTGTTCTTCGTGATCTCGCTGGGGCCCCGGCTGCTGGCCTTCGGCGCGGAGACCTACATCCCTCTTCCGTACGCGCTGCTGGCGCACCTTCCGCTGTTCGACTCCGCGCTGCCGCTCCGTTTCTCCCTGGTCCTCGTCGGCGTGATCGGCGTGGTCCTGGCCCTGACCGCGGACGAGCTGTTCCGCGGTGCCCGGCGGGCGAGCCTGGCCGGGGCGTTCGTGGTCGCGCTCGTGCCGATCTTCCCGTTGCCGCTGCTGACCGCCGAGCGCGCGCCGGAGCCCCGGTTCATCGCGGACGGCACCTGGAAGAAGTACGTGCCGCACGGCGGTGTGATGTCCGCGCTCCCGTTCGCGATCAACGTGGCCGGGGACGGGCAGCGCTGGCAGGCGTACACGATGGCGCGCGGCGGTGAGCAGTTCAAGATCCCGGACGGGTACTTCCTGGGCCCGGATGTGACCGGCAAGACCGGACCGGGCCGGATCGGGCCGGTGCCGCGCAGCACCGACTGGTTGTTCCTGCGGGCCGCGCTGTACGGCTACATCGCCGACCTGGACAACTGGGACCGCGCCCAGGCCCGCGCCGACTTCCAGCGCTGGGGCATCGACGCGGTCTTCCTCACCGACCGGATCACCGGGCCGGAGGGACCGCTGTTCCGGTCGGCGGTGGAGGTCACCGCGACCGACCTGCTGGGGCCGCCGGAGCGGGTGGACGACGTCCTGGTGTGGCGCATCCGTCCCGGGCTGGATCCCGTCGACCGGTAAAGCCGCGGCTAGGGTGGAAGCGTGACAACCTCCACGCTCTCCGTGCTGCGGCCCGGCCTGGTCGACTACCTCGAGGCCTGGGACGAGCAGCGCCGGCTGCACGACGCCGTGGTGGCGGGCATCCGCCCCGACACCATCCTCCTGCTGGAGCACCCCAGCGTGTTCACGGCGGGCAAGCGCACCGAACCCGCGGACCGGCCCTTCGACGGCACCCCGGTCGTCGACGTCGACCGCGGCGGCAAGATCACTTGGCACGGCCCCGGCCAGCTCGTCGGGTACCCGATCATCAAGCTGCCCGACCCGGTCGACGTGGTCGCCTACGTGCGGCGCACCGAGCAGCTGCTGATCGACGTCTGCGCCGAGTTCGGCGTGCACGCCGAGCGCGTCGAGGGCCGCAGCGGCGCCTGGGTCCGCGCCGACGACCGCGGCCCGGACCGCAAGGTCGCGGCGATCGGCATCCGGGTCGCGCGCGGCGTCACCCAGCACGGCTTCGCCCTGAACTGCGACTGCGACCTGTCGAATTACGACCGCTTCGTGCCGTGCGGCATCCGCGACGCCGGGGTCACCTCGCTGACCTTCGAGCTGGGGCGGCCGGTGACGGTGGCCGAGGTGCTGCCGGTCGTGGAAAAGCATTTGCCTACGCTGATCTGATGCCTCTGTATCGCGATCCGCGAGACCGCCGGGTGTTCGTGCCCAAGAAGGGCGGCGGGGTGGCCCTGAACTTCGGCCACCCCATCGCCTGGACCATCCTCATCTGCACCACGATCATCCCGCTGCTCATCGTGGCGGCGGTGACGATCGCGGTCCTCGTCTGACCCGCGTTGCGTGGGGAGGTACGCCGGCCTGGCCGGCGTACCTCCCCACGCACTCGTCAGGGTGTGATGCGGTTGAGGTCCCGCGGGAACGCGGTCACCTCCCGCACGTTGGCGACGCCGGTCAGCCGGGCGACGAACCGCTCCAGGCCGATCGCCCAGCCACCGTGCGGCGGCATGCCGTAGCGGAACCCGTCGAGATATCCCTGGTACGGCTCGAGCGGCTCGCCGGCCCTGGTCAGCGCGTCCACATAGTCCTGATAGCGGTGCAGGCGCTGACCACCGGTGACGATCTCCAGGCCGCGGAAGAGCAGATCAAAGCCGTTCGAGTACGCGACATCGCGCGGGTCCGGATGGGTGTAGAAGGGCCGCTTCCGCATCGGATAACCGGTCACATAGACGAACTCGGAACCGTGTTCGCGCAGTGCCCACTCGCCCAGCGCCCGCTCGTGGGCGGGTGCCAGGTCGGGTTCGTCCGCGGGCGCCCCGGCAATGGTCAACGCCTCGGTGAAGTGGACGGCCGGGATCTCCTTCGGCACCTTGGGCGTCGGGAAGGCCGCGCGAGCGGTGATGGTGGCCATCATGACGGTCAGCGTGCGGGTGAGGGCGGCCATCACGTCGCGGTGGTCGTCGATGAAGCCCATCTCGGCGTCCAGCGACGTGTACTGCGCCAGGTGGCGCGCGGTGTCGCTGGGCTCGGCACGGAACACCGGGCCCACCTCGAAGACCCGTTCGAAGACGCCGACCATCAGCTGCTTGTAGAACTGCGGCGACTGGGCCAGGTAGCCGGGGCGGCCGAAGTAGTCCAGGCGGAAGACGTTCGCGCCGGACTCGGTGGCGCTCGCGACGATCTTCGGCGTCTGGATCTCGGTGAATCTCTGCTCGGTCAACGCCGTACGGAAACCGGCGGTCGCGGCCGCCGCGACGCGCAACGAATGCCGCCGGGCCGGATGCCGCAGCGCCAGCGCCGCGTGGTCGAGCTGGACCGGAAGGGTCGCGCTCAGTGACGGCCGATGCACTTCGAACGGTAATTGCTCGGCCGTCGCCAAGGACGTCACGATCGGCTCGGTCAGCTCGACGCCGCCGGGGGCCTGGCCGTTCGGGGTGACCGTGGCGACCACCTGGACCACGCTCTCCTCGGTGAGCTGCTCGAGCTGCGCGCGGGTCTGCGGGTCGGTGACCAGCACCTGGCTGAGCCCGTCGACGTCCCGGACGATGAGGAAGGCGACCGATTTGAGCAATCGGCGCCGATGGATCCAGCCGGCGATCGTCACGGTCTCGTGCAGATGCGCCTTCAGCTGGGTGGAGAGGATGCGTTGCATGGCGGGAACCTCCTCGGAAAGCTGCAACGCGGCCCCAGGGAGGTGCGGGCGAGCGGGATCCTCGCGGTGCCACCGCACCTTCGCGCCGTACGGCGCCTCAGGTTGTCCTGCACGGCTCAGGAGTGTCTTCACGCCCCGGCGAACGGGCCACCCTCACAGCTGCCGGTGGCTCTCTCGGCCGTCGGATCGGGGCGTTACTCGGTTCCGTCATTGCCGCGGTTCCGCACGTTAACAGGGCAGGACCAGCAGGCAAAGCAAATTTATGAGGTACGGGTGACCGTCGTCACACTGACCGTCACGTGAGCCTCGTCGCCACTGTCTAGGCAGGAACCTAATCAGGCGTAATCTCGTGACTGTGACTATTGCTCCCGAGGGCCGCCGCATGCTGCGCATCGAAGCGCGCAACGCCGAAACTCCCATCGAGCGGAAGCCGCCGTGGATCAAGGTCAAGGCGAAGATGGGTCCTGAGTACACCCAGATGCGCGGCCTGGTGCAGAAGGAAGGCCTGCACACGGTCTGCCAGGAGGCGGGCTGTCCGAACATCTACGAGTGCTGGGAAGACCGCGAGGCCACCTTCCTGATCGGCGGGGACCAGTGCACCCGGCGCTGCGACTTCTGCCAGATCGACACCGGGAAGCCGGCCGAGTTCGACGCCGACGAGCCGCGGCGCGTCGGCGAGTCGGTCGCCACCATGGGCCTTCGCTACGCGACGGTCACCGGCGTCGCCCGGGACGACCTGCCGGATGGCGGAGCGTGGCTCTACGCCGAGACCGTGCGCCAGATCCACAAGCTGCAGCCCGGCTGCGGCGTGGAGCTGCTGATCCCCGACTTCAACGCCGAGCCCGAACAGCTGGCCGAGGTGTTCGGCGCCGCACCCGAGGTGCTGGCCCACAACGTGGAGACGGTTCCGCGCATCTTCAAGCGCATCCGCCCCGGCTTCCGGTACGAGCGCTCACTCGACGTCATCACGCAGGCCCGAGCGGCCGGCCTGGTCACGAAGAGCAACCTGATCCTGGGCATGGGCGAGGAACGCGCCGAGATCTCCCAGGCGCTGCGCGACCTGCACGCGGCCGGCTGCGAACTGATCACCATCACGCAGTACCTGCGCCCGACGCCGCGCCACCACCCGGTCGAGCGCTGGGTGAAGCCCGAGGAGTTCGTCGAGCTGCGCGAGGAGGCCGAGCAGATCGGTTTCGCCGGCGTGATGAGCGGCCCGCTGGTCCGCTCCTCGTACCGCGCGGGCCGCCTCTACAAGCAGGCTCTCGAGGCGCGAGGCTGACCTTCAACCGACCGATGCCCCCGGCGCCGCGGCGCCGGGGGCATCGTCGTTTGTCCGCTGTTGCGCTCGTTTCCCGAGCGCCTCCCCGGCTTGACAGCCGCATCGTGCTCGACCCGCCGTGCGCGTTCCCGGCGATGCTCGACCACCCGTGCGCGTTACCAGCCGCGCTCGATCTCCGAACTCCTCCGCGGCCATGAGCTCCCCCGCCGCCGCACCTCGTTGCCCGGAACGCCTCCGCGGCCACATCGGCCCCGGCCACCACGCCTCGGCGTCCAGAACGCTCTGTTGCGAAGACCAGCCCCGCTGCACCTCGGTGCCCGAGCGTCTCTCGAACCATCACCTGCCCCAGCGCTCATGCCGCACCCGTGGCGCGACGCTGCTCCCCCATCCCTCACTGTCCGATTTTTCGCACTTGTCGGAAACATGAAGGTGGCTTACCGTTGAAGGGCCGGGACAAATCGTGCCGGCGTGGGGAGATGTGGATCCGGGCCGAGCTTCACTTCGGTCACCGCCAGGCGGCCCGGCGAGTCAGTGGTGAGACCGCCCCCAGCCGCAGCCGGTCCCCGGGGGCTTGACCTTGCGCCGTTATCTGCTGTTGCTGGCCACCATGGCGACGGTTCTGCTGGGCACGACCGCTCCCGCCCCGGCCGCCGCCACGGCCACCTGCGCGTCTTCCTATCGCCACACCTTCGACGGCGCCGCCGGCATCGCGACGATCACCGCCGTACGCAAGCCCTGCGAAGCCCAGACCTTCACCCTGGCGTCCTACACAGCCCCGGCGCGGTCGCGGCCCGGAGGCCTTTTCCTGTACGCCGCAACCCGCGCCACGATCAACAAATCTCACCGGAGCGTGACCCTCAAGGTCGCCGTCCCCACCTGCTCGGCGCAGGTGTACGCCTACCTCGGCAGTTCGGTGACCACCGAGACGACGTCGGCCGCCGCGCTGTACGGCACGTCCCGCCTGGGCTCCGGCACCGGTCCGGGCAGCCGCTCGGTGGGCAGGTTCGGCTACTACGCCTCGACGGCCTCCGCCTGCACGGCAGCCCCCGCCGTCACGTTCGCCTCGTCCTGCAACGCGGTGACCGCGACGTTGACCAACCCGCCGTACGCCAACTCCGACGCCGTTTTCCTCCGCGACGGCGCCCCGACCCGCGTAGCGCCAGGCCACTCGGCGAACATCTCCGCGGCCCGGGGTTCCACAGTGAGCCTGCGCGCGAGTTCCTTCACCACCTACATAGGCCGGTGGCGCCAACCGTCCACAGAGTGCGCCGCCGTCGCCGCGCCACCCCGCCGTGCCGCGACCTCAGCGGCCCCCGCCGCCGCCCGTCCGTCCTCCGCCACCCCGGTCCGGACGGCTTCCCGGCCTTCCGCCGCAGCGGCCGAGCCCGAGGTCCCCGGCCCGATGATCGCCAAGACCCGATCGGCTCCCGTCTCCACCGCGACGGCCTCCACCGAGGGCATAAGCCCGGGGAGCATGCTGGCCATCCTGTGCGGGCTCGCGTTGATAGCCGCAGGAGCCACGTTGCTGACCCGGGTAATCCGATCGGCCCGCCCTTGACGTGACGTGCCTGAATCGCACCGAAAGCGCAGGTTGCCGGGCCGCGATGAAAGCCGCACGTTCCTCGACCAGATCGCGCCGCGAGCCACCCATCCCGCACCGCTCCCACCGCTGATCCGCCCAACCCCGAACGCTCCCGCCGCCGGCCCGACCCAGACCCGACGCCGGCCCGCCCGCAACCCCCGACGTCTGCCCCCGACCCGCGACCGCTCCCGGCCTGCCCGGCCCCGGACCGCTCCCGGCCACCGACCCGCCCGCCCCGGGGCCGCACCCCCACCGGCCGACCAACCCCTACTCCGCGAGCAACCCCAACCGACGAGCCACCGCCGCCGCCTCCCCCCGATTGGCGACCTCGAGCTTCGCGATGATCCGGGACACGTGCACGCTCGCCGTCTTCGGCGAGATGTAAAGACTCGCGGCGATGCGGCTGTTGCTCTGCCCCTCGGCCACCAACCGCAGCACCTCACGCTCCCGCGCGGTCAGCAGCTCCGTACCGGGCTCGGCCGCCACCCCCGGCGTGCGCAAGCCCAAGCGCCTGGCCAACGTGTCGGCCGCCTGGGTCAGCGGCACCGCGCCCAGCGCCTCGGCGATCGCGGTGGCCTCGCTCAACGACTCGGCCGCGGCGGCGCGGTCGCCGGCCTGGGATTCGGCGAGGCCGAGGAGGGCGTCGGCCAGCTCGTACGGACGGCCGTCCCGCCGCCACGCCGCGACCGCCGACTGCCACGACGACAACCCGCCGTCGAGCAGGGCTCGCACGCCGGCGCAGTAGGCGCGGTCGGCGGTCGAGAGCTGTGGCACGGTGGCGGCGACGGCGCGGACCTCGTCGGCCAGGGCGGCATCGGACCGGGCGGCCCGGGCGGCAGCCTGCAGGACCGGCCAGGCGTAGCGCGGCCGGCGCTGCATCCCCCGGTCGCTCAGCGCGGTTCGCGCGATGGCGACGGCGGCCGCGTCGTCGCCGGTCAGCAGCGGGGCCTGAATGCGCAGAGCGTGGACGGACAGGCGGTTCTCGTCGTGCACGTACGGCTTGCGCAGGTACGCGGCGGCTCGCTGGACCAACGCATCGGCGCCGTCCGAGCCGCGGGCCAGACGCAACCAGGCTCGCAGGCGCAACCACGGCAGGGCCAGCATGCCGGGCGGGTCGTGGCGGGCGGCCTCGGCCAGGCGGGCGTCGGCCTCATCCCAGCGGCCCATCGCGATCAGCGCCTCGGCGTGGTTGGCCAGCAGGAAGACGCCGGTGGTGCGGCTGATGCCGAAGCGGTCGGCGTCGGGGACGCCCTCGGCGGCGGCCGCCGCGGACTCGGCGTAGCGGCCCAGCTCGAAGAGGGTGTCGGACAGGTTGACCAGGCCGCGGGTGAGGCCGGGCAGGTCGCCCGCGGTCCGGGCCCGGTCGACCGACGCCTGGACCGCCGGGAACGCCTCCTCCGCGGTCAGCCGGCCGGCGCAGACCTCGCCGAAGGTGATCTCCGCGGAGACCAGGGCGGCCAGCTCGCCGAACTCGGTGGCCTCGGACATCGCCTCGCGTGCCACCTCGACCGCCAGGTCACCGTCGAGGCCGGTCAGCACGTGCGCCACGTCGGCCATCAGGCGGACGCGGTCGGCGCCGGGCGGGGCCATCATCAGCAGGCGGTGCGCCTCGACGGTCTCGTCCCGGCCGTCGCTCTTGCCGGCGTTGCGCAGCAGCTTGGCGCGCCGGACCAGCAGGCGGGCGGCGCGCACCGGCTCGGCCTCGGCGTCCAGGTCGCCGAGGGCGGCGCGGGTCAGGCTGAGCGCGCGCATGTGCTCGCCGGAGTCGATCGCGACGAGCGCGGCCTCCTCCAGCAGGTCGAGGTGGCCGATGCCGAGCAGCATCTCGGCCTGCGGCACCTCCTCCCACAGCTGGATCACGCGCTCGAGCAGCTTTGCCTGGTCACCGAAGGCGAACCGGCAACCGGCCTCGTCCGCGGCGCGTTTCGCGGCGATCAGCGCGCGCGGGTGGTCGTGGGCGGCGTGCCAGTGGTGGGCGATCTCGGCGGCGGCGCGCTCGATCTCGACCAGATGCGGTTCGGCCTCCAGCGCCTTCGCATAGCGCCCGTGCAGCCGGGCGTGCTCACCGGGCAGCAGGTCGTCGTGGACCGCCTCACGCACGAGCGCGTGGCGGAACTCGTATCCGCCGTCGGGGTCGAAGACCACCAGCTGAGCGGCGACGATGGCGCGCAGCGCGGACTCCAGCGCCGCCTCGTCGAGGCCGGCCACCTGGGCGAGCAGCTCGTGCCGGAACCGCGTGCCGCCGACCGCCGCCACGCGCAGCACCCGCTGAGCCGGCTCGGGCAGCTGGTCGACCCGGGAGAGCAGCAGGTCACGCAGGCTGGTCGGGATGTCGCCGCAGGCCGGGTCGCCGGACGCGGCGAACTGCTCGATGAAGAACGGATTGCCCTGGGCGCGCTCGTTCACCGCGTCCACCGTCGGCGGGTCGGGCTCCTCGCCGAGCAGGTGCGCGAGCATCTCGGCGGTGCCCTCACGGTCCAGACGATCAAGTTCGTGTCTTTGTACGCCCCGGACCCGCTCCAATTCGGCCAGGAACGGGCGAAGGGGATGTCCGCGATGCAGCTCGTCGCTGCGGTAGGTGGCGATGAGCAGCAGCCGCGGCAGGCGCACCGAGCGGACCAGGTAACCGATGAGGTCGCGGGTGGAGCGGTCGGCCCAGTGCAGATCCTCGATCAGCAGGACCACCGGCTGCTCGGCGGTGACCCGGGCGAGAAGCGCGCCCACCGACTCGAACAGCAGGCCGCGCCGCGCGTCACCGAACTCCGGCGGCGGCCCCAGCTCGGGCAGCAGCCGGGCGAACTCGCGCTCGCGCCCGTCCAGGATCGCGGTGCCCTCGGCACGGACCAGATCGCGCACCGCACCGGCAAACGGCGCGAACGGCAGGCCCTCCTCACCGAGCTCGAGGCACTGGCCGGTGAGCACCCGGACCCGGTCGTCGAGGCCGCGCCGGAACTCCTCCACCAGACGGGTCTTGCCCACCCCCGCCTCGCCGCCGATCAGAACGATCGACGGCTCGGCGTGGCGGACCCGTTTCAAGGCGTCGCGCAGCACCGCGAGGTCGGCCTCCCGACCGACCAGAACCTCGCTGTGCACGTGCGCCGTCATAAGGTCGAGCATGCCATGGGGGTACGACAGTTTTTCGCCCCTGACCACGGCACTCATGCTGCGTTCCATGGGCATGCCCTTC
>NZ_CAKUCL010000225.1 GCF_934643405.1 uncultured Actinoplanes sp.
CCCAAAGGCCCGGGAGTAAAACAAAATTTGGCACTGGCTTTACAAGCACCCTGTTGAGTTCTCAAAGAACAACCACACACCGGAAACTCGTACCCGATCTCGGGCCCGTGCCCCCGGGGCACTCGTTCAACTTTACTAGGTCTTCCTGGCCGTGTCAACCGGTTTCTCCCGGTTGGTGCCGATCTGCCCTAGTCATCCCTCGAACCAGGCGCGCAGCATCGCTACGTCCGAGTTCCAAGGATTTGGCAGGAACGGCCGTCGCGGATCTCTCCGCTTCGTTCGCCCGTCTCCCTGCCGGCTCGGAAAACATTACAGGGTGGTCCCCCGGTCGCCAAATCGGCCCCTGCGCCCTCGTGAATGCCCAGCTCAGCGCGGATCGGAGGAATCTGAGGGCACTGGCCGCTCTCCCAGCCCGCGGCGACAAGATCCGGACGACGATGCGCCAGCTAGGCAGGCGGCCAGTCGGGACGCAGGGCGACGGGTGAAGGAATGGGGCAAGGAAGAGGAGAAGCAGAGATGCCGGCCGCGGCTGGAGCCGGAGGAACGGAAGGCCACGGGGAAGCGGTAGGAGCAGAGGAGCGGGAAGCGGCGGAATGAACTGCGGAAAGGCAGCGGGAAGCGGGGTTAAGGGCGGGAAGCGGGCCCAGGGGCGGGAAGCAGGGCGGCCAGGCAGCGGGCGAAGAGAGAGGGAGAAGAGGCCGAGGACTACGAGGAAGAAGAGGGACGAGAGGCGAGGGAGTGGAGACGAGGAAGAAGAGGCAGGCGAGGCAGGGAGAGCAGGGAGTGGAGACGAAGAGCAGTGGAGACGAAGAGCAGTGGAGACGACGGAGCAGACAGGGGGGGAGTGGAACGCACAGAGAGGCAGAGGAACCAGAGGGGACGGAGCGGAGACAAGGCGAGCAGTGGGAGGCGACGGAGCAGACCGGAGGAGTGGAGACCAGGACGCAGAGAGAAGCAGAGAAACCAGAGGGGGAAGTGGACAAGGAGAGCAGTGGGAGGCGACGGAACAGAGAGGAGGAGTGGAGACCAGGACGCAGAGAGAAGCGGAGGGAGCAGAGGACGGAGTGGAGGCCAGGAAAGAGAGGAGACAGAGGGAGGCGGGGAGAAGGGGGCGGGGAAGGCAGAAGGCTCGCCGAGCAGCCCCGCACAGAAGACCGGGAGGCTGCCGCAAGCGGCGCCCCCCGGAGACGAAACCAAGCAGGACAGGCGAACAAGACCCCCAGCCCCGAGAAGGGTCAGGGCTGCGCGACCTCCACCATCCCGTCCGTAACCCGCACCCTCAGCGTCGGCTGATCGGACCCGGCCGGCCCATGCACGACCTTCCCGTCCGACAGGCGGAACGTGCTGCCGTGCCACGGGCACACCACACACGCGTCACCCCCGACCTCCACGACCTCGCCCTCGCCGAGCGGCCCGGTCTCGTGCGCACAACGCTCGATCATCGCGCTCACCGACGCGCCGGTGCGGTACAGCAGCACCGCCACGTCGCCCACCGTGCGCACGGCGGGCTTCCCGTCCGGCAGCGAAGACAGCGAGCCCACCTGCGTCCAGTCCTCGGAGACACGACCCAGCTCGGGCGCCGCCTGATTCACGGCACCGCTACGGGCGTACGCAATATGTCCGCCCAGGTAGGCACTCAGGCCGATCGCCGAGGAGCCGGCGAAGGCGAGTGCTTTGCCCGACCGCCCGCGCAGGCGGGCGACGAGGGAAGCCGTGTAGAAGCCGACCGCGACCACGTTCGACACCGCGTGCACCAGACCCACGCGTCGCTTGTCGTGCGTCATCTCCGACCAGTCCGCGAACCCGGCCGCGATCGCCGGCACGGTGCTGCCGATGCCGACCGCGATCAGGGCTTTCGATGCGCGCTTGGTGCCCGGCACGAGGTCCAGGACCGTGGCCGACAGGAAGGCGCCGACCGGCAGCTGCACCACCGCGGGATGCAGCGGATGCCCGAGCCATGTGCCATGGAGAAGATCTTTGAGTCCCTGCGGACGTATCGCCGCGGAGACAGCACCCTGCAGTTTGTCGCTGACGCCGTCGAGCGCCCGCGCCCGTTCCAACCGTTCGACGATCCGCATCCCAGGACTTTTCCCCCGCACGAGCGGGTGAAACTAGGGATGATCCGGTGAAATCACGGTCCGGGTGGGTACGGGAGCGGACATGGCGCATGCTCAGGCACCGACCAGGCCGAAGCTGCGACGGCACGGTCCGCCGCCAGCGGCCGGACGCCCCAGGGCGGTCCGGCGGCAAGAGTTCGATCTGCGGTTCGGCGGGGGTGATCTTCTTGCGCTGCGGGGTGGGGTGGAGGCGTACGCGTCGGAGTTCGGTCCCCGGGAGCTCGTGGAAGACGTCGTCCTCGTCGTGTACGAGCTGGCCACCAACGCCGTACGGCATGGTGGCGGCAGCGGTCGGCTGGAGTTGTGGCGGGAGAACGGGAAGTTCGTCTGCCGGGTGTCCGACGCGGGCCCGGGCCTGGCCGATCCGCTGATCGGAACCAGGCCGCCCGCGCCCGACGGCTCCGGCGGCCGCGGTCTGTGGATCGCGCACCGGCTGTCGTCCGTGCGGATCGACACCGGCGCCGGCGGCACCACGGTGACCGCCGCCCTGCCCGTCTAGAGCAGCTGCTTGACGGCCTCGCCCAGGCCGCGATGGAACGTCGGGTACGCCCAGATGGTGCCGAGCAGCGTGGAAACCGGAACTTCCGCGTGCACGGCGACGGACAGCGCGCCGATCATCTCGCCACCGGCGGGCCCGGCGGTCGTGCCGCCCACGAGTACGCCGCGGTCGTGGTCGGCGATGAGCTTGAGGAAACCCTCGCTGCCCGGCCCGTGGATGAATCCGCGCGTGGTCGACGTCAGCGGCAGGTACCCGACCCGCACGTTGAGCCCGGCGTCCCGGGCCTCCTTCTCGGTGAGGCCGACTGCGCCGATCTCCGGGTCGGTGAAGGTCACCCGTGGCTTGGCCCGATAGTCCGCCGGGGCGCCTCCCTCACCCAGAATGTCGCGCACCGCGACGTCCGCCTCGTAGAAGGCCATGTGCGTGAACACGCCGTTCCCGGTGACGTCGCCGACCGCCCACACGTTGTCGCCGGCCCGCATCCATTCGTCGGTCTTGATGAACCGTGTGGACGTGTCGATGCCGAGATGTTCCAGGCCCAGGTCGCGGATGCGGGCTGCCCGGCCCGTCGCGACCAGCAGTTTCTCGCCGGTGACGACGGTGCCGTCGTCGAGCGTCAGGGTGAAACCGTCGCCGTAGGTGACCTTGCCGGCGTGCACCCCGGTGCGCATCTCGATCCCGTCCGCGGCGAACACCTGCTCGGCGACCTGGGATGACTCCGGCTCCTCCATCGCCAGCAGCCGGGGGCTTCCCTCGACGACCGTGACGCGTACGCCGAAGCGGGCGAACACCTGCGCCAGCTCGCAGCCGATGGCGCCACCGCCGAGCACGATCATCGACTCGGGCAGGCTTGCGGCCTCGACGGCGTCCCGGTTCGTCCAGTACGGGGTGCCGGCCAGCCCGTCGATCGGCGGGATCACCGCGCTGGTGCCGGTGGCGATCACCACGCCGCGGCCGGCCTCGAACACCTGGTCGCCGACCTGGACCCGGCCCGGTCCGGTGACCTGGGCGGTGCCGCGCACGAAGTGGCCGCCCTTGCCGGTGAACCGGTCCACCGCGACCTTGTCGTTCCAGTCGTCGGTTGCCTGGTCACGGATCTTCTTGGCGACCGGCGCCCAGTCCGGCGTCACGGTCGACGTGCCGGCCACGAGCGGGATGCGCCGCGCCTCGGCGAGCGCCGACCCGGCCCGGACCATGATCTTGGTGGGGATGCAGCCCCAATACGGGCACTCGCCGCCGACCAGCGTGTTCTCCACGCCGACAACGTTCAGCCCGGCACTGGCCAGGCGGCCGGCGACCTCTTCGCCGCCCACGCCCAGACCCATCACCACCACGTCGACCTGTCGCGCTTCACCCATGCCGTACAGCTAAGCACTTGATGGCGTTACGGTGCGCCGCATGGAGGGTTACGTCGCAGCGGGGTTCGAAGCGGTCGGGGAAGCGTTCGCCGCCGATCCGCGGGGTGGTTCCGCATTGACCGTTCTGCGCCACGGCGAGCCGGTCGTCGCCGTGCACGAGGGCTGGCGTGATGCCGGCCGGACCGTGCCATGGGACGAGAACACGCTGGTCAATGTCTATTCGGTGGGTAAGCCGGTGATGGCGGCGGCGGCGATGATCCTGGTCGAGCGCGGTGCTATCTCGCTGGACGCGTCGATGTCCGAGTACTGGCCGGAATTCCGGACCCCGGCTTCCGTACGGGAGGTGTTGTCGCACACCGCCGGGCTCCCGTCGTTCCCGGTGCCGCGGCCGGCGTCGGCGTGGGCCGATTGGGATCTGCTCTGCGCCGACCTCGCCGCGGCCGTCCCCGCGTGGGAGCCGGGAACCGTGGCGGCGGAGCACGCGTTGACGTACGGGCATCTGCTCGGCGAACTCATCAGAAGAGTCGATGGCCGTACGCCGTCGGCCTTCCTCGCCGAGGAGATGGGCCTGGATTTCGGATTCGCCTTGCCGGACGAGGACATCGCCCGGTGCGCGGAGCTGGAATACGACGCGCCGGATTGGCCGGCCCGCATGCTGGGCGAGCCGGACTCGGTGCACGCGAGGGCCGTCTCGAACCCGCCCGGCGCCCGTGACCTCACCGTCGTGAACAGCGATCTGTGGCGCAAGGCCGCGGTGCCGGCCGTCAATCTGCACGCCACCGCGACCGCGATCGCCCGTTTCTACGCGCGGATGCTGGACGGCAGCCTCCCGTCACTCGCCGTACCGGTGTACACGGGAATCGATCTGTTCCTGGAGACCGAGGTGACCTGGGGTCTGGGCGTCCAGTTCGAGGCGGACGGCACCTGGGGACATGGCGGCCTCGGTGGCAACGCCGGATGGGCCGATCCGGCATCCGGCCTGGCCATCGCGTACCTCACCCGGCGGCTCGGCGACTTCGCAGCGGTGGACCGGATCGAAAGCGCGCTGAAGTCTCTCAACTGAGGCCTCGGCCGGCCGATTTCGAACTCTCGCGGAAGAGGATCACCAAACGCGTCCGGGAGGGGGCGAAGGCGGGCCGGGCTGGTACCCGCCCTCCTCGCGGGCGCCGGGCCGCGCCGCCCCGGACCGAAACCCGGGGCGGCGCGGCCAGAACATGGCGCTGATCAGGCATTGGGCGCGATCGGCGGGGAATTGCGGCGGGGCGGGGCCCGTCGGCTCACGTTATGACGGACGCAACGGCCGGCGGGCCCCGCTTCTCGACCCGCCCGGGCGTACCGGGCGGGGTCACGGCCGCAGCCACACCGCCTCATCGCGGTGGGACTCGAGCGGCCCTGGGTAGTCGAGGCTTCGGCGCACTCCCTCCGGCAACCGCCACGGCTGGTGGACGTCGCCGCCCTCGATTCCCTTGAGCTCGGGTACGTAGCGCCGAACGTACACGCCGTCGGGGTCGAAACGCTGAGCCTGCCGGATCGGATTGAAGCGGCGGTACGGTCTGGTGTCGTTCCCGGTGCCCGCCACCCACTGCCAATTGCCCGAATTGTTCGGCACGTCGCCGTCGAGCAACCAGCGGAAGAACCACTGCACTCCGGGGCGCCAATCGACTCCCAGATGCTTGGTGAGGAACGCGGCGGTGATCAGGCGAGCGCGATTGTGCATCCAGCCCTCGGCACGCAGCTGCCGCATTCCGGCGTCCACCACCGGCACCCCGGTCAGGCCGTCCTGCCAGTGCCGCAACGCGTCCGGATCGTCACGCCATTGCAGGTCACCGGCCGTGCGGTAGGCCTCGGTCGAGATCTGCGGGAAGGCCAGCGCCACCTGGTAATAGAAATCACGCCAGCACAACTGCCGAACGAAAGGCCCGTTTTCCCGTACGGCGTTGGCGACCTCCAAAGGCGACAGACAACCGAACCGGAGGTACGGGCTGATCCGGCTGGTGGCGTCCGCGGCGAGATCGTTGTGCAGATCGCCGTACGGCCCGTGATGTTTCTGCCACACCGTGAGCCGCCGCCGGCCCTCGGTCTCGCCGCCCTCGGCGGCGTCCGGCGAGGCGCCGTCCGGCAGTGCGGGCAGCAGCCCGGTGTCGACCCCGTCCGGGAAGGCGATCTTCTGCGGGGCCGCCACCTGGTCGCGCCAGGAGGCCGCCTCCCAGGCGCGGAAGTACGGCGAGAACACCCGGTACGAGACGCCGCCGCCGGGTCTCAACGCGCCCGGGTCCACCACGGTCAGTCCCGGGAAGAGCTTCAACGCGATCCGGTGCCGGTCGCACTCCTCGCGCAGCCGGCGTTCGCGCCGGCGGGCGAAGGCGCTGACATCCGCGGCCATACCCACCATCGTGGCGTTCGTCTCACCGGCCAGCCGGATCGTCTCCGCCACCGGGTCGCCGGACCGGATGACCAGGTCGGCTCCCTTCTCCCGCAGCATCGAGCGCAGGTCAGCGAGGCTCTGATGCAGGAAGCGGTTGCGGTTCGGCGAGAGGCCGGCGAGCGCCGGATCGAGCACGTACAGCGGCACCACCCGGTCGGCGTTCGCGCACGCCGCGGCGAGCGCCGGGTTGTCGTGGACGCGCAGGTCGCGGGTGAACAGGACGATCGCGGTGCGCATCAGGTGGCCACGTCGATCGGGGTGCCGGTGCGGGTCAGCAGGCTGCGCACGGCGACCGCGGCGCGCCGGCTGTTCGGCACGGTCGCGCGCCGGGTGAACACGTCGTAGCCGGCCGCCTCCACCTCGTCGAGGATGCCGCCGTACAGGGCGAACGCGGTGCGCATGCAGGCCTGCGACGCCGGATCGAGCATCGGGATGCCCGGCGCTGCCTGGGCATAGTGCTCGCGCGCGCGGCCCACCTCGTACGCAATAAGGGGTTTGACCTCAGGGTTTCCCGGGCGCAGATCGGCTGGGGTGAGGCCGAACCGGGACAGATCCGCCAAGGGCAGGTAGACCCGGTCGCGGGTGAGGTCCTCGGCGACGTCCCGGATGAAGTTCGTGAGCTGGAAGGCGAATCCGAGCTGACGGGCCGGCTCGCGGGCGGCGGCCGGCGTGGCCGAACCGAGGATCGGCAACATCATCGTGCCGATCACCGCGGCCGAGCCCTCCATGTAGTCGAGCAGGTCGTCGTACGTCTCGTAGCTGCCGATCGTGAGGTCCATCGCCATGCTGCGCAGGAACGTCGAGAAGTCGGTGACGTCGAGATCGAACACCGCGATGGTGTGGAGCACCGCGGGCAGCAGCGGATCGTCGATCGGCTCGCCCCGCAGGCCCGCGACGAACCGATCCGACCACTCGGTCAGCCGGGCCGCGCGTTCCTCGGGCGTCAGCACCGCGGTCTGGTCGACGATCTCATCGGCGTACCGGGTGAAGCCGTAGAGCGCGTGCACGTGCCGGCGCTTCCAGGCGGGGAGCAACCGGGTCGCGAGGTAATACGTGCGGCCGTGCCGTTTGTGCAGCTCACGGCAGCGGGCGTACGAGGCGTTCAGGTCGGCATCCACCGGGGCCTCCGAAAAAATCGACGCACGAATCGACGCAACTTCGGAATCTAGGGTACGGTACATCGCGTGGCTCACGACACGCTTGAGGGAAACCGGCACCGCGGAGTACCCCGCCAGGCCGGGACTTCGCACGTGCTTCATGACGCCATCGAGGGCACCCTGGCCGATTTCCTGGCCGCCCAGATCGCCGGGCTCGACGCGATCGACCCGGCTCTCGGCGGCTTCGCCCGCACCGCTCGCGACCTGGTGCTGGCCGGCGGCAAGCGGCTGCGACCCACCTTCGCGTATTGGGGCTGGCGGGGCACGGCCGGCGACAGCGCCGCGATCGACCCGGTGCTGCCGGCGCTCGCCGCGCTCGAGCTCATGCACACGTTCGCGCTGGTGCACGACGACGTGATGGACGGCTCGGCGACCCGTCGCGGCCTGCCCACGGCGCACCGCATCTTCGCCGCGCGGCACGTCCACGGCGACGGCCAGGGCGATCCGGAACGCTTCGGCGAGGCGTCCGCGATCCTGGTCGGCGACCTCTGCCTGGTCTGGGCCGACCAGCTGATGGCCCGCGCCGAGCTGCCCACCTCGATCATGTTCGCGGTCCGCTCCTGGTATGACCGGATGCGGATCGAGGCGGTCGCCGGGCAATACCTCGACGTGCTCGGCGAGACCGCGCCGCAGGACTGGTCGCTCGATCGCGCGCTGCTGGTCGCCCGGCACAAGACTGCAAGCTATACCGTGCAGCGCCCCCTGCAGTTCGGGCTGGCGCTGACCGGGACGACAGATCCCACGACCGAGGAGGCGTACGGGCGGTACGGCCTCGCCGTCGGAGAGGCGTTCCAGTTGCGCGACGACCTGCTGGGCGTCTTCGGCGATCCCGCGGTCACCGGAAAGCCGGCCGGGGACGACCTGCGCACCGGCAAGCCCACCGCCCTGCTCATGCTCGCCCGCCGGCTCGCGAATTCCGATCAGCGAGCCGAGCTGGCCATAGACCCCGCCGGAGCCGTCAACCCCGCCGACGGCTCCGGCGGGCTCAATCCCGCCCAGATCGCCCATCGCGCGCGGGTCATCGCGGAGACCGGCGCTCCGGCCCGGGTCGAGGCGATGATCTCCGAGCGGGTCGCGGAGGCCGTCGCCGTGGTGGCCGAGGCCCCGATCCACCCGGACGCGCGCGCGGCGCTGATCGACCTGGCCGTCCGAGCCACCCACCGCCCGGCATGATGAGTCCCGGAGGTGCGCGGATGAAAACGGTGACAGGACCGGCCGAGCGGGTCGTGGTGGTCGGCGCCGGGCTGGGCGGGCTCGCCTGCGCGCTGCATCTGGCGGCGGCGGGCCGCCAGGTCACGGTGGTCGAGCGGGAGGCGGTTCCGGGCGGACGCGCGGGCCGGCTCAGCCTCCAGGGGTACGAGTTCGACACCGGCCCCACCGTGCTGACCATGCCGTCGCTGATCGAGGAGCCGCTGGCCGCGGTCGGCGAGAAGCTGTCCGACTGGCTGGAGCTCACGCCGCTCGATCCGGCGTACCGGGCGTACTACCCCGACGGATCCACGTTGGACGTGCGCACCGACACGGTCCGGATGGCCGCCGAGATCTCCCGCGTCTGCGGACCCCGCGAGGCCGACGGTTACCTGCGCTTCGTCGAGTTCGCCCGGCGTCTCTGGCAGCTCGAACGGCACCACTTCATCGACCGCAACCTCGACACCCCGATCGACCTGCTCAACCTCAACCTGCTGAAACTCCTCGGCATGGGCGGCTTCCGCCGGCTGCAACCGAAGATCAACGACTACTTCAAGGACCCCCGTACGCAGCGGATCTTCTCGTTCCAGGCGATGTACGCGGGCATGGCGCCGCACGACGCCCTCGCGATCTACGCGGTGATCGCCTACCTCGACTCGGTCGCCGGCGTCTTCTTCCCCAAGGGGGGCATGCACTCGGTGCCCAAGGCGCTGGCCGGGGCCGCGGAGAAGCACGGCGTGATCTTCCGGTACGACACCACGGTCACCGGCGTCGAGACGCGCAACGGGCGCGCGACCGGCGTGATCACCGACGACGGCACCCGCATCCCGGCCGACGTGGTCGTGCTCAACCCCGACCTGCCCGTCGCGTACCGCGATCTGCTGCCGCCGCGACGGCAGCGCCGCCTGCGCTATTCCCCCTCGTGTGTCGTACTGCACATCGGTTCCCGCCAGCCATACGGGAAGATCGCTCATCACAACATTCACTTTGGTACGACCTGGCGGACGACCTTCGACCAGGTGATCCGTGAAGGGCTGCTGATGAGTGACCCCTCGCTGCTGGTGACGAACCCGACCCACACCGATCCGGGCGCCGCGCCGCCGGGCAGGCACACCTATTACGTCCTCGCCCCCGTTCCCAACCTCGAGACCGGCCCGATGAACTGGCGCGGCGATCTCGCCCCGCGGTACGCGGAGTCACTCGTCCATACCCTGGAAAAGCGGGGGTACGTCGGCTTCGGCGACGGCATCGAGGTGCAGCAGATCATCACCCCCGCCGACTGGGCCGATCAGGGCATGGCCGCCGGCACGCCGTTCGCGGCCGCGCACAGCTTCACCCAGACCGGCCCGTTCCGCCCTGCCAACCTGCATCCCACCTTGGAGAATGTCGTGTTCACCGGTTCTGGCACACAGCCCGGCGTGGGCGTGCCGATGGTTCTGATCTCCGGCAAGCTGGCCGCCGCGCGCATCACCGGGGCGGCGTCGTGACCGCCCGCGAATCGCACCTGGTCGAGCTCGTCGACACGTCCGGGCGGCCGACCGGGTCGATGACCGTGGAGGAAGCCCACACGGCGCCGGGCCGGCTGCACCGAGCCTTCTCCGTCTTCCTCCGCGACCCGGAGGGGCGGGTGCTGCTCCAGCAGCGGGCCGAGGTGAAGACCCGGTTCCCGTTGCGCTGGGCCAACTCCTGCTGCGGCCACCCGCTGCCCGACGAAGACCTCTCGGTGGCGGCCGGCCGACGGCTCGTCGAGGAACTGGGGGTCGACGGCGTCTCGCTGACCGAGGTGGGCGTCTACACCTACTTCGCGGAAGACCCGGCCACCGGGCGGGTCGAGCACGAGTACGACCACGTCCTCGTCGGGGACGTCCCCACCGACCTGACCGTCGCGCCCGACCCGGACGAGGTGTCGGACACCCGGTGGATCGCCATCCCGGAACTCCTCGGCGAGATGGAGCGCGACTCACGCGCGTACGCACCCTGGTTGTTCGGCGTGACCAAACGCCTGGCCGAAGCGTTCCCCGTGTCGCTGGACGGCCAGTCGGGTGGCCGATGAAAGCCTGACGGCGGGGGCGGTTGCGCGGCGCCTCGGCGTCGCGGTCACCACGCTGCGCACCTGGCACCAGCGGTACGGGCTGGGGCCGAGCGAGCACCTGCCCGGACACCACCGGCGCTACACCTCCGAGGATCTCGACCGCCTCGAGGTGATGCGCCGGCTGACCGCGCAGGGGGTCGCGGCGGCCGAGGCGGCGGCCTGGGCCCGGCGCACACCGCTCGCGCGCCCCCCGGACGTCGTCATCGTCAACGACGGCGCCCCGGCCGGCGGCGGTCATGTCATCGCGCTCGGATCCGCCACGCCCGCCGCCCGCGGACTGGCCCGCGCCGCGATGCGCCTGGACGCCGTGTCGATGCGCGACATCCTCGAGATGGTCCTCACCGACCGCGGCGTGATCGGCACCTGGGACGAGGTGATCCTGCCGGTGCTGATCGGGATCGGCGAGCGGTACGAGGCCACCAAGCGCTTCGTCGAGGTCGAGCATCTGATGTCGCGCACCGTCACCGAGGTGCTCGGCGCGTTGCCCCGCCCCGGCGGCGATCCGCGTGTGCTGCTCGCCGCCGCGGACGAGGAGCAGCACACGTTGCCGCTGGAGGCGCTGGCCGCCGCTCTGGCCGAGGCCGGGGTGCCGGCGCGGTTCCTGGGCGCGCGGGTGCCGCCTCGTGCGCTTGCGGACGCCATCTCCCGTACCGGCCCGGTCGTCGTCGTGCTGTGGTCGCAGCTGCCCGACTCCGGGGACATCGAGCAGCTGATCCGGATCGCCCACCTCCCCCACCCGCCGCTGATGATCGCCGCCGCGGGCCCCGGCTGGCCCGGTCATCTGCCCGCCGCGGCGGTCCGTCTGACGGCTCTGGATCAGGCCGTGGAGACGGTCCGTGCGGCGGTCGGCGACATGTAGGTCCGCGTTTTTGCTGGTCAGCGCGTCGGCACGGCGGAGGGGATACCGGTTTGGAGAGGCGGCGGCCCATCACGTATGCTTTCCAAGCCTCAAGCGGGGGCCCGGTTGGGGTCGACGCCGACGAGCATTGCAGACGTGCAATACTTGCGGAGTTGCCCTCATCGTCTAGTGGCCCAGGACGCCGCCCTTTCAAGGCGGTAGCACGGGTTCGAATCCCGTTGGGGGCACTGGTAAGTTAGCAACGCACGTTGCCGAACGGCCAGGCAGAAACAGTTGCATAGCAAGGTCCTGTGGAGCAGTTGGAGTGCTCGCCGCCCTGTCAAGGCGGAGGTCGCGGGTTCAAGTCCCGTCAGGACCGCAAGCACCATCAAGGCCAGGTAGCTCAGTTGGTACGAGCGTCCGACTGAAAATCGGAAGGTCGGCGGTTCGACCCCGCCCCTGGCCACCAGGCTCTTCGCCGGGCACTGAGCATCGTCCACCAGCG
>NZ_CAKUCL010000226.1 GCF_934643405.1 uncultured Actinoplanes sp.
GCGCGACGGTCCGGATCGGTCGCGGCGTCGGTGGCCGCGGCCAGCGCCCGGTGGATCCGATGCCGGTCCGGGATGGCCGCCGCGCGGTAGACGGCCGAGCGGGCCAGCGGATGCGCGAACTCGATCCGCCGGTGCGCCCGCACCAGCCCCGCGTCCACCGCGGGGGCCAGCGCCGCCGGGTCGAGGCGCAGCGTGCGGGCCGCGCGGTCGAGCAGCACCGGATCGCCGAGCGGCTCCGCGGCGGCGGTCAGCAACAGCAGACGCGTCTGCGGCGGCAACTGCTTGAGCCGTACGGAATAACTCTGTTCGATCTTCCCGGCGGTTGACCGGACGTCCGGGAGGCCGAATCCGCCGGCCAGTTCGGCGGCCGACCAGGTACGGGGAAGCTCGAGGAGCGCGAGCGGATTTCCCTTGCTCTCCGCGATGATCAGGTCGCAGATCGCCGGATCCAGCGGGCCGTGGAGGTGGTCGAGCAGCAGCTGCCGCGCGTCGTCGTCGTCGAGGCCGTCGACCCGGATCGACGGCATGTCGGGCAGGACGCCGTCGCCGGCCCCGGTGCGTGCCGCGCAGATCAGGCCGGCTCGTTCGGCGAGCAACCGGCGCCCCACGAAGGCCAGGGTCTGTGCCGATTCGACGTCCAGCCACTGTGCGTCGTCGATCAGGCAGATCAGCGGGGTGTCCTCGGCCACCTCGGCGATCAGGTTCAGCGTGGCGAGGCAGACCAGCAACCGGTCCGGCGGCGGACCCGCGCCCAGCCCGAACACCGTCGCGAGGGCCTGGCGCTGCGGGACGGGCAGCCGCTCGAGATGGTCGAGCAGCGGCGCGCACAGCTGGTGCAGGCCGCCGAACGCCAGTTCCGCCTCGGACTCGACGCCGGCCGCGGACACCACCCGGCAGCCGGTGAGCCGACCGGTCACATAGGTCATCAGGGCCGACTTGCCGGCCCCCGGATCGCCCCGCAGCACCAGGGCACTGCCCTCACCCGACACCACTCGTCCGACGAACCGGTCGAGCGCCCGGCACTCACGCTCGCGCCCGAGCAGCGTCCCGGTGGCGATCTTTCCCCACGCCATGGCGTCCCCCCGTCGCGGATCGTAACGCCGCAACCCCGGATACCGGGAGAACGACCCGCGCGAATCCCGCTGCCGTCCGGCCTGATCACCAGGCCGGGGACAGGGGCGAGAACCCGGGGATTCGACTGGTCCGACGCGTCCGGGATGCGACCAGGCTTTTCCAGCAAGCGACCGCACGCGGTCAACGCGAAGAGGGAGATCCTGATGAACGAGAATCCGGAGCCGGACACCCCCGGCGAACGGCGGGGGCTGTCCCGGCGAGCCTTCACCGGTGGTGCGGCCGCGGTGGCCGGCGCCTCCCTGATCGGCGGGCTGCCGTCGGCCGCCGCCGCCTCGGCCGCGGGGGCGCCCCCGCCGGGCATCGGCTCGGTCACCACCTCGCCGAACCTGCCCGCCGGGTTCACCAAGACCTTCCAGAGCCGATTCGTGCGGGCGAACGGCATCCGGCAGCACGTGGTGGTCGGCGGCGACGGACCGCCGCTGCTGCTGGTGCACGGCTGGCCGGAGAACTGGTACGCGTGGCGTTTCCTCATGCCCGAGCTGGCCCGCCACCACACAGTGGTCGCCGTCGACCAGCGCGGCCTGGGCCTGACCGACAAACCCCGCAGCGGCTACGACAGCACCACCCTCGCCAACGACATGGCCGCGCTGATGAGCGCGCTCGGGCACAAGCGGTACGCCGTGGTGGGACACGACACCGGATACGTCATCAGCTACGCGCTGGCCGCGGACCACCGGGCCAACGTCGCGCGCCTCGTGCTGGCGGAGATTCCGGGAGCCTTCGGCGCGACCGCGTCACCTCCGCTGTTCCTGCCGGACAACGTCAACGACCGGGTCTGGCACCTCCCGTTCAACCGGGTGGACGACGAGCTGATCGTCGACATGATCCGGGGTAACGAGGACGGCTACTTCAACTACGAGTTCCGCATCCAGAGCGGCGGCATCCCGCTGCCCGCCTACGCCCGGCGGTACTACATCGACCTCTACAGCCGCAGCCGCGACGTGCTGCGCGCCTCCCTCGGTTTCTACCGCGCGATCGGCACGACACTCGTGCAGGACCAGGCACGGGCGAAACGGCCGATCACCATTCCGGTCCTCGGTGTCGGCGGCAGGAACAGCTACGCCGAGGCGGCCGCCACCAGCATGAAGGCCGCCATTCCCGGGATCCGCAGCGCGGTGATCCCGGGCGCCGGGCACTGGGTGGCCGAGCAGGCGCCCCAGGCTCTGCTGTCGGCGCTGACCAGCTTCCTCGCTCCCTACCGCAACGCCTGACCCACGACCACCTGGAGGTACCGATGACCACGCAGTCCAGCACCGGCACCGCGGCGCGCGGATCCGGTGACACCGCCGTCCCGTTCCGGCTGGAGGTGATCGTCATCCCGGTCGCCGATCCGGAGCGGGCCAAGAACTTCTACCTCAACCTCGGCTGGCGGCTCGACGTCGACGCCCGGGGCGACGACGGCTACCGGGCCGTGCACATGACGCCGCCCGGGTCCACGGTGTCCATCCTTTTCGGCAACGGGGTCACCAGCGCCGAGCCGGGTTCGTTCGACGGGCTGCTGCTGGCGGTCGAGAACATCGACGCGGCCCGCGACGACCTGATCGCGCGCGGCGTCGAGGTCAGCGAACCCTTCCACGACGCGGGCGGCGGACTCGGCGGTGGCTTCCACATCGGCGAGGAGCAGCGCGCCTACGGCCATGATCCGCAACGCCGCTCGTACGGGACGTACGCGTCCTTCCTGGATTCCGAGGGCAACCGTTATGTGCTGCAGGAACTGACCGAACGACTCCCCGGCCGGGTGTAACTGTCAGGGCAGGCTCGACAGCGCGTGGTGCAGTTCCTGACGGGAAGCGATGCCGAGTTTGCCGAACGTCTTACGGAGGTGCCATTCGACGGTCCGGGAGCTGAGAAAGAGGCGGGTGCCGATCTCCCCGTTCGTCATCCCGTCGGCCGCCAGCCGGGCGACGAGGGCTTCGCGCGGAGTCAGAGCGGCACCCGCCCTGCTCGTGCGCCGGCGCACCGTCTCGCCGGCCGCGAGCAACTCGCGCCGGGCCCGCTCGGTGAAGGCGGTCATGCCGAGCCCGGCCAGCATCTCGTGGGCGGTCCGCAGCCGGTCCCGGGCCTCGGCGAGCCGTCCCGCCCGGCGCAGCCACTCGCCGTGCAGAAGGTGGGTCCGGGCCAGCTCGGTGCGGATCCCGGCCCGCTCCAGCCGCTCGGCGGCCTCGCCGAAGTGGTCCTCGCCGGAGAGCAGCGCCCGCGAGCGCGCCTGCAGCCCCAGCCCGAAGTCCGTCCCGCCGCGGGTGGTGGTGGCCAGCCGCGCCAGGCCGCGCGCCGCGACCGCGATCTCGCCCTCGCGCACCGCGGCCTCGATCAGCTCGGGCAGCGCCCACATCGAGACGAGCAGGTGATCGTCCTCGGTGGCGCGGCGGGCGGCGTCCAGCGCGGCGGCGTGCCGGCCGTGGCCGTTCTCGAACACGGCGGTGACCCAGTGGACATACGTGGTCGCCGCTCCCTGGCCCTCGGCCTGCGCGGCCGCGCGCGAGGCCTGGACCAGCGGCAGCATCTCGGCCGGGTCGCCCCGGAGGGCGGCGAGGAACAGCGCCGGGTACGCGACGATCCGGCTTCCGGTGATCTCCCGGATTCCCTCGGTCTCGGCGATCCGGGCCGCCGCCGCGGCGAAGTCGCCCCGCCACGTCTCGGACAGGGCCAGCGCCAGCAGGGCCAGCGGCAGGTGATCCAGGGCGCCGGCCGCGCGCGCGAGCCGGACGTTGCGCTGCTGGATGGCGTGCGCCGCGGCGTCGTCCCAGACCAGCGCGGCGGCCGTCCAGCCGAAGGCGATCCCGTCCTCGCGGGAGAGCTCGCCCTCGGCGAACAGCCGCGCCACCCGGCGCAGCGCGGGTCCGGCGGCGGCGCGGTCCTCGATGAACACCTGGGCGAGGGCGTCGAGCAACAGGTCCAGCGGGCGGGGATGGCGGGCCGGGGGCAGATCGCGTACGGCGTGCGCGATCTCCTCCATGGACCCCGCACCCACCATCCGGCCGGCGAACGAGGCCGCGGTCCAGGCGTTCATGTACGTCTCGCGGGCCAGATCGAGGTCCAGCGGCACCAGGCGGCCGGCGGCCTTGACCAGCATCGGCGGCGCCGCGTCGCCCAGCCCGCTGAAGAACGAGATCTGGGCGCGCAGCAGGTCGGCGTGGGCCGCGGCCAGCTCGGTGGGCGCCCCGGCGTCGGCGATGTCGAGCAGATCGAGGGCCCGCGCGAACGCGCCCGCCGCGAGGGTGGCCCGCGCCGCGGCGAGGGCGCGACCGGCGCGGCGGACCGGGTCGGCGCTCAGGTGCACCGACCGTTCCAGGAAGGCGGCGGCCGCGGCCGGACCGCCCCGTGCCTGCGCCCGCCCGGCGGCGCGTTCCAGTTCCCCGGCGACGGCCTCGTCCGGACCGGGCGCGGCGTGCGCCCGATGCCAGGCCCGGCGGTCCGGGTCCTCGATCGGGTTGCTGACCTCGGCCAGCACCCGGTGGATCTCGCGCCGGGCGCGGGGTGAGGCCGAGTCGTACGCCGCCGACCGCACCAGCGGATGGCGGAAGTGCACCTCACCACCGAACTCGATCAGTCCGCTCTCGACCGCCGGTTGGGCGGCCTGCAGCGGGATGCCGAGCCGGGTGGCCGCGCGATGGATTCGCACCGGATCGCCCGACGAGTCGATCGCGGCGAGCTGCAACAGGCGCCGCGTGACGGCCGGCAGGTCGTCGAGCCGCTGCCGGAAACTCGCCTCGCACGCGGCCGGCGGCAGCCCGAACCCGCCGGCCAGATGCGCGGGCGCCAGGGCGCGCGGCAGCTCCAGCAGGGCCAGCGGATTGCCTTGCGCCTCGGCGACGACGAGGTCGCGCGCCCGGTCGTCCAGCGGCACCGGCATGGCCGATTCCAGCAGTGCCCGGGCGTCCGGCGGGGGCAGCCCGGCGACGGGCAGCTCCGGGAGCCCGTCGATCTCTCCGCCCGGGGCTCTGGCCGCGAAGACCAGACCGACCGGATCGGCGGTGAGCCGGCGCGCCACGAATCCGAGCACCCGCGCGGACGCCCGATCCAGCCACTGCTCGTCGTCGATCAGGCAGACCAGCGGCCGTTTCGCGGCCACCTCGGACAGCAGCGTCAGGACGGCCAGCCCGACCAGGAACCGGTCCGGAGCCGGCCCGCTCCCCAGGCCCAGGGCGGTGCGCAGCGCCTCGCGTTGCGGCATCGGCAGCCGTGGCAGGCGGTCGAGCAGGGGCGCGCACAGCTGATGCAGCGCGGCGTAGGCCAGGTGCATCCGCGGCCGCACGCCGGTCACCTGGACCACCCGGAAGCCGCGCGCCCGATCGGCCAGGTAGCCGAGCAGGGTCGTCTTGCCCACGCCCGGCTCGCCGCGGATCACCAGGGCCTGGCCGCGGGCCGACCCGACCGCCTCCAGGAACCGGTCGAGCACCGCGCGCTCCGGTTCCCGGCCGGTCAGCGGTGTCGCCATCGGTCTCGGCCCTAGCCCGGCGCGGGGATGCGTCGCAGCTGCCGGCGGGTGCCGACGCCCAGCTTCGTGAAGATCCGCCGCAGATGCCACTCGACGGTGCGCGGGCTGATGAACAGGGTGGCGGCGATCTCCGGGTTGGTGAGACCGTCGGCGGCGAGCCGGGCGATGTGCGCCTCCTGCGTGGTGAGGGCGGCGGAGCTGCCGGCCCTGCGCCGCCGGCTCGTCTCCGCGGTGGCCCCCAGCTCCCGGCGGGCCCGATCGGCGAACGCCTCGGCGCCCATCGCGGTGAACGTCTCGTACGCGATGCGCAGGTGCACCCGGGCGTCGACGCGGCGGCTCGACCGTCGCAGCCATTCACCGTACAGCAGCCGGGCCCGGGTCAGGTCCAGGCGCATCGTGGTGCGGCTCAGCAGGTCGATGGCCTCGCGGTACAGGGCGTCGGCGCGGTCGCCGTCGCTGAGCAGCGCGCGGTGACCGGCCTCGATGCCCAGGGCCCAGTCGGTGCCGCTGGCGCGGGTCATGGCGGACAGCCGGCGCAGCGCGTCGGCGGCGGCGTCCGGCTCGCCGCTGCGGACCGCCGCCTCGATCAGCTCGCCGAGTGCCCACCGGGGCAGGGTGAGCTCGTGCGGGTGGGCGGCGGCCTCGCGGGCGGCGGCCAGCGCCTCGGGATAGCGGCCGAGCCCGTTGTTCAGGACGGCGAGCGCCCACTGGGCCATGTTGACGCCGAGACCCTCGCCGTTCGCCACCATCTCGGCGCGGAACTCGGCGATCAGCGGCTCGGCCCGGCCCGGACGCCCACGCACCGCGCACAGGCCGATCATCGCGTACGCGCCCAGTCTGCCCACGCCGGGCCGGGCCTGCTCGGCAAGGGCCTCGGCGGTGGCCAGGTCGCCCTGGAACAGGTGGACGACGGCGCGGAGGTTCACCGCCATCGGCAGGACGCTGCGCGCCCCGGCCCATCGCGCGGCGTCGAGGAACCGGCGGGTGACGGCGTCCCAGGCGTCGTGATCCCAGAGGGCGGCCGCCGTCGCCGCCCCGAGCCACGTGGCCGGTTCCTCGCGCACGGCCCGTCGCAGCGTGGGCGCCGCGGCCGGATAGCCCTCGGTGAGCAGGATCGCCAGGCCGTCCAGCAGCTCGTCGCCGTCCGTCCGCGCGGCCCGGACCGCCTGCGCGACCTCCCGGGCGTCGGGGCCGGTGGCCAGGCGCCCGGCGAGCAGGGCCGCTTCCATGGCGGCCAGGTACGGGTCGTGTCCGCCGAGCCGCCGCGCGACCGGCAGCAGCCCGGCCGGCCGGCCGCGGTTCTCGGCCAGGGCGATCCGGGCGCGCAACAGGGTGATCCGGTCGCGGTCGGTGCCGGTCAGCGGGCCCACCTCGGCGGCGGCGACCAGGGCCCGGGCCTCGGGCAACAGGCCGGCCTGAGCCTTGGCCAGGGCGCCGTCGAGGGCACGGCGGATCCGGGCCGGGGGGTACAGGCTCAGCGCCGCGGCCTGGTCGAGGAAGGCCGCCTTCGCGGCGACCCCGCCGTGAGTCCCGGCACGGTCCGCCCAGCGTTGCAGGCCGGCCGCCACCGCCTCGTCGGGGCCGGTGGCGGCGCGGCCCCGATGCCAGGCGCGGCGGTCGGGATCGGAGTCCGGGTCGGTGGCGGCGGCCAGGACCCGGTGCGCCTCGCGCCGGGCGGCCAGCGTGGCGGAACGGTAGACGGCCGCCCGCAGCCCGGGGTGGCGGAAGCGGACCCGGCCGTCCAGGGTCACCAGGCCGGTGGCCTCGGCGGCGGGTCCGGCGTCCGGGCCGATCCCGAGGTGCGCGGCGGCCCGCCACAGCAGCGGCAGATCGCCCAGCGGGTCGGCGGCCGCGATCAGCAGCAGCCGGGGGAGTCCGGGCGCGGCCGGAGTGACGGTGTCGTCGTCGGTGCCGCCGAAGGCCAGTTCGGCGACGGACGCCGTACGGGGAAGCTCGAGAAGGGTCCGGGGGTTTCCGTGGCTCTCCTCGAGGATGCGGTCGCGGACGCGGTGGTCGAGGGCGCCGGGGAGGTCGCGGCTCACCAGCGTCGCCGCGTCGCCGTGGCTCAGCGGCGCGACCGTCAGGCTCGCCGGGCCCGCGTCGCCGGCCGTGCGGGTGGCCTGCACGAGGCTCAGCGGCCTGGTCGCGAGCTGACCGGCGAGGTGCGCCAGGACCCGCGCGGAGGCGTCGTCGAGCCATTGGGCGTCGTCGACGACACAGAGAACGGGGCGGTCGCCGGCCTCGCTCAGCAGGGTGAGCACGGCACGGCCGGCCAGTACCGGATCACCGTCGCCGCCCGGCCGCAGCCCGAACGCCGCGTTCAGCGCCTGACGCTGCCGGGCGGGCAGATCGCCCAGCCGCCGGCGGTACGGGGTGAGCAGCCGATGCAGCGCCGCGAACGGCAGGTCCTGCTCCGCCTCGACCCCGTTGGTCCGGGTGACCCGGCATCCCGCCGCTCGGTCGATCATGAACTCGAGCAGCGCCGTCTTGCCGATGCCCTCCTCGCCGCGCAGGACCAGGGCGCGTCCCCGGCCGGAGCGCGCCGCCGTGACCAGACGCAGCAGCCGCCCGCACTCCCGTCGTCGCCCCACCAGCCGGCGTCTGGTGCTTCCCTGGTACCCGAGCATCCGCAGCCCCCCACGCGTCGGCCGGCATAGACGATCACCGACCGCCCTCCAGCCTGTCGTCGCGGTCCGCCGGTCGCGCCAGGGTGACTCACTGGTGAGATCCCGTGCGGGACGCACGCCTCCCGGGCGAGCCGTCCGCCGGATCCTGTGGCGCTCATCGCTGTCATCCGGCATCGGCGGTGGTAAGCAGGCCTGATGGCGATCGGTGAGCCTTCCTACCGGGTGACTCCGAACGTGTTCGGCATCCCCTTCGGTCTCTGCGGCCTCGCCCAGTCCTGGTCGACGGCGCACCACACGACCGGAATGTCGCGATGGCCGGCCGACGCCCTGTGGGTGCTCGCGGCGTGCGCCTGGCTCGCCACGCTGCTCTGGTACGCCGGCAACGTCGTGCGGGGCGGCCGGCTGCGCACCGAACTACGGGACCCGACCTTCGCGCCGTTCGTCGCCCTCGTCGTGATCGTGCCGATGCTGCTCGGCGTGGCCCTGGCCGGTCACGCCCGGACCGCCGGCCAGGCGGTCTTCCTGGTGGGCCTGGTGCTGACCGTCGTGATCGGCGGCTGGTTGTCCGGCGAATGGATCGTCGCGGACCTCCAGCTGACCCAGTGGCATCCCGGCTACTTCCTGCCGACCGTGGCCGGCGGCCTGATCGCGGCCGGCGGCAGCGCGGCGCTCGGCTACCGCACCCTCGCCATGGTCATGTTCGGCTGGGGAACGGTCTGCTGGCTCGTCCTCGGCTCGATCATCCTGCTGCGGCTGTTCACCGCGACGGCGCTGCCGCCGGCGCTGCGCCCGACGATCGCCATCGAGCTGGCTCCCGCGGCGGTGGCCGGCAACGCCTGGTTCGTGATGAACGGCGGCCGCGTCGACGCGCTGGCCGCGGGCCTGGCCGGTTACGGGATCCTGATGGTCCTGGTGCAGGTGCGCCTGATCCCGGTCTACCGGCGGGTGCCGTTCGGCCCCGGCTGGTGGGCCTTCTCCTTCTCGTACGCCGCGGCCTTCACCCTCGGCATCACCTGGCTGGACGGCCGTGCCGCCTGGACCGCGCTGCTCCTGGCGATCATCACGCTGGGCATCGCCGCCCTGGCCGTTCCCACCGTGCGGCGCCTGCTCCGCGGCAGCCTCATGCCGGCCGTGGCGCCCGCCCCGCCGGCCCGGACGCCGCAGCCCGGCGCGGTCTGAGGAGGCTCAGCCCCGGGTGGCGCGGCGCCCCAGAAAGGCGGCACCGGTCACCGCGGTCGCGGTGGCCAGCAGGGTGGCCGCGATGCGCGTGCGTCCCCACCGGCCCGGGCCGCCGTCGACGCGCGGCGAGGGGCCGAAGACGTTCCCGTCGTGCGGCTCGGTGGGCTGCCGGGACAGGCCGAAGTTGCGCATCAGCGGCGTCACGAGGGCGTCGTACAGCGGCGGGAACAGCACGAACCCCATCTTGATGAAACCGTTGGCCGCGCCCACCGACACACCGGAGCGGGGCCGGTCGGCGAGCCGGACGATGGCCCCGGCGATCCGCTCCGGCGGGTCGACCGGCGGGGGCGGCCGCCCCACGAAGCCGGCGTAGTTGCCCGCGCTGGTGTAGATCGACGTGTCCACGCTGCCCGGCGCCACCCAGCACACGTGGACGTCGCTCAGGTCGCGGTTCTCCTGGCGCAGCGTACGGACCAGCCCGCGCAGGCCCCACTTCGCGGTGACGTAGGACGACATGTACGGCACGGCCACGTGGGCCAGCAGGGAGCCGCCGACGATCAGGATGCCCCGGCCCTGGCGGCGGAACACGCGCAGCGCCGTGCGGGCCACGTGCGCCGGGCCCAGCAGATCCGTGCGGATCACGTGGTCGAAGACGGCGGGCGGGAGATCCTCGAACTTCCCGTACGCCATGACCGCCGCCGTGTCGACCCAGACGTCGATGTGGCCGTGGCGCCGCAGCGCGGCCTCCGCCACCGCCTCCACCTGCTCGGCGTCGGTCACGTCGGCCGGCACCACGAGCGCGTCCGCGCCGCACGCGGCGGCCACCCGGGCCAGCGCCATCTCGTCGCGGGCGACCAGCACCACCCGGTCACCGCGGGCCGAGAACGCCAGCGCGGCGGCCCGGCCGATACCGCTGGACGCTCCGGTCAGGACCACCACGCGTGAGCTCATGTCCCCCCGCGTACCCGGCGCGGGCCGGTTCGAACGCCGGAGCCGGGATGCGTCAGGCGCCGCGGCGACGAGGTGACCTTGTTCAACAGGGAATCTCTGTCAAGGACCGCGGCCGGAACGGTCTGCTGACAGCAGATCCGCTTGGAACCGGGCGTCCGGGGACCGGAGGGTGGAGCCAGAAACCCGGACCGAGGAGCAGAACATGGAACTTGCCACCGGATCCATCGACGACCAGCTGGCCACCCGGCTGCTGCAGCAGCGCATCATCGTTCTCGGCACCGAGGTCGACGATCGGATCGCCAACCGGCTCTGCGGCCAGCTGCTGCTGCTGTCGGCCGAGGACCCGCGCAGCGTCATCAGCCTCTACATCAACTCACCGGGCGGGTCGGTCAGCGCCGGCCTGGCCATCTACGACACCATGCGGCTCATCCCCAACGACGTGAGCACGCTGGCGCTGGGACTGGCCGGCAGCATGGGCCAGTTCCTGCTGACCGCCGGCGCGCCGGGCAAGCGGTTCGCCCTGCCCAACGCGCAGATCCTGATGCACCAGGGCTCGGCCGGGTTCGGCGGCACCGCGGCCGACGTCGAGATCTACGCCGACCAGCTGGAACGGATCGGCGCCCGGCTGCTGCGGCTCACCGCCGAGCACACCGGCCAGAGCATCGAGACGGTCGAACGGGACAGCCGGCGCGATCGCTGGTTCACCGCCGAGGAGGCACAGGCGTACGGGCTGATCGACCACATCCTGGAGAAGGTGGACGACGTCCGCCCGGAGATGACCCGCCAGCCGATGGGGCTGAGCGCATGAGCCAGTACACGATCCCGACCGTGGTGGAGAAGACGCCCAACGGCGAACGGGCGTACGACATCTACTCGCGGTTGCTGTCCGACCGGATCATCTTCCTCGGCACCGAGATCGACGACGGCGTGGCCAACGTGGTGATCGCCCAGCTGATCCACCTGGAGTCGGCGAGCGAGCTGGAGATCGGGCTGTACATCAACTCCCCCGGCGGCTCGTTCAGCGCGCTGACCGCGATCTACGACACCATGCATTTCGTACGGTGTGACATCGCCACCATCTGTGTGGGCCAGGCCTCGTCGGCGGCCGCGGCGCTGCTCGCGGCCGGCACTCCGGGCAAGCGCTCGGTGCTGCCGCACGCCAAGGTGACCCTGCACCAGCCGTCCAGCCAGGCCCGGGGCACGCTGCCCGACCTGGCGGTGGAGGCCAAGGAGGTGGCGAAGGTGCGCGCCGAGATGGACCGCATCCTCGCCGCCCACACCGGTCATCCGGTCGCCAAGATCCGGGCCGACACCGACCGCAGCATGACGCTGACCGCCGCCGAGGCCGTCGGCTACGGCCTCGCCGACCGGGTGATCACCGGCCGCCGCGCCGACCTGATCAGGCGGCCAGCAGCATGACGTCGCCCCGGCGCGACGGCGGCGCGGCCTGACGCCGCAGCCGGGCGGTGTCCAGACGAAGGACCGGGGCGGGGGCGCGCACCTCCAGGTCGCGCCCCACCTCGGCGAGCAGGTCGGCCAGCTCGATCCGCAGCGAGTCGCAGACCGCGGCGACCACCTCGGAACTCGGCTCCTTGCGGCCGCGCTCGACCTCCGACAGGTATTGCACCGAGACGTTGGCGTCGCGGGCCACCTCGGCGAGCGTGCGCCCCTGCTCGAGCCGCCGGCGGCGCAGCACGTCCCCGATCAGCGTGCGAAGAAGGGGCCGCCTGATGTCCGCCATGGCGTCACCGTACCGAGGGCCGCGCCGCCCCCGACACCCCGTTCCGCTGCGGGCGTACAACCC
>NZ_CAKUCL010000227.1 GCF_934643405.1 uncultured Actinoplanes sp.
CCTCGCCGCGGTGGTGACGCGGCGAGGTCAAGGGCGACGCGGTAGCCGAATTCGGCTAACTCCGATCACCAACGCGTCCAGGGCGATGCGTGCGAACATGGACCAGACTTGTCGTGACTCGGGCTTCCTCTTCCTCCGGCTCACAACACGGTCCGGAAGTTCCCTATGCGCACAAGACGGATAGTTCAACATGGCAAGCGACGATCTTCTCGACAATTTCTGCTGGGCTGCGCTCACCGGCCCTCAGCGCAGGTTCGGCGAGTTCTTGGGACGGGCCGCCCGATTCCAGCCCGAGCTGCTACCGGTGGCTGCGATGGACGACAACAGTGACTCGGCAGCGTGGCGCGATCTCGCCGTGCTGGCGGGCGGGCGGCAGACACTGGTCGTGGCTCGGAATGTGGTCGCGCCGCACGACTGGACGACCGTACGGGAAGTGCCGATCCGGCAAATGGTGGACGACGGGGCCGAGGCCGCACCCGACCCGGAGGCGAGGATTCTCGGCCCTGACGATGTTCCCGCGATGATGAACCTGCTCTCCGTCTCGCCACCCGGCGGCCCCTTCCTGAAGCGGACGCCCGAATTGGGCACCTTCCTCGGCCTGTGGCGCGACGACAGGCTGATCGCGATGGCCGGCGAACGGATCCGGGTCGACGGCTGGACCGAGATCAGCGCGGTCGTCACCGATCCGCAGTACCGCGGACGGGGATACGCCAGTCGCCTCGTGCGCGCACTCTCTGCTGAGATTCATGCGCGCGGCGACAGGGTTTTCCTGCATATCGGTAATGAAGGGCTCGTCAAGCTGTACGAGCGGCTCGGCTTTGCGGTCCGAGCGGAAATCACCATGGGCATGTATGTAAGGCAGGTGTGACCGCGAGCGCGCGATTCTGGCAGTCAGCTTCGTGGGCGGCGTCTTGCGGGAACGGATACGGCACATTCATGTGTTCCCAGCGGTGCCCGGCCGCCAGTACCGGCGGCGCCGGCCCCGAGAGGAACGCTCCTGCCTTCTCTCGGCCGGCGTGCTTCGCGATGGACGCCATGTGATTCAGCCGGTCAGGGAACATCGGCGAACGAACAGCTCCCGCGTCATGCTCCTCCGCTCACCCGTTTGTCCGGCTCACTCATGGGGCCGGCTGATCGTGCCGGTGTGCGGGTTGCGGGCGGCGATGCCAGTGAACGCACTCGCAAGGAGCGCCAGTACGGCGTACCCGAAAGCGATGTGCGGCAGCGAGAAGACGTTGGAGAGTTGGGCTGAGATCAGGCTGGGAATGGTGGCGCCGCTGTAGCTCAAGAGATAGATCGCGGCGAAGATCGGAGCCCGGTCGGTCAGCTTGCTGCCGTACAGCAGGCCTCGAGTGGCGGCGCTGATGGCGATGCCTTGTGCGGCCCCTGCGACGATCGTTGCGGCGATGAACAACAGTAATGTGCCGGTGGTGATCGCCGTGATGACGCCGATCCATCCGGCCAGGAAGCCGATCATGCCGATGCGTTGAGCTGCCGCCGGTGAGAGCCGGCCTCCCAGGGGAGCGCCAAGAGCGCTGGGGCCCATGTAGGCGGCGAACACCAAGCCCAGCACGAGTGGGCTGTTGGTGTGCAGCTGATCCTTGACGAGGGCGGGCATGAAGGCCTGGTAGAAGGCCCCGGTCGCCCAAGTGGCCAGGAGCACCGCGGCCGCGGCGGGAAGCAGGTGCCTGACTCCGCCAGGTACACGAACACGGGGGCGCAGTGATCGCCAGCCACCCGGTGCCGGAGTCACGGTCTCCGAACTGACGGCGATCAACGCGGCAGACAGGATCAGCAGACCGATGACAACCAGGTAGACGAGGTCGCGGCGCCATGGACCGAACTGGACCAGGGCGCCGGAGCCGACGGCGCCGACGGCAAGCCCGAGCATGACTGTCTGGCTCGAAGCGACGGATGCCAGCCAGGCCGGCCTGGCCGGCGCGGCGTCGACGATGTAGGCGGTGAGGCTGCTGCTGGCCAGCCCGGCCCCGAAACCCATGAGGAGCCGGCCCGCGATCAGGATGCCGATGTGGTGCACGTCCAGCAGCAGCAGGCAACCCAGTACGAGCAGTCCGAGGCTCGCGATCGCTGTGGGTCGCCGGCCCACATGATTGGACAGCCGGCCCAGCACCAGAAGTGTGCTGAGAGTGGCGGCGGAGTAGGCGACGACGGTCAGAGAGATGCCCGCGTTGGTGAACCCGTCCTCGGCTCGGTAGATGTTGAAAAGAGGGATCGTCGAGCCCACTGCGGCAAACACGGTCACCATGGACACCACGGCGGATACGAAAGTCAGTCGGAGCGTTGACTCCCGGCGGCCCACATTGATCGCTGAGGTCACGTGTTGCATCGAGCCGTCTTTCTGTTGTTCTGGACTGTTCCGGCGCTTCTGAAGGTTTGTGTGCCCGGCCACGCCTCCCTGGCTCGGCAGGCAGAGTTGCCGCGACGCGGCCAACGTGACGAAGGCAGACAATGAAGCCCGCCGTGCGGGGATTTCTGGTTTTCAACGGTGTCCGCAACTCGGTGCAGCAAGACCGCGGTGCACGCGAGAGACCTTTCGAGGTTGCGGACGACGCTGCTCGGTGATCGTCAGCTGTTAAGCGGACTGGTGCAGCTCAGCATCCGCTGGGTTCGCAGTGTCAGTTCTCCTGTACCGCCCCTACCTTCGGCGTTGGTGCTCCCGTCGCCCTCGAGCGGGGCGGACCGACGCCCTCGCTCGATCACGGGTCATCCGCAGATGGACTGTAGAGTCCAGTCTAAGGCGACATGCCTCCATCGACAAGCAGCCTTGGCCCGGTGGCGCCGCACGCCGCAACGCTTATCGAATGGTACCGAGGCGGTCTGTCGGACCAAGTCGTCCAGTTTGATCTCGGTCTAAGGGATCGGCCGATGCCACCGGGGCGGTAGACCCGCCGCACGGACATGCCGGCACGCGGATCCCGCGGATCGCCCCATCGGCGGGCTCGTGGGCGACCGGCCGAACGTCGAAGGGGTCATGCTCCAGACCGTGTGCGTGCAGGCTGGGGACGAGCTCGATGCGGTCGCCCACGGCATCACCTTCCGCTCCGAGCCGCGTCTCCACCGCCTTTCGTACGGGCTCCTCCACGACCGGTTCCTCGATCCGACCGCCTCGACAACGCCCGTGGCGCCAGCTCAACGACTTCGGTGAGCTCCCGGCTGAGCGGCAGTACGACAGCGCCTTTCCCTGCCTCAGGCGAAGCCGCGCAAACGCATCAGGGCCTCGGTGTCGACGTCGCGGCCCCGGAAGGCTCGGAAGGCCTCGTCCGGGGCGACCGCATTGCCGACCGAAAGAATGTCGTCGAGGAATGCCTTGGCGATGGCCGGGTCCCAGACACCGTTCTGTTCGAACAGCTCCCACGCATCGGCGGTCAGCGCATCGGCCCAGAGATAGACGTAGTAGCCGGCCGAGTATCCGTCGCCCGAGAAGGTGTGCCCGAACTGGGTCGGGCGGTGACGCATGACGATTTCCCTCGGCAGCCCGATCTCGGCCATGCAGCTCTTCTCGAAGGCGTCGGGATCGATGGTGCCGTCCGGGGTGGCGGCGAGGTGGATCTTCATGTCGTAGATCGCCGAGGCGAGGTACTCGACCGTACTGAAGCCCTGGTTGAACTTCAGCGATTTCTGCACCTTGGCGAGCAGCTCGGCGGGAATGGGCTCGCCGGTGTCGACGTGCAGGGCGAACCGGTTGAGCACCTCCGGCGTCGGGAACCAGTGCTCGTTGATCTGGCTGGGGAACTCGACGAAGTCGCGCTTGACCGACGTGCCGGCGACGCTCGGATAGGTGACGTTCGAGTTGAGGCCGTGCAGCGCGTGGCCGAACTCGTGGAACATGGTGACGGCGTCGTCCCACGAGATGAGGACGGGCCCGGAGCCCGACTTCACGAAATTCGCGTTGTTGGAGACGATCGGGGTGACGTCACCTCGGAAACGCTCCTGAGTACGGTACTCGTTCATCCACGCGCCAGAACTCTTGCCGGCGCGCGCGTAGGGGTCGAAATACCACAGTCCCACGCGCTTGCCGTCGCGCGTCACCTCGTACACCGACATGTCCTCGTGGTAGACGGGCAGGCCGTCGAGCTGGGCGAATCGCAGGCCGTAGAGTTTTCCGGCGGCCCAGAACATGCCGTCGCGCACCTTGTCGAGCTGGAGATAGAGCTTCACCTCGTTCTGGTCGAGGTCGTACGTCGCCTTGCGCACCTTCTCCGAATAGAACCGGTGGTCCCAGGCCTCGATCGTGATGCCGTCGCCCTCCCGGTCGGCGATCGCCTGCATATCGGCGATCTCCTCCCGGGCGCGCCGCACGGCAGGGACCCAGAGCTTCATCATCAGGTCCATGGCGGCCTGTGGCGTCTTCGCCATGTTGTTGTCCGCGGCCCAGTGGGCATGCGTCGGAAAGCCGAGCAGCCGGGCCCGCCGGGTCCGCAGCCGGAGGATCTCGCTGATCACGCGCTTGTTGTCGGTGGCCGTGCCGTTGTCGCCGCGCATGATCCACATGCGCCAGCCCTTTTCCCGCAGATCGCGCCGAGTGGAGTAGGTAAGAAACGGCTCCATCGACGAGCGCGTGTTGCTGAAGACCCACTTGCCTTTGAGCCCGCGCGCCTCGGCAGCGCCCGCGGCCGCCTCCCGCAGCGACTCCGGAAGCCCCTCGAGATCCGCCTCCGTCTCGAGGGTGAGCGTGTAGCTCTCCTCGTCGGCCAGCTCGTTCTGGCTGAACTTGGTGTAGAGCGAGGCAAGCTTCTGGTTGAGTTCCTTCAGCTTGGCCTGGTCGGCGTCGTCGAGCGCCGCGCCTTGCCGGATGAAATTCTGGTAGTAGGTCTCGACGAGACGGTTCTCTTCCGGCGACAGCCCGGCGGTGGCCCGGTCGTCGTAGACGGCCTTGATCCGGGCGAAGAGCCGGCTGTTCTGAATGATGTCGTCGGCGAAGGCCGAGAGGACGGGCGACATCTCGGTCTGCAGATCCTGCATCGCCTTGTCGTTCATTGTCGAGGTGAAGATGCCGAAAAACCGTTGGGCGCGGTCGAGGGCGCGGCCACTGTCTTCCAGCGCGGCGATGGTATTGGCGAAGGTCGGCGTCTCGGCGGTGCCGGCAATCCTGGCGATCTCGGCCTTGCTGAGCTCCATACCCTTCGCGAGGGCTGCCTTGATCGACGTCGGGTTCACCTGGTCGAACGCCGGGTAACCGCCATGCTCTCCGGTCCACACCCCGATCAGCCTATCCTCCGGGTTGCCTCCGGCCACGAGCGCGAAGCCGGAGAAGTCGAGCGAGCCGAGTACGGCCGCGGTCGCGGCGGACTGCAGGAACAGGCGGCGGTGCATGGGAGGTCCTCCGGCACAGGTACGGACGCGGCCCCATGCCGCTCCAAGATCGTTTATGCCACATTCCCGTACGGAGATGAGCAGTTTCGCGTAACACGGACAGAGCCGAATGGCCTTCGTTTCCCCGCACTCCGATCTGCTGGTACGGCGATTCCCGCCGGCTGCGACCTTCACCCTGGATCGCCTGCGGAGGAGGGAGGAACGGGTCAGCTGTCCAGACGCCGAAGTCATCGGCCTCGCATTCTCCGTCTCGGAGGCGAGCGGGGACGTCGATTGCGTACGCCTTGGACCAGCTGAGCGACCTCACCTGCCGCTGTCCGAGCGCGGGCACCGGGCTTGCAGCCGTGGTCTTGGTATCGTGGCCGGCCCGGGGGTAAGCGTGGTCAACGTTGTTGTGCGGCGTCCTGGACATCGGACCGCTGTCGCGGTGGCTGCGGTTGTGCTTGGTCTGCTCGCGTTCGCGGCCGACGCCATCGATGGCTTCGCCGGGCGGGTCGCGATCGCGGTGGTCAGCAGTGGCCTGGCTTGGGGGTCGGCGGCGTTGCTGGCCGGATGGACGGCCACGAGCCGCCGCGGTGCCGTGACGCGTGCGACCCTGCTCCTGATATCGGCCACGCTCGTCTACTACCTGCTGATTCTTGTGGTCAGCCGCCGCTGGAGCGGGGGCTCGCTGGCGGACGGGTCATCGGCGGACGGGTACGCGTTGCGTTCGCTGGCGGTCACGACCACAGCCTGGCTGTTGATATCGGTGTTCGCGGGATTCGTCATCGGCCTGCTGGGCCGGTTGACGCGCACCGCGCCCGTGCCGGGCGCCGTACTGGCCGCAGGTGCCGCCTGCGGGTTGCTGTCCGGACAGGGCTGGCAGGAGGTCACCACGGCACCATCCTGGCTCCCTTGGGTGGAGGGCGGCCCGGACGTCGCCTTCGCCCCCGGAATCAGTGCTGCGGCGTTGATCCAGATCATCATCCCGCTTGCGATCCTCGTGTGGCTGGCTACCGTTCGGCGCCTCTGGCGTGCGTGGCCCCTCCTGTTCCTCGGAATCATCGTCACGGCGACGCTGAGCGCGCTGTGCTGGCACCTGCTCCGCACCGCCGCGAACCATTTCGGCTGAACGCTGACCCCGCCCGGTCACCAAGGCCGGCTCGGCAGCGCCGGAGCCATCGGTGGGGCCGCCACGACCAGCGCAGCCGGGGCGGCGTGCGGCTCAACATGTGGTGAGCGGCACCCACGGGCTGTCACGCGAAAGGGGTTCATCTGCTTCCCGCCGACGTGACTTAGCCGCTGAAACGTCATTTTGGCCCGCGGGATCGACGACACTGGACTCGGTTGCGGCTGTCGTTCCGCGGCTGTGACGAATGGTCGGCTGCCCAGAAATTCCCCTCGCCGGGGATCCCGGCTCACCCGCACGGGTGAACGATTTGTCGGCGGCCGACATGCTGGTCCGATGAGTGAGAGTGATGCCGCCGAACCGGTGCACAGGTCACCCCTTCCGAGCCGAATGTGGGAAGGGTTAGGAAAGGCTCAGATCTCGGCGGTCGTGGCGATCATTGGTCTGCCGATCGCGATCGTATCGATGCTCGCCGCGCTCCGGGCGGACAAGAACGAGCCGTCCCCTGTCCCGCCGGCACCGTCGACCGGCGAACTGGTGATGCCGAGCCCCAGTTCGAGTGGCGTACCGGTTTCTTCGCCTTCCTCGCCGGCGGCATCCCGGTTGGTGGTGCCGACGACGACCCCGCCGCAACCTGAGCCCTCGCCGAGCACCAGTTCGAACCTCCACAGCCGGCCACCGCGACCTACGGTCCGCATCGAACATTCTCTCGGTCCCGGCGGGCTTTGTTACGCGGACCCGAGTGAGATCGACTCGACCACCGAGGCATTCATCCATTGTGCGAACTGGCCGACCGGGATCCGTGTGTGGTTCACCATCACAGGAACGAACGAGATCGGCAGCGTCTCCGCCGACGAGAATGACGGTGAGTTCACCGCCGCTCTCGATGTTCGCAGCGCATTCGCCTCGTGGCCCGACGCGGGACACGAATTCTGGGTCAATGCCTACGACACGGCCGGGCATGCCGACCGGGTGAAATTCCGCATCATTCGATAAGATGCACGGCGACGATGGCAAGCAACACACTGCGGCCGGCATATCCGGATGGCCGGGGAACAACTCGAGCTCCCGCCGGGCGCCCACAACCGTACTCGTCGCCATCGCTGTGTGATGGGCGCTCGCCGAGTCGCCGACCGGGAGCGGGTGCCCACCCCACCGGCGCACCGGGTCGGTGCCGGCCGGAGGCGCCTGGGCATCGTGCGATCGCCGGCAGCGCGGGGCGCCTCAACTCGGCCAGCCGGAGTGGGTTATGCGCTCGACGATGTTCGGGCGCTTGAAGCCGGCAATGTAGTGCTCCAGATATTCGGCGTTGATGGTTCCGTATGTGGTCTCCGGGCGGTCTTTGAGTCCTTCGACGGACATGCGCAAGAACTCGTCTATGAAGTTGCCGCGCGGATGGACCGCGAGGATTTCCGCTATCTGGTCCTGGTCGATGTGGTCCAGGCCCAGGCCGACCACGTCGGTCTGCACGCCGAGTTGCGTGGTGGCGATCTCGGAGGACATCCGGCCGGGAATTCCCGGCGTGGAGTGCAGCGCGATCGCGGTCCACACGGTGTCGGCTGCGGCGTCGGAGAAGCCGTGTTGGAGCAGGAATTTCCGGGCGTGGTCCGCCCCGTCGACCTCGAAGCGCTGCGTCACGCCGGGGGAGAAGGGCGTGAGCAGGCCGGTCTCGTGGAAAATGGAAGCCAGATAGAGCAGCTCAGGATCCGGTTTCACGCCGATCCGGCGGGCGTGGATCTCGCCGAACAGGAAAACCCGGCGTGAGTGGTGGTACATGGTGGGGCTGAGGCTGTTCCGGACGACACGGGTGGCTTCGGCTACCGCCGCGGTATCCGGGATCTCGATCCCGGCGATTACCTCTGACATGACCGCTGTACTTTCTGCAATCGGTGTGCTGGCTATGGAGTCTGTGTCCGACCTCCATGCTGCGACCGCCCGATGTTCAGTGTTGCCTCGTTTCCGGCCATGAACTACTCAAATCGAGACGGTGAGCACACCGTGAGCGGCCCTCGAGGATTGTCGCCGGCGGCGTCGACCGTACGCCGCGGCACCGTGACCTTGCTGCGTCGCTCTCCGGAGGCCGGGAACCCTCGGCTGCGGCCGGTCTTTCGTCACCTGGGAACGGCTCCGAGAAGATCCCACCGGTTACCGGCGATGTCGAGGAAGACCGCGACACGGCCGTACGGTTCGGTGCGCGGCTGCCGGACGAAGGTGACGCCGGCGTCGGTCATTCGTTGATACGCGGCGTCGAAGTCATCGACGCGGAGGAAGAATCCGACGCGGCCGGCGACCTGATTGCCCACCGCCGCGGATTGGCGTTCCCCATCCGCCCGAGCGAGAAGGACGCCCGTCTGCGCGCCGGGCGGGCGGACGACCACCCAGCGCTTGGGACGCCCGTCGTTGGTGAGCGACGGCGAGTCCTCGACGAGGTCGAACCCGAGTGTCCGGGTGAAGAACTCGATGGCTGGGTCATAGTCATCAACGATCAAGGCAACGAGGTCCATCTGCACCTCGGCAGCCTAGATGGGGACGTGCCATCCGGTCCTCCCTGAGCGCTGTTGCTCTGAGTCTCGCCGGCACGCCCGGCTACGGAGTCGAGTCTGTTGCCTGGCCGGGCTCAACCACGCGCAGTGCCCGCCGTTGGGCCTCGTCCAACCAGACCTCGGCCAACTGCTCCATGCTCAGGAACACGCCCTGCAGCTGCGCCCCCCGCAGGTTCGCGTCCCGCAGCCGCGCCCCGCGCAGATCGGCGTGGTGCAACTGCGCGTCCCTCAGGAACGCGCCGTGCAACTGCGCTTCACCTAAGAGCGCGCCCTGCAATTGCGCCTCGCCCAGGTACGCGGTCTGCAACTGCGTCCCCCGCAGGTCCACGGTCTGCAACCGCGCTCTGCGCAGGTCGGCGCCCTGCAAGTCGACACGGCGGAGATCGATGCGACCTCGTTCCTCCCGACTCGGCCGCCTGCCGATCACCGTCAAAGCAGCCTGCACATCGGTTGGTGGCCGGACAAAATCTCGCAGGCCCGCGTGGCCGGGCAGTACGTCGACCTCAACCGGCCGGGCGGTGGCAGCCGAGCCCGTTATCGGGGAGCGCTCCCGTATGAACGCTGCCAGAACGTCCACAACTGTGTTGTGCTCCGTTTCCGATTCGAGCATCACGTGTTCGAGCGCATAGATACCGCCGAGCCGCTCGGTCAGCTTGTCGGATGCGAGCTGGGTGATGGCCTTCGTGTAGCGGTCAGTGATGTGGCCACGGCGTGACAGATAATATGTACGGGCGGTGAAGGCCGCACCGGTGAGGACCACCAGACCACCGACCGCGGCGAGCAGTGTTTGCCGGGTCGTGTTCCGTACGTCGGCCTTGTCTTTGCCCGTGAGGTGCTTTGCCGGCGTTGCCCACCATGCGATCGGGCCGAGCAGCAGGATCAGCAGACCAACCATGGTCAGCGCTACCACGGGCATCCACACGGACGGCCGGTTGCCTGTCCAGGTCACCGCCGCACCTATTCGCCGCGTGGTCGCATTCCACGTGCTCCTCACGCGTCGAGTACACACGGTGGGCACAACCGGGCGCTATCAAGTGTCAACTATGCGAGGTTGCCCGGACCCCCGGCAGCCTGCGTTCCGGAAAATTGGGCCTGCCCGTTGGCACATTCGAGTACCTCGTTGCCGGCGGTCCGGGTGGCGGGACGACGCCTGGTGACGACGGATTCACCCGCATCGTCACCGGCCCGGAACGAACGTCGTTCTGACGCTGAAGGCAAACTGGATCAGCAACGTCACCGGTGACTTCTCGGCAATGTCGTGCATCACCGCGAGATCGTCCGGGTCCGGTTCTTCGCTGAGGACGATTGTCCGTTCCAGATACCGTTCGGCGCCCTCTTCCTCGGGTTCGTGGTATTTGATCACCACGGTGATGTCACCCGCGTAATCGACCTTGTAGTCGATGTATTGCCGGAGTGTCTGGGCCGTGCATGACGCCAGCGCCATCAGGAGATACTCGGTTGGCGTCGGCCCTTCACCAGGCTTGCCGCTGTGTGGTTCGTCGGACACGAACGTGTAATCGCGGGTGGTGATCTCTGTGCGGCGGCGTGCCGTGTCGGGCAAGAACGCCCGTGCCTGTGCCGCCACATGGTCCCGATCTCGTTGCACCAGGGCGCCCTTCTGGGGTCTTGCCGCCGCCACGCCCCAGCACTCGGCCGGCAGCGACGGCGAGGATTCCGCATGACGAGGAACCCTCATTCTGGACTATTTAGTCCAGTCAGTGAACCGGATGACGACACGATCAGCAAGTCGCCGCGGCGTACTTCACATCACCTCCGGCGGCCATCGACGCCGCCACGCTTGCCGACGTCGATGCTCTCCCCATCTCGGCGGTCCGCCCGAGCGGCCTTGACATGGGGTGCCGCAACCGGCCGTTGGCAGCGCCGGACCGTCCCCTTCCGTTACACCGCGGTGTCGCGTTTGTCGGCAAGTGAAGTCACCGTGCCGCGCGATGTAGGAATGGATCGCAATCCGCCATTCGCACGCGACGAGGCGTCGGCCGCTTTCCGCAGGTGCCACGCTGTGTCCAGCCCGGAAGTCTCCACGTATACCGCCGAGAGTGCCCCCTGGTGCTGCCCTACGACCCGGTGAACAAGACTTACCCGCCGGGGTTGCCGCCACCGAGCGCGGCAGAGTAAACAAATTTCGACCTACCAGTCCTCGACGACCCGGCGTGACCAGGTCAATCGCCCACATCGCTGTGGTGGACAAGGAGATCCGATGCGACGTCTCGGCGTGCTGCTCGTAACCGTGCTCGCCGTGCTTGCTCCGGCACTGCCGGCGTCGGCCATCACCTATGGTGTTCCCGACGGCAACGCCCACCCCAACGTGGGAGGACTGGTCTCGCCCACCCAATACGCCGACGGCACCTGGATCTACTGCTCCGGCACCCTCATCTCGCCGACGATCTTCCTGACCGCGGCGCACTGCGCAAACGACGGAGAACGGGTCGCGGTCACCTTCGACACCGACTACGAGGCCGGCGACCGCCTCTACTACGGAACCTTCGAAGCGGACCCGCTCTACAACCAATCCCAAAGCGATCCGCACGACATCGCCGTGGTCGTGTTGGACAAGGCAGTCAGGGGCATCACCCCCGCCCTGCTTCCGGAGGCGGACTCACTGGCGACGCTCTCCGCCGGGCAGCCGATCAGCGCTGTGGGCTACGGCGCGTACGACGTCACCAACAGTCCCGGCGGACACGCCTTCCTCTACAACGACGTGCGAATGCAGGCCACCGGCTCGTTGAACGCGGTCAACCCGTCCTGGCTGAGGATTTCGCAGAACCCGGCAACCGGTGACGCGGGCGCCTGCTACGGCGACTCGGGCGGCCCCAACTTCGTCGGCACCACCGACATCATCGCCGCCATCACCATCACCGGAGACGCGATCTGCCGCGCCACCAACGTCGCCTACCGACTGGACTCCGAGTCAGCCCGCGAATTCCTCGGCCAATACGTCACGCTGCCCTGACCTCTTCCCGCCCGTGCGGTCCCTCTTTTGCGGGATCGGATGGCCCCCGCGTCGTACAAGGCCACCGCGTCGCGGCGCGTCTTAACGGCCCCCTTTCCCACTAGGGCGTGTTTCGTAATGGTCGAAGCCATTGGTTGATGGCGGCGATGGTGACGGTGGCTTCGTAGCGCACGGCG
>NZ_CAKUCL010000228.1 GCF_934643405.1 uncultured Actinoplanes sp.
GCGGCCGCCATGTCGATCGCGGCGTTGGCCATGCCGGTGGTGACCAGCAGTCGCAGATCCGGCAGGCGGTCGAACGTCGCGGCCCGGAAGGGCGTCCGCTCCCGCATCGCCACCACGATCGCCGCGCCGCGCAGCGCGGCGGCCAACTCGTCCGGGTCGGCGATGTGCTCGTGCAGCACCTCGACCTCGGCATCGGCGAGCGAGTCGAACGGCCCGAGGGTGCGCGCCACCCGCTGATAGTCGTCCAGCACGATGATCTTCATTGCGTCACCGTACGCCGTCGGCCCCGCGCGGACGCGACCAGAAATCCTCGGCCGGGCGCCCGGGACGGGTGCCGGGGACAGCGAGAGGACACCGCAATACGCCGCCCACGAGGCCCCGTGACTCAGCCGTCCGAGCGTCACGTCTTGGCGGACATCTTTCAATTTCCTTGACACCGGATGGTTGATTGATGAGGCTCGCTTCCGAGCGCCGAGTCACGGGTGGGTGGTGCGGTGAGTTCGTGGATGCGTCGACGCGATCACAACCTCTTCATGAATGTGTTCGCCCTGCTGATGTGCGGCCTGGTCGCCGGGGTGGTGGTGGCCGCGGCCGCCTTTCCGGTCGCGGCGATGTCCGGGCTGGCCGCCAAGGCGGGGAACCAGACGTTCGCGAGCCTTCCCGGTGAACTGAAGGAATTCAGTTCACCGCAGATCTCCCGGGTCTACGCGGCCGACAACAAGACCCAGCTCACCCAGTTCTACGACGAATTCCGCAGCGACGTCCCGATGAAGGAGATCTCGCCGTTCATGCGCGCCGCGATGGTGGCGGCCGAGGACCGCGAGTACTACCGGCACAACGGCGTCGACCTCAAGGGTGTCGCGCGGGCGCTGGTGAACAACAACAACGGCAAGCAGAAACAGGGCGCCTCGACGATCACCATGCAGTGGGTGCGGATGTCGCTGGCCTATTCGGCGACCAGCCCGCAGGAGGTCGTCGACGCCACCAAGGACACCGCGAAACGCAAGATCACCGAGATGAAGTACGCGCTGCAGGTCGAGAAGGAACTGTCGAAAGATCAAATCCTGGAGCGGTACCTGAACATCGCGCCGTTCGGCAAGCAGACGTACGGGATCTTCGCGGCCAGTCAGGTGTACTTCAACAAGAAGCCGAAGGACCTCACGATCGGCCAGGCCGCGCTGCTGGCCGGCATCGTGCGGGCGCCGTCCGCGTACGACCCGACCACCCCCGACGGGTACCAGGAGATCAAGCAGCGGCGGGACGCGTACGTCATCCCGGCCATGGTGGAGATGGGCGCGATCACCCCGGCGCAGGCCGCAGCCGCCAGGAAGGAACCGGTTCCGCGCAAGGTCAAGCAGGTCGGCAACGGCTGCGTCTCGGTGGCGAAGAACGACTGGGGCTTCTTCTGCGACTACTTCTACCGGTGGTGGATGGGCCGGGAGGAGTTCGGGGCCACGCCGTACGATCGGGAACGCCGCCTGAAGAGCGGTGGTTACCGGATCACCACCACGCTGGACGTGAAGGCCCAGAAACAGGCCCGGGCGAACATCGCCGACCTGATCTCCGAGAAGAACAAGAACGCTCTGCTGCTCGCGGCCGTCCAGCCCGGCACCGGCAAGGTCCGGCTGCTCGCCGCGAACCGCCGGTACAAGCTGGACAATCCGGCCAAACCGCAGAACCGGATCAACTCGGACCCGAGCAAGGCGCGCAAGGGCCAGCGCGGCTCGTACCCGAACACCACGAACCCGCTGCTGACCGGCGGCGGTGACATCACCGGCTACCAGGCCGGCTCGGTGATGAAGATGTTCACCATCGTGGCCGCGCTGGAGAAGGGGCTTCCCCTGGCGTACACGATCAGGGCGGAGAAGCAGTACCGGTCCGGGTACATCATCGAATCGAGCAACGACGCGGCCTGCCCCGGCACCCACTTCTGGTGCCCGCAGAACTCCGGAGGCGGCGGCGGGGGCGTCTACAACATGTGGACCGGTCTCGGCAAATCCATCAACACGTACTTCGTGCCGCTGGAGGAACGGGTCGGCGCGGACAAGGTGGTCGGGGTCGCGAAACGGTTCGGCATCCAGTTCCGGGCGCCCAGCGACGCGAGACTCGCCGAGCCGGGGAACGCGAAACAGTGGGGCGCGTTCACCCTCGGCGTCTCGGCGACCACCCCGCTGGACATGGCGAACGCGTACGCGACGCTGGCCGGTGACGGCATGTACTGCCAGCCGACGCCGATCGAGCAGATCACCACGAAGGACGGCGAGAAGCTCGACATCGGCAAGCCGCACTGCGTCCAGGCGACCTCGAAGGACGTGGCCCGGGCGGCGCTGGACGCGACCCGGTGCCCGGTGGGCGACTCGTCGCAACTGGGCTCGTGTCACGGGGCCACCGCCGCGATCACCCGGGACGTGGTCGGGCATCCGGTGTTCGGCAAGACCGGCACCACCGATCACGACAAGACGGCCTCGCTGATCGCCGGCACGACGTCGCTGGTGGTGGCGGGGTATCTGGTCAATCCGGACTACCAGAACCACAAGGACCGGATGCGGCACGACCAGGTCAACCCGGCGGTGTACCGCACCCTGGCCGACTACATGGACGGCAAGCCGAGCGTGCAGTTCAAGAAGCCGTCGAGCCGGAAGATCGCGTTCGGCGACCAACGGTCGATCCCCGACGTCACCTGCGACCTGCTGGGCAGCGCCCGGACGCGGCTGGGGAACGCCGGGTTCGAGGTGGCGGTCGGCAGCTCCGTCGACTCGGCCTGCCCGGCGGGCACGGTGGCCGAGACCGACCCGAGCGGCCGCACGGTGAAGAACGGCGTCGTGGTGATCCGGCCGAGCAACGGCAAGGGCGGCGACGACGACCGGCCGACGATCCCCGGCCTGCCACCGATTCCCCGCCGCAGTTGACCGTGGGTCCGGGAGGCGAGACGCTGGTCGAGGCGGTCTACCGCAATGAGGTGGCCCGGCTATGTGACGGCCGAGGCCGGCGGCCGGGCCTTCGCCGTCTCGAGGCCCAGGCCGCCGGTACTCAGGGCTGTCGCAGGACGCTCTGTCCCGGGTCGACGACCACGGTCGCGACGACCTGGCCGCCTCGCCGGAACGTCACGCTCACCTTCCCGGCGGTCGGGTTGACCGCGAGGAGCCGGGGGTGGTCGGCGTCGCCGAACGCCAGCCCGTACGGCCCGTCGGCCACCACGGCGGGTTGCGGCGGGCCGTACGCGGCGAGCATCTCCACCCAGTAGCGCACCATGGCGCGGCTGGTGCTCTCCTCGCGCGGCAGCTTCGCGGTGAGGCGTTGCCGGGCCGCGGCCGGGTCGGCGACGGCCAGGTCCGCCGCGAACAGGTCACCCCAGACCCGCGGTGGGCCGCCCGCGGCCCGGGCCAGCTCGGCCGACCGGGCGCGCGCCTGCGCGGCGTCACCGCGGTACAGCGAGCCGAACGTGAGCGGGAGCAGCTGGATGCCCGTGATGGATTCCGGCTTCGGATCGAACCAGGTGGCGTAGTCGACCTTGGCGTCCCAGACGATCCCGGCGACCGTGTGCGCGTACCCGGCCGGGCGCTTGATGTTCTCCCCCAGCCAGTACGTGCGGGCGGTCGCCGCCTCCACGGCGTGGTGCGTGAGGCCGTACGTGGTCAGCTCGGCGTTGCCGGAGACGAGACCCCATCGGGTGATCGCCTCCCAGGCGGCGACCGCCTCGCTCGACGACTCCTGGTTGTTCCCGTCGGCGAACGGCGCGAACCCGGACGCCGCCGAGTGCCCCAGGTAGGCGTTGAACGCGCGGAAGGCCGGGAACCCGTCCGGCCCGTGCCCGGACAGGGTGCCGCTGTAGTCGCGCGCCACCAGGTCGACCGCGGCGGCGTAGTCGCGCCGGAACGCCGGGTCGGCCTCCGCCAGCACCGCCGCCGCGCGGACCAGATAGCCGTACTGGAAGTGGTGGTCGTTGTAGTCGCCGCTGCCGAACTCGGCCGGTACGGCGATCAGGCCGCCCCAGGTCGCGTCGTAGGCGAAGTAGCGGGTGTCGCCGGGACCGTCGTGGGTGAGCCAGTCGACCAGTTCGGTGCGCAGGCGGCGCAGGGCGGTCTGCTGCTCGGGCACCGCGCCGATGCCCTTGGCGACCTCGGCGACGGTGGCCAGCCGGCCCAGTTCCTTGAGCCCGAAGTAGCTGCCGCCCTTCGCCGAGGCCGGCGTGTCCGCCAGGTCCCGCCTGAGGTCGGCGAGCACGGCCGTGCGGGCCGCGCCGGACAGGGCGACCGCCGGCGCCTCGGTGATCAGGCCGGGCATCGGGACCCGGACCCGGATGCTGCCGGCGTTGACCACCGACAGCGGGCCCCGCGCGTCGGGATAGGTCCCCGCGATGCTCTGCCGGGCCCGGTCGGGCACGAGGCCGGCCTGCTGGTGGGGAAGCAGCGCCCAGACGGCGGCCTTGCCCGACCGCCGTTCGGTGGTGAGCGTCTGAGTCACCGTGCCGGCCGTGCCGTCGTGGGCCATGGCCGAGGTGGTGCGGATGACCGGATCGCCGGCGCTGCCCCGCAGGGCCTGTGTCCAGGCCGCGTCGTCCGCGTGGTCGGGCACCCGGGCCACGACGATCGCGCTCCTGCCGGGCTGGTCGACGGTGAACGTGTTGCCCTGGCGGCGCCACCCGGCGCCGTCCTCGGCCTGCACATCCCACCGTTGTCCGGCGACGGTGAGCCGGGTCAGCGAGCCGGTGCCGTCGGCCCGGGTGACCGGGCCGGTCGTGGTGAACGACGGGGCCACCCCCTGGAAGTCGAGGTGGAGCAGCGGACTGCCCTGCACCAGGGTGATCTCCACGGACCCGCCGCCGGCCAGGTCCGCGCGCAGGACGACGTGGAACGCGCCGTACCCGACGACGTGCACCGAAGTGACCGGCACGCCGGCCGTGACGGCCGGCCGGAACGGCGTCACCACCGCGTTGCGGGAGGCGGCCGGGGCGGCCGAGCTGACCCCGATCCCGGCGCCGGTGTTCTTGATGGCCAGCGGATGCGCCCAGATCGGCTGCCGGAGCGGCCCGGTCAGCGCCGACGTCCACCACTGGTTCGTGGGCAGGGCCTGGCCGCCGAGCGACCGGCCGGCCTGGACCGGGCCGGTCGCCGGGGCCATGCCGGCCGGGATCGTGCCCGCCACGCTGCCGCTGCCGGTGAGGTCCGGCCGCTGCAGGGTGGTCGTGGCCGCGCCCTCGCTGAGGGCGGCGGCGGTCGATGCGGGCTTCACCACCTCGGACGGCGATGAGGGGCGGCAGCTCGCGGCGAGCGACACTGCCGGGATCAGGCATGCGGCGGTCACGATCCGCCGGAGGTGGGCCGTCATCCGGCGCTGTTGACCGCGGGGGTCCGGCCGACCGCGGTGCTGGTGTCGATGTCCGCGGAGAACCGCAGTCCGGGCACGAGCGTGCTCACCGTGTCCACATTGTCCGTACGGGGCACCAGGACGACGGTGAGCTGCTCGTGCGTCGTCTTCTGGTCCTCGGTCAGCGGGGCGTCGGCGAGCGGGTCGGCGCCGATCCTCGGCTCCACGTGGTCGAGCGCGGCGACCACCGGGCGGTCGAGACCGGGTCCGGTGATGCGCGCCGTCATGCCGAGTCGCAGTCCGGTCAGCTGCTCCTCGGTGGCCTTGGCGTGAAAGCTTAGCCGGGTGTGGTCGTACAGGGTGACGACCGGATCGCCCGCGCCGACCACGCCGCCGAGGGCGACGTCGACGGTCGAGACGGTGCCGGGCACCGGCGCGCGCAGCGTCTCGGTGGCGGGCTTGTCGCCGGCGCGGGCCGGGTCCGCGGCGAGCCGCACCCGGGCGAGTTCCTGGCCGGCGGCGACCCGGGTCTGCCCGGCGACCAGGACGTCGGTGACCACGCCGGCGCCGGTGGAGCCGACCGGCAGCGCGTCGGCGGTCAGGACCGCCTCGTCGAGGGTGACGAAGGCGCTCTCCGCGAGGCGGTGGGTCACCAGGTAGGTGCCGCCGGCGCCGGCGCCGCCGAGCAGCAGGACGGTCACGAGGAAGGTCCGCACGGCCGGCATCCGGGACCGCAGGGTGCGCTTGCGCGGGCCCGCCGGCGTCGGCGGCTCCGGCTGCGACGGCAGCGGCTGCCGCGTCTGGTGAGTGCCGGGGTGTTCGGTCACGCTGGTCATGGCTTCATCCCTTGGGAACAGTGGCAACAGGTCAGGAGGAACGGGTGCCGGCTCAGCGAGCCGCGGCGACCTCGGGTACGGGCGTGGTGGCGCCCGGGTGATCGGAGGGGGCCGGCTCGGCGTCCCCGCCGCCGGTGACCGACTCGACGATGATCCGGCCGAGAATGAGGACGATCATGCTGGCCCACGCGACCGAGAGCCAGGTGGGCGCGGGATCGGTCATCACGACCAGGCCGACGACGATGCCGGTCAGGTTGAGCACGACCAGGGCGAGTTGAGGCATCACCACCCACAGCGACCGGGTGCCCGCGCCGACCTGGTTCGTCGCGTTCCACTTCGCCGGCCGGCGTCGCAGGGTCGCCCACAGCGCGCGGGCGTGCACCGGCGCCGCGCCGATGCTGGCCACGATGGCCGAACCCTTGAAACCACCGGACTGCAGCCACGTCACCACCAGGACCATCACCTGGAACGGCAGGTAGTGGGCCGCCCAGGTGACGCCGTCGGCGCGGATCGGGCTCAGCGCCAGCAGCAGGTACAGCGCCGGCAGCAGCATGAAGGTCAGCATCGCCAGCGACAGCAGGTAGTGGGTGCCGACGAACAGGTACTGCAGCCGCTGGTCGATCGTCAGCCCGGTGCCGCGCCGGAACAGCTTGCCGCGCAGCACCACCTCGAAGCCGCCGCTCGCCCAGCGCAGCTGCTGCTTGAGGTACGACGTCACGTCGACCGGCGCCAGGCCACGGGCCAGCACCTGCGGCACGTAGATCGACTTCCAGCCGCGCCGGTGCAGCTCGAGCGAGGTCCAGATGTCCTCGGAGTTGCTGCCGGTGGCGATGCCGCCGATCTCGTCCAGGGCCGCCCGGCGCAGCATGACGTTGGTGCCGACGCAGAACGCGGCGTTGAAGTGGTTCTTGCCGGGGCACACCAGCTCGTAGAAGATCCGCTGCGCCTCGGAGGCGCCGGCGGAGACGAGGTTCGTCTGATTGGTGTACGACTGTGGTGACTGGACGAACGCCACCTCCGGATCCTGGAAGTGCGGCAGGATCTGCAGCAGGAAGTTCGGTTCCGGCACGTGGTCGGCGTCGAGGATGACGACGAACTCGCCGGTGGTGCGCGCCAGCGCGGCGTTGACGTTGCCCGCCTTCGCGTGCCGGCCACCCTCGCGGCGCAGGTAGCCGACGTTCTCCCGGGCACAGATGTCGCGCAGCACGTCGCTGTCGCCGTCGTCGAGGACCCAGGTGCGGTGCGGCAGCGTCATGTCCCGGGCGGCCCGCAGCGTCGTCGCGACCAGCTCGGGGGCTTCGCCGTACGCGGTGATGAGCACGTCGATGGTCGGCACGGCGGCGCCGGAGCGCAGCCGGTTGCGCCAGACCGAGACGGCCACCGGCTCGTCGCGGTTGTCGTGGGCGAGGATGGTCCACCAGGTGCCGATGGCGTGGATCGCGGTCAGGCCCTCGGCCACCAGCATCGCGGTCCACAGCCAGATCGGGCCCCGGTACTGGGGGTCCAGCAGGAACGACTGGTAGAAGAGGGTCGCGAGCAGGGCGCCGATGATGGCGACCCGGGTCGAGCGCTGCAGCGGCCGCCACGCCTGGCGCGCCGATGCTCCGGCCGCGCGGGGCTGTGGACTGGTGCTGGGCATGTGTGCTCCCTATCGGCTTTCGATGGTCAACAATGCGGAGCGAAGAAATGGTGGTCGATGCGTGCCGATCGAACGCTAGAGGCAGTCCGCGCCCATTGGCAATAAGGGTGAGTGGCGCCACAGAACGCACTTCCGGAAACATCTTCGTCGCCTTGCGAAACCCGATGTTCACCGAAAGGGAAGCGCTTCCTGGATCATTCGTCTGCCCTCGCAGCAGGTCAGCCGCATCGACGGGGGAGAATTGTGATCCGCATCGCGGCATACCGCCGAAACTCCGCGGTAACCGGACCGAAGACCTGGTCAAGACGTGTTCCCGGGTAAACCACATCGGTTCTTCGCCATCCGAAAAGGCGACCGCGGATGACTCCGCGAGCTTCGCCGCCCACCCAAATAGCCGGTAGCCTGTGTCCGGGTTCACGGGACTCCAAATACGTCATCGCCGCCGAGGAGGAGAAATGATCGCCAAGGAAATCCGGCGACCCACCCTCGAGGTGGTCGCGAAACGAGCGGGAGTTTCGCGGGCCACGGTCTCGCGAGTGGTCAACGGCTCGCCCCCGGTCACCGCCGGCCTGCGGGAGGCGGTCCTGACCGCCATCACCGAACTCGGTTACGTGCCGAACCGGGTCGCCCGCAGCCTGGTCACCCGGCGCACCGACGCGTACGCCCTGGTGCTCACGGAATCGGCCGGGCACGCCTTCGCCGGCGATCCGTTCTTCGCCACCCTCGTCCACGGCGCGGTCCAGCAGCTGGACGAGGCCGGCAAGGAACTGGTCCTGCAGATGGTCACCTCACGGCGGAGCAACGACCGGATCCGGGAGTACGCGGCGGGCGGCCACGTGGACGGCGTCATGGCGGTCTCCACCCGGGGCGCGGCCGGAATGCCCGCCGCCCTGGCCCGCACCGGGGTTCCGGTCGTGGTCAACGGGCGCCCGATCGGCCGGTCCTCGGTGCCGTACGTGGACGTGGCGAACGTGGCCGGTGCGCGCCTCGCGGTGCGGCGGCTGGTCGACTCGGGCCGCCGCCGGATCGCCACCATCGCCGGTTCGCAGGACCGCGGCGGCGGGATCGACCGCCTGGCCGGTTACCGCGTGGCCATCCGGGACTCGAGGCGCCGGCCGCTGGTGCGGATCGGCGACTTCACCCATGACTCCGGCCGGGCCGCGATGCGGCGGCTGCTCGCCGACGACCCCCGGCTCGACGCCGTCTTCGTCGCCTCCGACCTGATGGCGTACGGCGCCCTGCGAACCCTGCGGGAGGCGGGGCGCCGGGTCCCGGACGACGTCGCGGTGATCGGGTTCGACGGCACCGAGATGGCCCGGTACGCCGAACCGGCGCTGACCACGGTGCGCCTGCCCATCCTGGACATCGGGCGCACGATGGCCCGGCAGGTGCTGCGCATGGCCGGCGGCGAGACGGTCGAGCGATCGATCGTCCTGGATACCGAGCTGACCGTGCGGGAGACGACCTGAGGCCGTCCGATGTGGCAGCATCGGTCCCAGCAGCCGACGAACGAGGGGAACACAGCCATGGCCGTCTCCGTCAACCTCGATGCCGTCCTCGATCCGGAATTCCAGAACAGCGAGGTGACCGCGCTGGTCGACGCGCCGGTGACCGCGCTGTCCGGCGTGACCGAAGCCGAAGCGGAGGGGCTGCGCCTGGCCTTCGGCATCGAGACCATCGGCGACCTGGCCGCCAACACCTTCGTCCGCGCCGCCGTGGCGATCGCCGACATGGCAGCGGTGGCCGGGTAGGACCCGGCCGCCCCGGGTTTCTCCGCCGCGCGGACGGGTAGTCGGCAACGGACAACCGGCGGCCGCTCGGAGGAGTTCCCATGGCCTGGATCGACGACGTGCGGCGACGTGCCCGGACACGTCTCAGTCAAGCGCGCGCCACCCATCCGCCGTTCGTCCCGGACGCGGACCTGGACGCGCCCACGCCGGTGGTCATGGTGGACGCCTCGCCCAAGGTCGAGGACGGCCTGCCCCGCGCCATCCGCGTCGCCGGCGCCTGGTCGTGGCGTCTCATCCTGTTCGTCGCGGCGGTCTACGTGCTGTTGCGCGTCGTCGCCCTGCTGCGCGTGGTGGTCATCCCGGTCGCGGTGGCGCTGCTGCTTGCCGCGCTCTTCCAGCCGTTCACCGCTTGGCTGCGCAAGCGCGGCATGAACCGCTCGCTCGCCTCCGCGCTGGTGCTGCTGACCTCGCTGGTGGTGGTGTTCGGCGGGCTCGGCCTGATCGTGAACACGTTCGTCGGGCAGATCGACACGCTCGGCGGCCAGGTCGGCGACGGCGTGCGCGAGGTCCAGGACTGGCTGGCCCGCGGGCCGCTGCACGTCTCGCAGGATCAGCTGAGCAACGCGATCACCCAGCTCCAGCAGTCGGTGACCGCCAACCGGGCGGCGCTGACCACCGGCGCGCTGAACACCGCCACCACGGTCGGCGAGGTCGGCGCGGGCTTCTTCCTGGCCCTGTTCACGCTGTTCTTCTTCCTGCGCGACGGCGACCAGATCTGGCGTTTCCTGTGCCGGCTGCTCCCCCGCCCGGCGCGGGTGCCGACCGCCCGCGCGGGTCACTACGCGTGGCACACGCTGACGTCCTACGTGCACGCCACCGTCCTGGTGGCCTTCGTGGACGCGATCGGCATCGGCATCGGCCTGTTCGCGCTGCGTGTGCCGCTCGCCCTGCCGCTGGCCGCGCTGGTGTTCCTCGGCGCGTTCATCCCGGTGGTCGGTGCGACCGTGAGCGGCGCGATCGCCGTGCTGGTCGCCCTGGTCACGGTCGGCCCGGTCAAGGCGCTCATCCTGCTCGGCGTGGTGATCGCGGTGCAGCAGCTCGAAGGTCACGTGCTCCAGCCGCTCATCATGGGCCGTGCGGTGGCCCTGCACCCGCTCGCGGTGATCCTGTCGATCGCCTCCGGCGTCGTCCTCGCCGGCATCGTGGGCGGCCTGGTCGCGGTGCCGCTGCTGGCCGTGCTCAACACCGCGATTCGGTACCTGGCCCACCACCCGGAGGGTGAGCCGACGCCCGACCGGGAACCGCCCGGCACCGTGCCGGCCGACGAGGACGAGCACACCGACGACGACCAGTCCGCGCCGGAGAAGGACGCGCAAGACCCGCCGCCGGCGTACACGTCGGTCGACGCCGGCCACGCCGGATGAGGTGGAGCCGGCGTCAGGCCGGGTGGCCGGTGACGCCGCGCCAGCGCTGGCTCACCTGATACGCGTACGTCCGGACGCCGTGGATGAGCCCGGTCGGATGCAGCGACGGCGAGGAGTTGAGCACCGCGTTGAACGCGAGCGCGGCATCCTTCTCCGCGGGCAGGGGCCGGCCGAGCGTCACCCGCCCGAACGTCTCCACCGCCCGGTCGCGCCGCACCTCCAGCACGACGCGATCCCCCGGCGCCAGGTCGGCGAGGGTGCGGCCGAGCAGCGGCCCGTCGGGGTCCGGCCGGGCGGTCAGGTTGACCTTCTCCCCCGAGCCGGTGCGGTACGCCGTGATCGTCCCGTACGTGGTGTCGAAGCTGCGCCGCAGCAACGGCAGGTGCCGGGTGAACCGGCCCGCGCCCGAGGTGGAGAACAGCAGGTCCAGGTCGCGGTCGGGCAGGTGCACGCGGACCCCCAGGCCCCGCACGTCGAGCCGGCCGCCGCGCGTGCCGACCCCCTTCGACAGTCGTACCGTGGCGCGGTAACGGCCCGGGGTGAGCAGCGCCGCGTTCAGGTCGGCCCGGCCGGCGAACGAACGGCCGGAGGGGTGCAGGAAGCGGCGGCGGCGCGAACGGACCACGCGGATCGCCAGGGCGGTGCCGACAGCGGCCACGACAAGCCTCATGGCGACGGGATGCCCGGCGCCGGGAGGATCAAACGATCGGGGGCGGCGAGCTCCAGCGCGGCCGGCCGGGGGGTCGCCGGACCAGCGGCCGGCCGGCCTGGTGCGCCCACGCACTGGTCGCGCACCTCGGCAACGTCCACGTTGCTCACGAACGACACGAACCGCAGCTGCCGGGGATCGCCGGCGATGAGCGCCGCCGCACCTGATCCACAGGGGACGCCTCGTCGATCACCACCGGGTCGAACATGCCCGGCGTGGCGGGCAGCAGATCCTCCACGTCCGCGACCGTGCCGATCCAGAGCGGCAACGCACGGACGAGAGGCGCCGCGTCCACCCCACCCCGGCCTGCGGCTACCCGGCCGCGACCCTGTCACCGCCCCGCCGCCGGCTACCGGGCGCGCGCCCTCGCGCCGCCCCGCCCGCCCCCGCCCGCCGGTTACCGAGAGCGGCCCCCGCCGGTTACCGGGGGCGGCCCCCGTTCCTTCG
>NZ_CAKUCL010000229.1 GCF_934643405.1 uncultured Actinoplanes sp.
GACAGGACTGTTTTCACGACGGTGTCGGAGAACTCGTTGGCCCACTGGGCGGTCTGTTCGTAGCTGGACGGGATGGTCACCTGGACGGCTACCTCACGGTCCATCGTGGTGAAGATGTCGGTGGCGGGATTGTCCTGCCCGTACCAGCAAACGCCGTTCATCTTCAGCATCGTGGCGTCCAGCGGAACGCAGCCCGGGTGACCGCCGTCGACGCGCTCGCACAGCGTCGGCTGGGGCACGCCGCACGACACGGTGATCGGCGGTTCCCCGTACGCGGCGTTCTGCTCCGGCCCGGCGCTCACCTTGCGGGCGGGCAGATTGCGTACGGCGCCGGGCAGTTGAGAGGTCACCGCGAGACACACCTGGGCCGTGCGCTCGGTCAGCTTCGGCGCGGCCATCCGCACCGCCGTCGTCGGGACGGCCACCGGCCCGCTCGCCGTCGGGCCGGCCTCCGGCGCCGCCTTCCCGCTCGGGATGACCTGCCACACGATCAGGAGACCGGCGATCACCGCGACCGGGATCGCGATCGCGGTGGCCCACAGCGCGGCCTTGCGCGTCGCCGGGTCCGGCTTGCGCACCGGCGGTTTCTCCAGGTCGACCATGTCAGAGATTTACCACGGAACAGGTCAGCGTCCGCATGATGCCCGGTACGTACTGGACTTTGCTCACAATGAGGCTGCCGAGATCGTCCACGGTGTGCGATTCGGCGAGAACCACCACGTCGTACGGCCCGGTGACGGCGTCCACCCGCACCACGCCGGGGATTTTGCCGATCGAGGCGGCCACGTCATGAGCCTTTCCGACCTCTGTTTGGATCAGGATGTATGCCTGGACCACGATCCGACTCCTATCCACCTCCGGCTTCAACCCGAACGTGAAACTACCGTACAAATCCGCTTCGCAGCGGGACACCAACCCTACGAAAGGTCGCGCACGTGAGCATTGCCGAGGCCGGCGAGTTCGGGCTCATCAGCCGGATCGTCGCGCGGCTGGGCACCGGGCAGTCCACCCTGCTCGGCCCCGGCGACGACGCGGCGGTGGTCGCCGCACCCGACAAACGGGTGGTGGCCTCGACCGATGTCCTGGTGGAGGGCCGCCACTTCCGGCGCGACTGGGCCGGCCCGACCGATATCGGTCATCGTGCGGCGGCTGCCAATCTGGCCGACATAGCGGCGATGGGCGCGGTGCCGACGGCTCTGCTGGTGGCGCTCTGCGCGCCGACCGATCTCGACGTCGCCTGGGCCGAGGATCTCGCGGCGGGCTTGTCCGCGGAGGCGTCCTCGGTCGGCGCCGGCGTGGTGGGCGGTGACATGTCCGCGAGCCCCACGCTCACGATCGCGGTCACGGCTCTCGGCGACCTTCAAGGGCGGGCTCCGGTCGTACGGTCGGGGGCGCAGCCCGGTGATGTCATCGCACTCGCCGGTCGTACGGGCTACGCCGCGGCTGGATACACCGTGCTGTCCCGCGGTTTCCGCACCCCCAAGGCTCTCGTCGAGGCCTATCGGCGGCCTTTCGTCCCGTACGGGGCGGGTCCCGCGGCGGCTTCGGCCGGTGCGACGGCGATGATCGACGTCTCGGACGGGCTGTTGCAGGACCTGGGTCACATCGCGACGGACAGCGTCGTCGGGGTGGACGTGCACACCGACGCGTTCCAGGTGCCGGATCAGATGCGGGACGCCGCCACGGCGCTCGGAGTGGACCCGTACCATTGGCTCCTCGCCGGAGGCGACGACCACGCGCTCGTCGCGACCTTCCCGCCCGCGGTGACGCTGCCGCCGGAGTTCCGGGTGATCGGCGTGGTGCACGAGGGCACCGGCGTGACGGTCGATCGCAAGCCGTGGACCGGGGGCATGGGCTGGGACCATTTCCGCTGACCTAGATTCGATGGCGTGCAGGACATGAAGATCAGACAGGCTGACATCACCGAGCCGGCCGTGCGGTCGCTGCTCGGTGAGGTGATGGACGAGCTCTCCCGCCGGTACGGGGGAAGCGGTGACGACACCCCGATCGGCGAGACCGATTTCACGCCGCCGGACGGCTACTTCTTCGTGGCCGACGACGGTGAGCGCCTGATCGGGTGTGCGGGCTGGCGCCGGCACGGCAACGACGCGGAGCTGAAGCGGATGTTCACCATCGCCGCGGCCCGGGGCCGCGGGGTGGCTCGTCGCCTGCTGGCCCACGTGGAGGAGTCGGCCCGGTCCGCGGGCTGCTACCGGCTGATCCTCGAGACCGGCGACAAGCAGCCCGAGGCGATCGCGCTGTACAAGTCGGCCGGCTACGACCGGATCGAGGACTTCGGCTACTACGCCGGCGAGGAGGGCGTGCTCTCCTTCGCCAAGCCCCTGTAGAAAGCCCGGCCCACGCCGGGCCCTGCCCGCAGACACGCTCAGCCGCCGGGCCATGGACCCGGCGGCTGGATGTCAGAGCGAGCGGAAGCTCAGGCGCGGACGACCTTGCCGGCCTTGATGCACGAGGTGCAGACCTGGAGCTTCTTGGTCGTGCCGCCACCGGCCGGAGTGCGCACCGACTGGATGTTCGGGTTCCAGCGGCGGTTGGTCCGCCGGTGCGAGTGGGACACGTTGTGGCCGAAGCCCGGTCCCTTGCCGCAGATCTCGCACACGCTAGCCACGGGATACTCCTGGGTTTGATCGACTGGGTGTTACCGAAACTTGAAAGCGCCCAGCGAACATCGCCGCAGGCAACCCGGCAAGGTTACCCGATACCACGGCGCGGCGGCCAATCGGCCCCGGTCAGGGTGCGGTCCCCGGAGATTGTCGGTGGCGGTTAGTACGATTTTCGCGTGCTCGAGACCTTGGACGCCGCCGCGGTACGCCGCTGGTGCGGTGGTGGGCTCGAAGCGCTCCGGGCCCATCAGCGCGAGATCGACGAACTGAACGTCTACCCGGTCCCCGACGGCGACACCGGCACCAACCTGGTGCTCACCCTCGCGTCGGCGCACGAGGCACTGGAGACCTTCGAGGCGATCGAGAGCCTGGACTGGCCGGCCCCCGCCCGCGAGGACTCGACGCCCCTGGGCCGGGCGATGCGCCGGATGGCTCGCGGGGCGCTGCTCGGCGCCCGGGGCAACTCGGGCGTCATCGTCTCGCAGATCCTCCGCGGCATGGCCGACAGCCTGGCCGGCTCGGTCGCGGTCCGCGGCGGCGAGCTGGCGAGGGCGTTGAGGTCGGCGTCCGAGGCGGCGTACGCGGCGGTGGCCCGCCCGGTGGAGGGCACCGTCCTGTCGGTGGCGGCCGCCGCGGCCGAGGGCGCCGGCCGCATCAGGTCCGACGACTTGCTGGCGGTCGCCCGCGAGGCGGCAAGGTCGGCGTCGGAGGCCTTGGCCCGCACCCCGCAGCAGCTCCCGGTCCTGGCGAGGGCCGGAGTGGTCGACGCCGGAGGCCGAGGCCTGTGCCTGCTGCTGGACGCCTTGGTGGACGCCCTGACCCCCCGAACAGACGGCCGAAGCGCGCCCGACGCCGCGGCGGGCGCTTCGCTGGCACCCCTCGACGGTCCCCGTGCGGCATCGTCATCCGCCGTGCGCGCGCCCGACGGCACGGCTCCCGCCGATCGCTCGCCGTCCGGCGACGGGCCGGCTTCCCGCTCGGCGCCGGGCGAGGGTTCAGCGTTCCTGCCCGGATCGGCTTCCGCCGACCGCTCGGCGTCGGATGAGGCCCCGGCGTTTCCTTCCGGTCTGGTGTCGGCCGACCGTTCGGCGTCGGCCGACCGCCCGGCTTCGGGCGACCGCCCGGCTTCCGCCGACCGCCTGGCTTCGGGCGACCGCCCGGCTTCCGCCGACCGCCTGGCTTCGGGCGACCGCCCGGCTTCCGCCGGCCGGCTGGCATTTTCCTCTGGCTCGGCCTCGGCCGACCACCTCGCTTCCGGTGACCGCCTAACCCAAGCTGATCTCCCTGCCGCCCATGCTCTCGGTCTCGCTGGAACGGACAAACCCGATATGTCCATTGAAGCGGGTGGGACCGTGGGAGTCTCGGGCGCGGTGGGGGACTCGAGTGGAGTAACGCGTTCGGGCGCGGCTGGAGCCGGTGTGGCCGGCGCGGCTGGTGGCGAGGTGCTGGGCGCGGCTGGTGGCGAGGCGATGCGCGCCGCTGGTGCCCAGGTGCTGGGCGGGGCTGGTGCCCAGGTGCTGGGCGCGGCTGGTGGCGAGGCGATGCGCGCGGCTGGTGCCCAGGTGCTGGGCGCGGATGGTGGCGAGGTGCTGGGCCCGGCCGGAGCCAGCGTGGTGAACGCCGGCGGGGCGGCGGCGGTGGGGGTGGGCGGTAGTGAGGGCGGCTCCGGGTACGAGGTGCAATATCTGCTCGATGCGCCGGCGCCCGCCGTTGAGCGGCTGCGCTCCGAGCTGGAGGCGCTCGGGGACTCGCTGGTGGTCGTCGGGAGCGGGGACGCCGGGGTCGCCACCTGGAATGTCCACGTTCATGTGCCGGCCGCCGGGATCGGGCCGGCCCTGGAGGCTGGGATCGAGGCTGGACGGCCGCATCGCATCAGCGTGACGCCGCTCGAGCAGGCCGAGCACGCGCCGGACGTCCATCGGCTGCTCGCGGGCGGCCATCGCGACTGGATGCACGACGGTGGCCGGGACGAGCGCGGGGTAGCCGCGGGGGACCCGGGGAGTCGCGGGGCCGTCGTCGTCGCGGCGGGGGACGGGCTCACCGCGATCTTCGCCGCCGAAGGGGCCACCGTCGTCGGGCGCAATCCGTCGACGCGGGAGATGCTCGAGGCCATCCGGGCCACCGGGGCGGACGCCGTCGTGCTGCTGCCCAACGACGCCAACACGCACGCCGTCGCCAGCTCCGCGGCGCGGGAGGCGGAGGCCATGGGCGTACGGGTGAGTGTCGTCCCCACCCGCTCGCCCGTTCAGGCCCTGGCCGCCCTCGCCGTGCGCGACGCCGGCCGGCCGTTCAGCGACGACGTCATCGGGATGGCCGAAGCCGCGGGCGCCTGCCGGTACGGCGAGGTCTGCACCGCCCAGCGCGACTCGCTCACCGTCGCCGGGCCGTGCCGGGCCGGGGATCTGCTCGGCCTCGTCGACGGGGAGGTGCACCTGATCGGCAGCGATCTCGCCGAGGTCAGCAAGCGGCTGGTCGACCGGATGCTGGGCGGTGGCGGCGAGCTGGCCACCGTCGTGCTCGGAGCCGACGCCCCGGCCGACCTCGAGAACACGCTGACCCGGCACGTCACGCAAGCCTGGCCCTTCGTCGAGCTGCAGTGCTACGCCGGCGGGCAGCCGCGTTACCACCTGTTGGTTGGAGTCGAATGAACGAGACCACCACCGACACGCCTTTGAACAAGGTGCTCGGGGACCGTACGGCGAAAGCTCTTGCCACCCACCTCGATCTGCACACCGCCGGGGACCTGATCTATCACTTCCCGCGGCGGTACGACGAGCGCGGCGAGCACACCGACATGCAGGGGTTGCAGATCGGCGAGCAGGTCACCGTGCTCGCGCAGGTCCAGGCGGTCAATGTGAAGCCGATGCGGCAGCGCAAGGGCAACATGCTCGAGATCACCATCTCGGACGGCTCCGGCGCCACGCTGACCTGCACCTTTTTCAACCAGGCGTGGCGCGAGCGCGACCTCAGGCGGGGACGGTGGGGGCTGTTCGCCGGCAAGGTCACCGACTTCCGCGGCAAGCGGCAGCTGAACAGCCCGGCGTATCAGCTGCTCAGCGCGGACGCGACCGAGGACGAGGCAGCCGAGGAGATCGAGGAGTTCGCCGGCGCGATGATCCCGGTCTATCCGGCCGCGCAGGCCGTGCCGACCTGGGTCATCGCCAAGTGCGTCCGCACCGTGCTGGACACGTTCCAGCCGCCCGCCGATCCGCTGCCCGCCGAGGTGCGCGCCAACCGCAATCTCGTCGGCATCGGCACCGCCCTCCGCGAGATCCACCGGCCGAGTTCGAAAGAGGCTCTGTACGCGGCTCGGTACCGTCTCAAATGGGACGAGGCGTTCGCCGTACAGCTGACTCTTGTGCAACGCCGTGCCCGCGCCGCCGCCGCGCCCGGCCGGGCCCGGCCGCGCAGTGAGACCGGGATTCTCGCGAAGTTCGACGCGAGCCTGCCGTACGAGCTGACCGAGGGGCAGCGCGCCGTCGGCGAGGAGATCGCCGCCGATCTGGCGCAACCGCACCCGATGCACCGGTTGCTGCAGGGCGAGGTGGGTTCGGGCAAGACGCTCGTGTCGGTGCGCGCGATGCTCCAGGTCGTCGACGCCGGCGGCCAGGCCGCTCTGCTGGCGCCCACCGAGGTGCTCGCCACCCAGCACTACCGTGGCATCGCCCAGCAGCTCGGCGCGCTCGGCCGGGCCGGGGAGATCGACGGCGACCCGGCCGGCACGCAGCTCACCCTGGTCACCGGCTCGCTCGGGGCGGCGGCTCGGCGGGCGGCTCTGGCCAAGGTGGCGGACGGCAGCGCGGGCATCGTGATCGGCACCCACGCGCTGCTCTACGAGGGCGTCGACTTCTCCGATCTCGGGCTGGTCGTGGTCGACGAGCAGCACCGGTTCGGTGTCGAGCAACGGGACGCCCTGCGCGCCAAGGCGGCCACCCCGCCGCACGTTCTGGTCATGACGGCGACACCCATTCCCCGTACGGTCGCCATGACCGTCTACGGCGATCTCGAGACCTCCGTGCTGTCGCAGTTGCCGCGCGGCCGCTCACCGATCGCGTCCCACGTGGTACCGCCGGAGAAGCCCGCCTTCCTCGACCGTGCCTGGCGCCGGCTGCGGGAGGAGATCCAGGCCGGCCATCAGGCGTACGTGGTGTGCCCGCGCATCGGCACGTCGGGAGCCGAGGAGGACGAGGAGCCGCCGCCGGACAACGAGCCCGCCCGCCGGCCGCCGCTGGCGGTGACCGAGGTGGCGCCGCTGCTCGCCGAGGGCCCGCTGCACGGCCTGCGGATCGGGGTGCTGCACGGCAAGCTGCCCGCCGACGAGAAGGACGCGGTGATGCGTTCCTTCGCGGCCGGTGATCTGGACGTCCTGGTCGCGACCACGGTGATCGAGGTCGGCGTCGACGTGCCGAACGCCACCGTAATGATCATCATGGACGCCGACCGGTTCGGCGTCTCCCAGCTGCACCAGTTGCGCGGCCGCGTCGGCCGGGGCTCGGCGGCGGGCATCTGCCTGCTGGTCACCGAGTCGGTCGAGGGCACGGCGGCGCGCGAACGGCTGGCCGCGGTCGCCTCCACCACCGACGGCTTCAAGCTTTCCGAGATCGACCTGGAGCAGCGGCGTGAGGGTGACGTGCTGGGCGCGTCGCAGTCCGGCCGGCACTCGCACCTGCGTCTGTTGTCCCTGCTGCACGACGCGAAGCTGATCACCGATGCCCGCGCCGAGGCGGCCGCGCTGGTGGGCGACGACCCGGACCTGACGAAATATCCGGCGCTGGCGGCCTCGGTCGCGGCGCTGGTCGACGAGGAACGCGCCGAGTACCTGGAGAAGGGATGATCCTGCACATCTGCTCCCGCGACGAGTGGGCGAAAGCGCAAGAGGCCGGCGTCTACGCCGCGGACACGTTGGCGAGCCAGGGCTTCATCCACTGCTCCACCGAGGAGCAGGTGCACCTGCCGGCGACCGCCCTCTTCCGCGGCCGCTCCGACATGCTGCTGCTCGAGATCGACGAGGCCCGTCTGCCGGTCCCGGTCACCTGGGAGCAGGGCGACCCGCCACACCCCGAGGGCAAACCATTCCCCCATGTGTACGGGACATTGCCCGTCGACGCCGTGGTGGCGATCCGGGACTACCAGCCGGACGACGACGGCACGTTCTCGCCGGGCAGTTTCACCAGGGCGAAGAGAAAGCCGGTCTGAACCCGGGCAACGAAAAGGGCGCGCCGACCGGAGTCGACGCGCCCTTCTCAGGAGCAGACCTGATCGCTATCAGGCGGTGAACTTCACCTTGCGACGGCGGGCCATGACGAACAGCACCACACCGATGGCCAGCAGGACGGCCGCGCCGCCCGCGATGCCACCAGCCGCGGCGCCGGTCACCGGCAGGCCGCCGGCGTTGCCGCTGCTGTCGCAGTCGGCCGGCTTGACGTAGTCGATGTCAGTCCAGTCCGAGTACTTCTTGCCCTCGAAGGTGACGGTGAGGGTGACCTTGACCTTGAAGCCCTCCTTGGCGGAGAACATCTCGGTCTTCTTCTCGCCCGCGGCGACGGTGATCTGGCGCTTCTCGCCCTTGGAGGTCTCGAAGCCCATCGTCCAGTCGAGGCCGTTCTTCGGGTTGTCCATGCCGATGGTGATGGTGTCGCAGTCCATCTTCACGATCGGCTTGAACTCGCCCGGCTCCGCCGTGGTGGACGGGGTCGGCACCGGCAGCTCCGGCGTGGCCGGCGGGGTGCTCGGCGGGGTGCTCGGCGGGGTGGACGTCGGCGCCGAGGTGGGCGGGGTCGTCGTCGGCGCCGACGTCGGCGGGGTGGTCGGCTCCGTGCAGGTCTCCGGCTTGGAGACCGTCTTGGTCTTCGGGCCCGGGCGGCCGTCGAGACCGTCGTTGATGAAGCCGTCCGACCACTTCAGGACGACCGAGATCGTCACGTCCTTGAGGTCGGTCGAGACCTTGCTGTGGACGTGGATCGCGTTGGCCTTGTTGTCCTGCCAAGGAGCCGAGTAGGTCGGGACGTCGGTGCCCGGGGCGCCGCCCTCGGTCTTGACGGCCTTCTTGTCGAGCTCCTTGCCGTCAGCCGACAGGAACTTGATCGTGTCGACAACGGCGGTCTTGCCGTAGTCGTTGCCGATCGTCCAGTCGACGTCCCACTTCTTGTCGCTCTTGACGCAAGAGGTCGTGCCGTCCACGGACGGCGCGTGGGCGCTGGCCGGGGCGGCGAACACGGCGACACCGGTCAGGCCGATGATCGTGCCGGCAACGGCCGCTGAGGCCCGCCGAAACTTGGTGTTAAGCAGGTTCACGCCTACTCCTGATAGGGGATCAACGGGGTGCGGCGAGGAAGCGGCGGGCCGTCGCCGATGAGGGCGACAGCCGTCGACGACGCCTCCCCACGTCGTCTGCAAGCGACAATTGGCGCCTGCAACAGCGCATGACCCTAGCGACTAATGCGAATCCGGGAAATCCCTCAGACACTCTTAAGTGTGTTGTTGCACATCCGTGATCTTCCATCGACAAACGGAGACGCGCCCGGTGCCCAGAGTGGCGGCCCGAATGGGGAATTGTTCACTCGACGGTTGCGGTGAGTAAGTGGTGAAGTAGCTTCAAGTCGTGTTCACCGCATACCCGTGCGAGGTCGCATGACCAGGATCATCGCCGGCGCCCACGGCGGCCGGCGACTGTCCGCTCCGGCCGGTGCCCTCACCCGGCCCACATCGGATCGTGTCCGCGAGGCTTTTTTCAGCTCTCTCGACTCGATGATCGACTTGTCCGGCGCGCGATTCGCCGACCTGTATGCCGGTTCCGGCGCGGTCGGTCTGGAGGCGTTGTCGCGCGGAGCGAGCCATGCTCTTCTCGTCGAATCGGACGCCCGCGCCGCCCGGACGATCCGCGACAACATCGTGGCCTTGCGGGTCGGCAACGCGGCCCGCCTGGTCACCGGCAAGGTGTTGCAGGTACTGGCCGGCCCGCCGGACGGTGGCCCCTACGACGTCGTCTTCGCCGATCCCCCGTACGCCGTGGACGCCACGGAGATCGCCGAAGTACAGATTTTGCTGGTGGAGAACGGCTGGCTCGCGCCCGAGGCGGTGGTTGCGCTGGAGCGTTCCACCCGTGGGGGGACAATGACGTGGGTGGATGGCATCACAGCCGAACGCAGCCGGCGTTACGGCGAGACTACTCTTTGGTACGGTCGCGGATCATGAGACGAGCGGTGTGCCCTGGCTCCTTCGATCCGGTCACCAACGGACACCTCGACATCGTGGAAAGGGCGAGCCGCCTTTTCGACGAAGTGATCATCGGCGTACTGATCAATCAGTCGAAGACCGGTTTGTTCACGATCGAGGAACGACTGGAGATGCTGACCGAGGCGACGGCGCCGTACCCGAACGTCCGGGTCGCCTCGTTCCACGGCCTGCTCGTCGACTTCTGCCGTGCTCAGGGTGCGGCCGTCGTGGTCAAGGGACTTCGCGCGGTCAGTGATTTCGACTACGAGTTGCAGATGGCGCAGATGAACATCGGCTTGTCGGGCGTGGAGACGCTGTTCATGCCGACGAATCCGCTGTACTCGTTCCTGTCGTCGAGTCTCGTCAAAGACGTGGTCAAGTGGGGTGGCGACGCGTCGGCGTACGTGCCGGACTTCGTCGGCGAGCGGCTGGCCACCCGGCTCAAGCAGAACTGAGCGGTTTCCGGCGCGCCGGAAACGGCGGCGGCGGCGACGCAGTACCGTGATCGCACCACGCTGCGTGAGTGGAAGATGAAGCCGCGTGGGTCGCAGATGACAGGAGTGAGGCACCGGTGGATTCGCTCGACCGCATCGACGAGATCATCGATTCCGTTCAGGAAGCGCGCTCCGTCCCGATGTCCCGGACGATGTTCATGTTCGACCGCGGCGAGATGCTGGAGCAGCTCGACGTCCTGCGCTCCGAGCTGCCGTCGGAGCTGCGCAAGGCGGCCGCCGTGCTGGACGAGCGGGACCGGATCATCGAGGCCGGCCGCCGGGAGGCCGACCGGATCATCAGCGAGGGCGAGACCGAGCACGCCCGCTTGGTCTCGGTCAACGAGATCACCGTCTCCGCCGAGCACGAGGGCGCCCGGATCATCGCCGAGGCCCGGACCGAGGCGCAGCGCCTGCGCGAGGAGGTCGACGACTACGTCGACACCGCGCTGGCCAACTTCGAACAGTTCCTGACCAGGGCGTTGGCGTCGATAGAGCGGGGCCGCGACAAGATGCACGCGCTGCGCGAGATCGGCACGTTCCAGGGTGAGGACAACGAACGGCCGTTGCCGTTCTAGCCGACCGAGCGACCCGGATTCGACGGTACGGCCGCAGCTCAGGTAACCTTTCTCTTCGGCCTGTCCACGGCTGAGAGTTCATGATGCCCAAGTCACCGCAGAGTCACCTGGATCCCAGGCAGCCACTGGTCGTCGACACGACGAAGCTCCCCCGGCAGCCTGGTGCGACGCGTGCCCTGAAACGGGTGATCCCGGCGCCGGAAAACCTCGGTCTGGAGCTGATCTCGGTCCCCGAGGGGTCGGACGTCGAGCTCGATCTCGTGCTCACGTCGGTCTCCGAGGGCGTGTACGTCAGCGGCAGGGTTCGCGGCTCGCTCACCGGCGAGTGCGGGCGCTGCCTCAACGAGATCAGCGAGTCCTTCGACGTTCCGATCGCGGAGCTGTTCGCATACGAGGACAGCACCACCGAGGAGACGACGGACGAGGACGAGGTGGGCCGGATGCAGGGCGATCTGATCGACCTGGAGCCGGCGGTACGGGACGCGGTGGTGCTCACCCTGCCCACCAACCCGCTCTGCCGGCCGGACTGCCCAGGCTTGTGCCCCGAGTGCGGGGTGCATTTCGACGACCTCCCGGCCGATCACAGCCACGAGGACGTCGACCCCCGTTGGGCCGCCTTGCGCAACCTGTCGGCCGAAGAGCCGGCGGCGCCGGACCAGCAAAGCCCGCAATACCAGCAAAACCGGATCGAGGAGTAGGAACCGTGGCCGTCCCCAAGCGCAAGATGTCGCGCAGCAACACCCGGTCGCGCCGGGCGAACTGGAAGGCGACCGCGGTTGTCACCGTGGCGTGCCCCAACTGCAAGTCGCCGCACCTGCCGCACACCGCCTGCGGAGTCTGCGGCACCTACAACGGCCGTCAGGTCCTCGAGGTCTGAGCCTCTCTTAGTGGCGCGCCCGATCGCCGGGCGGGTCGCACCTGAGCAACGGCGATCAGCCGGTGCCGCGGCTTCCGGACAGCTCACTGTCGGGGAGCCGGGCACCGCGCGGATCGCCGTCGACCTCCTCGGCGGGGACCAAGCTCCCGCCGTCGTGGTTGA